>JASLWO010000054.1 GCA_030740795.1 Acidimicrobiales bacterium | reverse complement strand
ATCCCTGAAGCATATAGAAATGATTCGGAGACCCCGATTTTCTGTTATGAAGAAGCTCTAGGATATGCAACGACAGAAGCAGTTCGAGACAAGGATGGCATAGCAGCTGCTCTTCTTCTTGCAGAGGTTCTGGCAAATTGTCAAAAAAATGGAAAAAGCATCCTTGAAAAATTAGAAGAGCTTTCACTTCGGTACGGACATCATGTCACGACCACAAGGCGAGTTCGCTTCAAAGGAGCGCAATCCGAGAATCACTTACAATCCGTCATGCAAGGGTTAAGGGAGAAGCCACCAAGCGAATTTTCTTTAGGGGAAGTAACTTCGGTGATGGATTACTTACAGTCTGACGAACACTCTTCGCTGCCATCAGCAAATTTAGTAAAACTGGAGATAGGGAAACACGTACGAGCGCTAGTTCGTCCCAGTGGTACAGAACCTATGATAAAGATCTACATGGAAATGGTTACTTCTGTTTCAGAGAGTTCTCAGATTGCTAAGGCAGAAATCCAAGCTATAGAAACTCTTGAAGTTATAGGTTCGGAAATCGAAACACTATTAAGACAATATGTAATCGGAACTTAACGTTACATCGCTCCAAATTGTCTATCACCTGCATCTCCAAGCCCAGGAAGAATAAAAGCTGTTTCGTTTAGCTTTTCATCAATGGCTGCAAGGAAAAGATCTCCTGAATGAGATGACGAACAGATATTCTCTACCCCTTCTGGTGAGGCAATCACGCAGATCACAGAAATAGTTCCCGCGCCTGAGGAACGAACAATCTCAAGTGTGTGAAGCAGCGACCCGCCAGTAGCGAGCATAGGGTCCAGAATAATAACGTGAGAGCCATTGAGATCTTCAGGGATCGTATTCAGGTATTCTTCTGGCTCGAAGGTTGTTTCGTTCCGTCTAGCTCCTAAGAAACCAACCTGTGATTGAGGGAGGAGAGCTAAAGCAGCATCGAGCATTCCTAAACCAGCCCGAACTACAGGGACAAGGACAGGGGAATCTTCGAGAAAAGACCCTTTTGTTTTAGCTAAAGGGGTATGAATATCCTTTTCAACCATTTTGATTTCTCGTAAAGCTTCGTAAATGAGAAAGAAAGATAGGTCACTAAGCGTTTCCCGAAATCGTTCATTAGATGTTTCCACATCACGAAGAACAGTTAACTTATCATTAATTAAAGCATGCTGAATTACAGTAACTTCCATGAATTCCAATCCATTCATTTGATAGTCATTGACACTATCATCTGAGGCTATTCTTGGGATAAGTAACATCAAGAAGGAGAAGGCTTATCGGAATTCCATTCGTCCTCGGAGTTGACCTTGACGGTGTTTGTGGCGACCATAACCGTATCTTTAGAGATCTCGTCGCCCACGAGTTAGGAGTTAAACCTGATTCTTTAACCCTTGACAGGAGTTGGGGATTTGAAGAATGGGGACTTACCACAGAAGACTTTGAAAGACTTCATGAGAAAGCTGTGGTAGAGCACCGCATGTTTCGTGACATGCCCGTGATAGACGGGGCATCTGAAACACTTTGGCGACTTTCCGATCAGGGGATCTGGATTCGCATCATAAGCCACCGGCTTTATGTCAACTGGGGTCATGCAGTCGCAGCAGGAGACACAGCTGACTGGTTAGACCGTTTCAGTATCCCGTATAGAGATCTATGTTTCATCGGAGCAAAATCTGCCCTCCATGCAGATCTCTACATCGATGACGGGCCTCACAATATAGAAGCTTTTCAAGAAGATGGAAGGAAGGTCATAATATTCGACCAACCATACAACCGGCATTTAGATGGAATCCGAGCCCACAACTGGGAAGAGGTTGAGCATTTTGTTCTAGAAGCAGTAGCAGCAAAGCTTGGAATGGCAGAGCCGCAACTACCTGGAGTCACCGATGGGAAAGGCCGTATTTCCCACAACCAAAACCGTTAGATACTTAAAGAAGTTTTGCTATTGTGCAAGCCACACTTGCATTATTTTCTAATAAAGCCATGTTCGCAGGGACGCTTGCCCCTTCAGTTTCCTTCGCTAATCTCTCAAGAATGAAAGGAGTCACATCTTGGCCGGTGATTCCCTTGTCTTCCAACTCAATGATTGAGGAACGAATCAACTCATGAATTACCTCAGAATCCAATGCAGCTTCTTCCGGAATTGGGACATTCAGAAGTACACCATGGTCTAGGCCTAGAGATGAGGTAGCAGCGAGAACCTGGATGACTTCATTAGCGGTAGTAACTTCACTTATTGGAAGGTCGCTATCACGCAAGTAAAACGCAGGAAAAGTATTCGTATTCCAGCCTAGAACTGGGACGCCTAAAGATTCAAGAACTTCAATAGTCTTTGGAAGGTCAAGAAAGACCTTAGCTCCGGCGCTGACACATAAAACGTTAAAGCGTGATAATGCATACAAATCCGCACTGATATCAAATGTTTCACTCGCTCCCCGGTGAACTCCACCTATGCCGCCAGTACAGAAAACCTTCTCTCCTGCAGCATTAGCGATAGCCAAAGAAGCAGAAACAGTTGTGACTCCAACATGACATTTCTTCGCTACGGCAGTTGAAAGGTCTCGGATAGAAATTTTCTCATCAGCGTACAGGACTCTTTCAAGTTCTGACTCTGAGAGACCTAACCGCAATTTCCCATCAATTACTGCTGTAACCGCTGGGACAACACCGTTACTGCGAATAACTGCTAAACATCGGCTCAGAGCATCAGCATTCGCAGGAGAAGGAAGACCAAGTTGGCTGAAAACCGTTGACTCAAGACAAACGATAGGCATGCTCTCTGATTTAGCGGTCGCAACTTCATCCGAAATATCAAGCATTGGGATTCCCATCATGGGCTTATTCTAATGCAAGGATCGTTGTTATGAATCTAACTCACTCCCAGATCGCAAGAGTTGGGGCAGGTCAGAAATCCGTTCAAGTATCTTATACCCCGAAGAGGGAGCATCATCACTAACTATTTTTTCATAATCCCACGTTAAATCATGTGGGATATGGATCGCTTTTCCGCCTATAGATGTGACTGGAAAGATATCGCTACGAAGGCTATTGCCAGCCATAACAAAATTCTCAGGCGAAATGTTGCGTTCTTCCAAGAAATCCCGGTAAGAATTCGGATCTTTCTCATGGAATATTTCGAAGCCGGTAACAAGGGCATCCAAACCCGATTCCTCAATTTTGTTCCTTTGATGTAAAAGATCGCCCTTTGTAATGATGAAAACATTGAAATCCTTTGTTAACGAATGCACTGCTTCTTCTACGCCATCGAGAAAAGTAACGGGGTGTTGAAGAAGTTCTTTTCCCCAAGAGATGATTTTGTCAATATCGGTACTCGTTATAGTTCCATTTGAAGCACGGTGGGCGGTCTCAATCATTGAAAGAGTGAAAGACTTGACTCCGTACCCGAATACCCGAAGATTAGATATTTCATTTGAAGAAAGCGTTCTTTCAAGATCATCTTCGGACGAATACTTTCCCATCAGATCAAGAAATTTTTCCTCGACTGCAGCGAAATAAATTTCACTCTCCCACAGTGTGTCATCGGCATCAAGCCCGATAAGTTCAACCTTATCCATCATTTCGTCCTAGTTGTAAGAAGGGTTAGTTCCATACCATGATCTTAATCTCTCCATGACAGGATCTTTCTCCGCTTGAGGAATAAAGGCATTTCGAATCCCAGTATCAGCTACCGCACTAATTTCTTCCCAACCCCAACCAAAGGCTTTGTGGCATTCCCATAATTCATTGGTCATGCTGGTACAGGACATCAGTCGATTATCGGTGTTCACAGTAACTTGAAAACCTGCCCTGAGGAGCATATCCACCGGGTGTTCACTGAGCGAATTGACAACACCCGTATGGAGATTCGAAGTAGGGCAGATTTCTAATGGGATCATATTCTCCACGATGGCCGAAGCGGTTGAACCCTTTCGAAAGTAATTGCCCTCTTCGTTAACTTCTTTGGCGATGGATACTCCGTGACCTATTCTGTCTGCTCCGCATGGATCTAGTGCTTCTTCTATGTAATCCGGTCCAGCAGCTTCACCGGCATGGATAGTTATAGGAACACCATTGTTCTGGGCAAAGGTGAATGCCTCAAGATGTAAATTAGGAGGGTGGCCAATTTCTGGCCCAGCAATGTCAAAGCCAACAACTCCTTTCCCTAAAAAATCTGAAGCTATTTCTACTATTTCCATACTCCTAGTGTTTGACCGCATGGCGCAAAGAATAGCCTTTGCTACAATTTCGCGTCCTTCCATCCCTGATTTGAAGCCATCAAGTACCGAGGAGACAACAGCGGACAAGCTTAGTCCTGTTTCTTGGAACAACTCAGGAGCGAAACGTACCTCAGCGTAGATCACTCCATCATCGTCAAGATCTTCAACGCATTCTTTAGCTACGCGGTTAAGGGACTCCCTTGTTTGCATCACCCCAACCGTATGGGCGAAAGCTTCAAGGTAGAGTTCAAGATTTCCTTGCTTCGCTGTGTTCAACATCCAGCGAGAAAGCTCACCGGCATTACTGCTAGGGAGTTGAGTGTAACCAGATTCTTGTGCGAGTGAAATTATCGTTTCAGGGCGGAGTCCACCATCAAGATGATCATGGAGAAGGATTTTGGGGCACTGTTTAACAGAGTCTTGACTGATTTCTAACAAGGTCATTAGTAATTCTAAATAGTAAATCCTTTTAGAGGCATTTCTGGGGAACGCTGCAACCAATTATCATCCAAGTAATTCGCAGAACCTTCAATCACATGCAAGGTAAACGCGTGACGAGATACCTCAGATAAGTTAGCACTTGACCAGTGGGGGAGAAGCCCATGAATTACAACCATGGTTCCTCTTTTGGCCTCAAGCGGGACTCGCTTCTCAATCGGGAAATCAGTTGAGTCAAATATTTGCATTTCGGTTCCGCCAGTTTCTTTACGGCGAAATCTATTCTTAGGTTCTTGATTATGTAGCCCAGGAATGCACCATAGGCAACCATTCTCAATAGTTGCATCTTCAAGAGCAACCCAGAAACCTTTAACAGAAGGCGGATCGGTCCATAGAAAAGCATGATCAGTATGCCAAACCACCTCACCACCAATCTTAGGTGGTTTAAAAATATACATTGATTGCAAGAGAAGAGGATCATTAAACCCTATGTCGGTAGCCAACTGAGCTATCTTCGGTTGGCGAACAAACTCCGAGAACACCGGATCTAAATCATGCATTGCGTGCCCCACCTTGTTCAAGGAAACATCAGTTGGAAGTGAAGAGTCAGAATCCTCTTCAAAGAAGAAACGAATCTTATCTCCGGAAGTTAGAAAGTACTCTTCTTGAGCGTGCTTCTGCTCTGTCGTTGAAAAAACGGTGTCACTTTCTGCGGATTTGAAGCCGTCAACGATTTCTGCCATTCGGTCTTGAAGTGCATCGCATTCCGTAGGCGCGAAAAAATCTGGAAGCACGAGCACTCCATCGCGGTCAAAGGACTCTTTCTGCTCATCGCTTAACTCACCCATAGACTCTATGTTTGCCCTCTCCGGTAGATCTGCCCATTTGCAGCAGGCATTCGAAGACGCTGAGCAAAGAAGATTAATACAACGATGACGATTACATAAGGAAGGATCTTGACCCACCAGTCAGGAACAGTGTCTGAGATGAAATACCAGGTAGCCGAAAGAGCTGCGAGCACAAATGCTATTACTGCATCCGCATGCTTGTTTTTCCGGATCGCCCAAATAGTTACTCCGAATAGAGCAACGGCATTCACAAGCAGCAACGCATGGGAAGCGTACCCATCAAAGTCACCAAATTGGAGAGCATAGGGGTAACCGAAAAGCAGTGCTGCGGCGAGTATGCCCCCTGGTCTCCAGTTACCAAAGATTAGAGCAGCTAAACCAATGAAACCTCTTCCGGTCGTTCCGCCTTCTTGGTAGATAGAAGACATTTCAATTGTTATGAAGGCGCCACCAAATCCAGCTAACGCGCCGCTGATCATAACGGCAATGAATTTGTACTTATAGATATTCACACCCTGTGATTCTCCTGCCCAAGGGTCTTCGCCGCTTATTCTGACTCGAAGCCCGAAACGGGTTCTCCATAGAACCCAAGCTGATAATGGCACAAGGAGGATAGCTATGATTGTTGCCCAGGATGTTTGCGTCATTATTCCTCTGAGAATATTTCCTATGTCACTTAGGAGGGGGATATCTTTCTCCCCGATCCATTTCAGGAAATTTGGCGTGTCATAGCCACCAGCAAGGAAAGGCATTGTGAATTTCTCAACATTCTCAACACGAGGTGACTGTGTTACAGAACCCCCTTGATAACCTGTGAAAATTTCAGAAGACAAGAATCGCGCGGCAAATGGACCGAGGATATTTATCGCGACACCTGAAATGATATGGTCGACGCCAAACCCTACTGTTGCGATTGCGTGGATTAAACCACCGATAGCACCCCCGATAGCGCCAATTATGATTCCCCAGTAAGGTCCGTAATTGAATGCTCCCCAAGCTCCAAACCATGTACCGAGGATCATCATTCCTTCTAATCCAATGTTGATAATCCCAGCTCTTTCGGCGAAAAGGCCACCGAGTCCGGCTAGAAGAATAGGGATACTCCATTTGAGCGCAGTTTGGGCAGTGGTAACCGCTGTCAAATGACTTGTATCATTTTGGCCAAGTTCTTGAACAAGAGTGAGTATAAGCACACCTATCGTGGCATATGATGCCCACCGAGCCCATGCTGGAAGTTGTCGAATTCGCTCTAATATCATTCCTGATCTCCTGAGAGAAGTGTTGAAGCGAGTCGGGCTTCTTCGCGAATTCTGTATCGTTGCACGACTTCGTAAGCGATGACCGCGGCTAGAAGGATTATTCCTTGCATGATAAATACAATTTCTCGTGAAGCTGATCCAGTTACTTGCAAGACTCCGGACGCGGTGTCAAGGAAAGCAAAAAGGAGTGCACCAATTGCTATTCCCCCTGGATGGTTTCTGCCTAGGAGTGCAACAGCAATTCCTGCGAAGCCTAAGTTGCCGACAAAGTTAGGGCTAAACCTTCCAAGCTTCGCTATTTCAGCCATCCCGACGAGTCCAGCAACCACTCCTGAAAGAACCATAGCTCCGAGGACCATTCTTTTATCGTTGACACCACCTGCTCTCGCCGCAAATGGGTTAATTCCTGAAGCGCGGAGGTCAAATCCAAACCGTGTTCTGTTGAGAATGATGTGGTAGAGCACTCCAACAGCGATCGCGACGAGAAGCACTCCAGTTAGCTCCTTTCCCTTTCCAATCTCTCGAGTGAATAATTCAAGCCAACTATTGATGTTTGGAATGAGCCCTGATTCTTCAATTGGTTCAGTCCCAACGCCTAGATTTGCTCCTTTCGCGTCAACACTTCCTCCTGCTTGCCATTCTCGAACGAGCCACGCGATCAAACCTGAGATCGCTATTGCGTTTAACATTATTGTTGAAATAACCTCATTCACTCCGCGGGTTACTTTCAAAACGCCAGCTACACCGGCGTATGCTCCTCCGACAAGCATTGCGACAAAGAGGATTAAAGCAACGTGGAGGAAAGCTGGGAGTGACACTGATGCCCCAACGTAGGCGGCGACGATCGCAGCTAAACGATATTGCCCTTCAACACCAATGTTGAATAGGTTCATTCGGAATCCGATAGCTGCTGCTACTCCAGAAATATACAACGGAGTGGCTCTATTGAGTATGTCTACCTGTATTTCAAGTCTGCTGCCATATTCAAACATGTCTCCATATGCTGAAAACGGGTTACTCCCTGCAATTATGAGAAAGATTGAAGAGGCCACTGTTGCGAAAACAACTGCAGCAATAGGCGCAGCTAATGCAAGAGCAACTCGACGTAAGGTGCCCTTATTCATTTTCTGCCTCTTCCATTGCCGCTCCAGTCATATAGGCTCCGAGAGTTCTTGGGGTGATTTCAGAAGGATCTAGTTGGGCAACGATCTGACCGCGGAACATGACGACTATGGAGTCAGAGAGCCCTATAAGTTCATCAAGGTCTGCGGAAATAAGTAAAGTCGCTAGTCCTTGACTTCGTGCTTCTCGGATTTGCCCCCATACTGATGCTTGTGCTCCAACATCTATGCCTCGCGTAGGGTGGGAAGCGACGAGAACAGAAGGTTGGGAAACCATTTCCCGGCCCACTATAAGTTTCTGTTGATTACCGCCAGATAGCGCATGTGCTGAGACCTCTATATTGGGAGTTCGGACGTCGTATTCTTCGCGGATTCGTTCAGTTTGGGTGCGGGAGCCAACCCTATCAATAAACCATTGGCGCCAACCTTTGGAGAAGGGTTTAGCTGTCTGATGTCCGAGAGCTGCATTTTCCCAGAGGGGAGCTGTGAGGAGAAGGCCTTCTTCTTGCCTGTCTTGGGGGATGTACCCGAGACCATTTTCTCTTCGTTTCCTAACAGATTGGCTAGAAATATTGTCTCCCATTAGCGCAACCTCTCCTGAGTCTACGCTTTGCGTACCAAGAATTGCTCCGACGAGTTCGTGTTGCCCATTTCCTTCAACACCCGCAATACCTAGGATTTCTCCGCAGCGAACGCTCAGAGAAACATTGTCAACAATTGGGCGGTTATCTTCGTCAAGCACAGTTACTTCATGTAGGGATAGACCAACAGTTTCCAGGGCTTTTGATTCTGACAATTGCGGTTTGGGTAATTCAGACCCGACCATCAATTCCGCTAAGTCGCTTGCGGAAACATCGTCTGGTTTCACCGTCGCTACGGTTCTCCCTTGACGAAGAACGGTAATGGTGTCAGCGATTTCAAGGACTTCTTCAAGTTTGTGGTCAATGAAGATTATCGTTGCCCCATTGGCTTTAAGTTCACGCATGTTGCGAAAGAGTTCTTCTACTTCTTGTGGGACAAGTACCGCCGTCGGTTCATCAAATATGAGAATTTTCGCACCACGAAAGAGAACCTTTATTATCTCAACTCGTTGCCTCTCACCCACTTCGAGCATTTCAACAAGGTCAGATGAGTCAACAGTCAACCCGTAAGCCTTCCCTACTTCCTCTAAATGGGCACTAGCTTCAACGAAATCAATAAGACCACCTGGTTTAGTTGGTTCAGCCCCCAAAATGACATTCTCTAGGACGGTTAACTGGTTCGCTAACATGAAATGCTGGTGGACCATTCCTATTCCGGCATCAATCGCTTCATTTGGAGAAGCAAAAGTTTTCTCTTCGCCGAAGAGTTCCATAGTGCCTTCATCCGCAGGTTGCATGCCATATAGGATCTTCATGAGCGTTGACTTCCCTGCTCCATTTTCCCCACAAACAGCGTGTATTTCGCCTTCAGCAACCGTCAGATTTACATTGTCATTCGCGAGAACGCCGGGAAACCTTTTTGTTATCCCTTTAAGCTCTATAGCGTTTGGCACTCTTTCTCCTTAAAAAACGAGCGAGACTGATACTTTCATACACTACCCAGTTTCTCAACTGGGGTGTAGTACCAGCCCCACTCGTTTTAGGTTTTATTCGTTAAGCCTTTCAGTTACTCCATTGAGCTTGGAACGACAATCGCTCCAGAAATAATCTGTTTCTTGAAGGCCTCTAGTTCGGCAACAATGTCATCGACGAAACCACCGGAAGTGGAATAGCCAACGCCATCATCGCTTAACCCAAAGGCAGTTTGACCAGCTTGGAATGTTCCATTTACCTGAGATTGGAGAACTAGGTAAACTGCGTTATCAACTCGCTTGAGCATAGAAGTAAGGACATATTCCTGAACTTCTGCATCAACCGTGTTGTATTGGTCGGAGTCAACTCCGATACCCCACACTTTAGAACCGGATGCTTCACTAACCTCTTTGGCAGCTTCGAATAGCCCTGCTCCAGAGCCTCCCGCTGCATGGTAGACAATATCTGCTCCGCTGGCGTACATGGCAGCAGCAATTTCCTTTGCACGATCCGGGGCGTTGAAGCCATCGAAATCAGGGAATTCTGTGATGTACTGGGAAATGATATTGATATCTGGATTCACAGCTTGTGCACCAGCGATATATCCTGCCTCGAATTTTTCAATCAAACCGAAACAGCAAACACCACCGATGAAACCGATTGTGTCAGTTTCTGTCTTTAAGGCAGCTGCTGCACCTACAAGGAATGAACCTTCATGTTCTGCGAAGGTCAAACCAGCGGCATTATCCGCTAGTGGTCCACCGGTTCCAAAGTCAATCATTGCATCGTCGATAACCGCAAAGTTTGTATCTGGGTTAGCCGCTGCAACTGTTGCTGCATCTCCAGCGAACAAGAATCCGACAGCAACAACTACTGGGTTGTTGTCAGCTTGTAGTTGGAGAAGTTCTGCACGGTTTGAACCATCATCATTTGGTGAAGATTCTGAGTATGAGACACCTAGGCTACATTCTGCCCGATCGATACCAGCGGCTGCTGAATCATTGAATGATTGGTCTCCTCGACCGCCAATGTCAAAGACAAGACCGGCTGTGACGTCACTTGCAGAGATGCAAAGATCATCTCCGGTAAAGCCAATTGAAGAGTCAATGTATTCATTCGTGTAGATGTCAGCTGTGGTGATTCCACCTGTATCAATACCAGCATCTGCCATGATGTCAATAACGCCTTGGACTCGATCTTCTTCCATATCGCCAACAGTGTCATTTGGTCCATTCCCGACAAGTCCTAGAGTCTTCTGAGCATCAGCAGAGTTCTGAGCTAATCCAGGAGAATAGACCCAGAAGCTAGCGAAGGTTTCAACAGCATCAACAATGATTGCGTTAGCTGTTGAAGGATCTTGAGCATAGCTTACGACGGCTCTTTGGATAACAGGGACAAGTGCTTTCAAGCATTCATCAAGTTCGTCTTTTTCAGCTGAACGAATACCGATGGTTTGTGAGTAAACCTGGAATCCAGCATCATGGAGAAGTTGGAACTTCACTGGTTTGCCCCAGTCTTCGAATACCTTTTCGTAATCGTAAGGTTCGGCCGATGCGAATCCTTGTTGAGCAATTGTTCCGCCATTGGCAATAAAGTTCGCTGGAGAACCATCATAGGATGGGTCAACTTGGCCAGCTGACCAGATGCCTTGAGCGATGAATACTTCAGCGAAGACGCCTCCACCAAACACACTGATAGTTATGTTTTGGTCACCAAGGTCCTTCAGTGTATTAACATCTGGGTATGTTGCCGGATCCCACATAACCATTTGTGGGTTCTTTTCCAATGGGGCCACAACAGAAAGCATTGGTGCACTCGAAAAGAATGTTACCTGCGCTTCCGTATTGGCATACCCCAAAGTAAGCGAATCATCGGTGTACATGTAACTGGCTACAGGTGAGAATCCGATAGCTGGTCCACCGGTACGGACTTCAAATCCAACACCTGTGTCTGTACCTCCATCATGCAAAGTACCTGAAACAATTAGATTCTCAGAATCAATTGAGTAAGCACCATCGCCGAGGAGTTCGTACATCGAACCATGTTCAGCTTCTGGGAACCAGTCTGTCTGGATCGCTAAAGGATCAGGACAGGTACTTAAGTCACCAGAGTCAGATGCTTCTTCGCTTGAACTTTCGCTGCTACTGCTACTGCTACTGTCTTCACTACTACTTGAACTAGAACTATCACTCGAACTTCCGCTACTGCTTGCATCGTCGTCATCGCCACCACAGGCGGCTGCGATCATGCCAAAAACAGCGAGAAGAGCGAGAATCAACTTCCATTGTTTACGCATTTTTTCCCTCCACGTAATAAAAAGGCCGGTATTTTTCCGACTAGCGTTACAACCTAGTCGCCCTAGAGCTTCTGCGCCTCTCAAACTCAGAAAAATTTATTAACTTTATGTTTCAGAATTTAGAACCGATTTGAATTCTATAATAATGGTTATTATAATTAATGCGCAGGAGGATAAATGCCGACAAAAATCAATGAAGATCTTCTTATAGCCGCTGCCACTGAAGTCTTTGCTGAACGCGGTTATGCAGGCGCTGGCGTTGCCGAAATAGCTCGAAGAGCTGGGGTAACTACCGGAGCAATCTACAGTCGCTACACTGGAAAATCGGAACTGCTTCTAGAAGCACTAGACCGCTCATTTGGGCAGCATTTAGAAGCTATTCTTTCCTCATCAGAGAGCGACACACCAACAGAATTATTAGCTAGTCTCGGGTCGCACCTCCTAGACCAACATGGTGGAGAAGATGCCTTGTTCCTTGAAGCCATAGTAGCTAGTAGACGAGACAAAGAACTGTCAGAAATGCTAGGTCGCCGACTTGAAGACATGGGCATGCGATATGCCAAGATCATAGAAGAGGCCAAAACCGACGGGCAATTTGACCAAACAATTGATACAGCCGCAATTGTTACATTCATCCAAGCAATAAGTCTAGGCTTCACTATTTTCCGCACCCTCAACACCCCCATGCCAGATCCAGATGAATGGCAAATAGTTATCAACACAGTCATCGCGTCAGCATTACCAACTACGACAGGATAAAAATAATGACAACTACAGACCCACGCACAGATCAGGAGATCCTTGAAAGATCCTCAATGGATGATGTTGATGCAATAGCTGAATTCAATGCAGACCCTGACGAAGTAATACACGCAGTGAAGAATCAAGCAGATACTCTCTTTACCTGGGATTACGAAAAAGGTAAGAGACCAAGACTTGACAAATTATATGAAAAAGCCAAAAACTCCCAATGGGATGCTCAAACTGACCTTGATTGGTCTATCGAAGTAGACACCCAGAAAGCATTTAACATCTTCACTGAATCATCTAATGTGAACACTGGGCATTGGACCGAACATCCAGATTCCCCGGCGAAAAATTGGGGAGATAAAGAATGGGAACAGTTCAGCCTTGAATCTTTCGCATGGCGGTTATCACAATTTAAACATGGCGAACAGGGCGCCTTGCTTTGTACAGCAAAAATAGTAGAAACAGTTCCATGGATTGATGCTAAATACTATGCCGCAACACAAGTTGTTGACGAGGCGCGCCACGTAGAAGTATTTGAAAAATACATTGAAGAAAAAGTTGGAATCACATATCCAGTTAACCCTCACCTGCAACTTCTTCTTGATGACATCATTAATGACAGTCGGTGGGATATGACATACCTAGGAATGCAAATAATGGTCGAAGGTTTAGCATTAGCTGCCTTCGGTTTAATGCATCAAGTAACAACCGAACCACTATTAAAGAAACTTCTCCGGTACGTAATGAGCGACGAAGCCCGCCATGTCGCATTTGGAGTGCTCAGCCTACAAGAGGTTTATCAGGATATGTCAGCCAAAGATATTTTAGAACGCCAAGAGTTTGCATTTGAAGCTGGGATCAGAATGCGTGATCGCCTCCTACAACAGGAAGTGTGGGACAAAATGGGATGCAATGTAAAACAAGCAGTACAACATGGACTTAACGTTCCTGAAGAAGACGACATTTTTAATCAATTGCTCTTTGCAAAAATTGTACCGAACTGCAGAAAACTCGGTCTTCTTGACGCAGGGGACGGTTGGCTTCGCGAGAAATTCACTGAAATCGGCGTTATAGAACTTGAACATCTTGAAGACACCGGAGATGAATACGAAGCATTCGCCCTTGACGATGATGAATTAATCGCTAACTCCAACGAGTAGTAATGAGTCTAAGCAGAAAATTAAAACGAGCCGCAGCTAAAAAAGCAGCTAAACAAGCCAAAAAAGAAAAGAAAAGTTTGCCAACCTTAAATCATGTTCACGGACCAGACTGCAATCACTAAGCATCAGTTATAAGTAAACGACCTTGGAAAGATCTAATTTAAACTTTCGATGAGCTAAGAGTTACGACCGAGATTTGGCTTTCGACCATGATTAGCCTTTTTGCGCCTAGCATTTGCTTTCTTTTTCTGTGTTCGTTTCGACATCAGTCCTCCGAATTCAATACCACCTTATCGTAAGGTTCCACAACTACCGACATGAGGCGCTACCCTCGCAAGAATGGAAAAGTTTGGATTCGTCGGTTTACCGAATGCAGGGAAGTCATCACTTTATAACGCGCTTACTGGCGGATCGGTACTCGCTGCCCCCTACGCATTCGCAACAACCGACCCAAATATAGGAGTGGCGAAAGTTCCCGATCACAGACTTGAACTTCTCACCGAAATGAGCGCATCAAAGTCATCCGTGCATGCCAGCGTACAATTCACCGATATCGGTGGACTGGTAGAGGGAGCAAGCCAAGGTGAAGGTTTGGGAAATCAATTCCTTGGAAATATTAGAGAAGTCGATGCGGTCGTATATGTCCTACGGGCATTCGAGGACGAAGATGTGCCAGGAATCCCCGACCCACTAGAACAGTTACGAATTCTAGAAATCGAACTCACACTCGCTGACCTTGAGTCAGTTGAAAAACATGCTACGAAAAGAATAAAAGCAGCACGACTTGACAAGTCCTTAGCGGAAGAAGTCGACGCACTTGAAAGTGCGTTAGCGATACTGTCAGATGGCATACCGTTATACCGAAGCGGTATAGGCAAAGAGAGACTTGAAGTACTACAACCTTATTTTCTCCTTACGGGAAAACCAGTAATGGCTATCGTAAACGTGGGAGACGATCAACTTCTAGACAATGAACCAGCCAAGAGAGTATCTTCTGAACTCGGCGAAAACGCAGATGTCATTAGTGTCTGCGTCCAGTTAGAAGCAGAGACAAGCCAACTTCCCCTAGATCAACGCGCTGAGATTCTTGACGGGTTTGGACTCGGAGACGGAGCGCTGCCGCGTTTCATCAAACGTGCATATCACATTCTTGGATTGAGAACTTTCCTTACAACCGGAGAGAAAGAAAGCAGAGCTTGGACTTTCCGCTCAGGGTCAACAGCACCGGAAGCAGCTGGACGGATACACACAGACTTTCAAAGGGGATTTATTCGCGCTGAAACAATTCAATGGGATGAATTACTTGAAACAGGAGGCTGGGTAGCAGCTAGAGACCAAGGTAAAGTCCGAATAGAGGGCAAGGATTACATCGTTCAAGATGGCGACGTCATGGACTTTAGATTTAACGTATGATCATCTAAACGACCTGACCTATCCAAAGTTTCATGTACTTCTGTCCCTACCGGCACCCAAATGAACAATTCCAGAATGAAAAACCTAGATTCCGTAAAAAAAGAACAACCTGAGAATAGGCACGCCCTAGTCTTGATTGCCACCCCTATAGGAAATCTTGAAGATATCTCTATAAGAGCAATTAAAGAATTAAGCAACGCTGATCTTATTTGCTGCGAAGATACACGAAGAACTGGAAAACTGCTTCAACTACTAGAGATAAAACCTCGCCCAGATCTATTTGTACTCAACGAACATACAGAACTAACCAAAAGCGCAGAAATAATAGAAAGGATCAGAAACGGACAGAGAGTAGCGTTAGTAAGCGATGCAGGACTTCCAGGAATCTCAGATCCTGGCGAACACATCGTTAAAGAAGCAATCCAAAAGGAAGTAACAATTGAAGTGATTCCTGGACCATCAGCAGGAATCACAGCGCTAGTAGCTAGCGGCCTGCCTACTACGAGGTACGTTTTTCAAGGTTTCATCCCACGAAAAGGAAAAGCAAGGAAAGAACGGCTACATGAAATATCTGAAGAAAGAAAAACAACGGTTCTCTATGAATCCGGAAATCGCCTCAAACAGACAATTGAAGATTTAAAGAAAACCTGCGGTAACGACCGACAAATATCAGTAGCTAAAGAACTAACCAAAATTCACGAAGAGTTTGTTCGCGGAACACTTAGCGACGTCAACACAAAATTTCAATCCCGGAACTCCAAAGGCGAGTACGTAATCGTTATAGGCGGAAGGCAAGAAAGCGGAGAAGCCACCGATGAAGAACTACTAGATGCACTAAAAGAATTCACCGATCAAGGGAAATCCGACCGCGACGCAGTCAAAGAAACAGTAAAAAAATTCAATGTCAGCAAACGCCGTGTGTACGAACTCTCTATTGAAAACCCTTAAGACGCAGCAAACCCCACAACGAGAAGCGTAGACGGATAACCTATTGACTATGTCAACTCCGGTTCTCGTCGCTGTCGCATGGCCTTACGCTTCAGGCTCCCGCCATTTAGGGCACCTAGCCGGCGCATACCTTCCTGCAGATATTTTCGCTAGACAACAAAGAATCATCGGCAACGAAGTGCTCATGGTAAGTGGCTCCGATGTCCATGGAACTCCTATCACTGTTAGAGCAGATGCAGAAGGTGTAACCCCTCAAGACATCGTAAATCGGTATCATCAAGAATTTCTTTCACAATGGGAAGAATTGGGAATCAATTGGGACCTGTACACCACTACAGGCACATCAAACCACGCACTAGTTACTCAAGAAATGTTTCTAGCCCAATTACAAAATGGCTTTATAGACAAACGAATCACTAGTCAACTGTACGATCCTGAAGCTCAAAGATTCCTCCCAGACAGGTATGTGGAAGGAATTTGCCCTCACTGTAGCTATAACGAAGCCAGAGGAGACCAGTGCGATCAATGCGGGAAAACATATGATGCGACAGATCTAATTTCGCCAAGGTCGAAATTGTCCGAAGCTACCCCTGAAGCAAGAGAAACAGAACATTTCTATTTCAGATACTCAGACTTCAATGAAAAATTGAGCGGGTACCTAGGAGAACAAGAAGGATGGAGAAACCATGTCATAAATTTCGCCAAAGGATGGCTAACTGACGAAGGACTTATCGATAGAGCAATCACACGTGACCTTGACTGGGGAGTTAAAATACCTGTTGACGATTTAGGTGAAGGCAAACGTATCTATGTCTGGTACGACGCAGTGATCGGGTACCTATCTGCATCACGAGAATGGGCAACCAAAACAGGTGATGACGAAAAATGGAGGCACTGGTGGCACAACAAAGACGCTCGCCACGTGTATTTCATCGGGAAAGACAATATCCCTTTCCATGCGCTATTCTGGCCTGCTCAACTTTTAGCCACCAAAGACGCAATAGGGGGAGAAGACCTTCATCTACCTGATGACATACCAGCGAACCAATACGTCACATTCAAAGGCGGTAAAGCATCCGCAAGCCGAGGAGTGGGATTAACGATCTCTGAAGGATTGGAAAAATACCAACCAGACGCTCTACGTTACGCACTGGCCGCAAATTTTCCTGAACAAGCCGACACTGAGATTTCTGAGGAAGAAATCGTTCGTCGCGTTAATGACGAACTCGTTTCAAATTGGGGAAATCTCGTAAATAGAGTTTTGTCAATGGTATATAAAAATAGCAATCAGGCGATTCCTTCACCTGGTGAATTCACACCAGACGACCAAGCCTTACTGAACCAAGTAGATGATTCATTACGAATTTCTTTAGAGCAATTCGACCAAGTTGAACTCAGAGCCGCTTTAAGAACCGCTATGGAAACAGCTCAAGCAACAAATCGGTACCTTAACGCAACTGAGCCTTGGAAAATTTTGAAAATAGATGAGCCAAGGGGATTGACCATTCTTTTCGTTGCTTTAAGTGCGATAAATGGGATCAGAATCATGTTCCAACCTTTCTTGCCGTTCTCCAGTCAAACCTTGGACTCTATGCTTGGCAAACAAAATGGTTGGGCTCGGCAAGAACTTCAACCAGACTCTCCGTTATTAAAGCCAACCCCTTTATTTCGTAAGATTGAAACCGATGAAACCGGAAACTAAAGAACTCTGCTGGATAGACAACCACTGCCACTTTTCAAATGAAGGTTCCGAAAAAGACGTAATCCAAGAAGGAATCAAAGCAGGTGTGCAGAAATTTATCAACATAGGGACAGATCTTGAAAGTTCCAAACAAGCTGTAAGACTCGCTGAGTTATTCCCCAACACAGTATTTGCAACTGCAGGTATTCACCCCCACGACGCATCAAAAGGGATTGAAGGGATACACGAACTACTATCTAAACCAGAAATAGTAGCTGTGGGAGAATGCGGTCTAGATTTCTATTACAACCATTCACCAGCAGAGCAACAAAAAGAGGTTTTCTCTTCCCACATTGGGTATGCGAATGAGAAAGATATGCCTTTGGTAATACATACAAGAGACGCCTGGGAAGAAACCTTTAATATTCTTGACTCAGAAGGAACTCCATCTCGGACCGTCTTCCATTGCTTTACCGGAGGCCCCCAAGAAGCGGAAATGGCTTTAGCAAGGGGAGCTAACCTATCATTTTCAGGGATAATCACATTTAAAAATGCTCCAGAGGTTCGGGAAGCTCTGAAAATGACTCCAATAGATCGAATAATGATTGAAACTGACTCACCTTACTTAGCTCCTGTTCCCAAGAGAGGGAAGAAAAACTATCCGGCATACCTTCCATATATAGCCGAGAGGGTAGCTACGGAGATTAACATGGGTATAGCGGACCTTTCTAAAGCTTTATGGAATAACACCAATAAGTTCTACAGCCTTCCTCAAGAAACCACTCCTAGAACATAGAACTGACAAAGCGAAACCGCTCAGGTTGCCTTTTCCCATCTGTGAGGAAATAATGAGTGTGCAGTCGGGCGGAGGTAGAGAACTGCAAGAACTAACAAGCTTCAGAATTTTACATGCTCTACGATTTCCCATCGTAGGTGCCTCAATAGTGCTGCTCGCAGTCATTTCAGTTATATTTTCTCTGACCGGACCCACCGAGCCAGCGTTTCTAGAAGAAGCACTCAGCCAATCAGAACCAAATACAATACGCTCTGTAGAAATAGCAGAAGGTATCCCGAACGAAACAGTAGAGGAACAAACAAAGGCAACCACAGGAACTGACTTTAACGCTCAAGAAACGCAAGACAGATACAAAGAAACTCTTCGATCAGAAAATATTAATCTAGAACCCTACACCCCTAATTTCGTTCCTAAAGGAGATGCAATCACTACCATCTCGAGTTTCTCACCTCCACTCTCCGCATCTGAGAACATAGGTTCCTCACCTCCCTCGCCGGACCCCCCAACACAAAACCCAACACCAGACCCAACACCGGATACTAACTTCATTGCAGATGTAGAACAGTGGAGGCAATCAGTTGAATCAGCTATTAATTCCTATGGAGGACCTAGCAGCGACACAAACCGCTTTCTTAGAATCATGCAATGCGAAAGCATGGGCCAACCAAATGCTACTAACCCTTCAAGTGGCGCAGCTGGTCTAATGCAGCATCTACCCCAATATTGGGATGCTAGGGCGAACACGGCTGGCTATCCGGGATACAGCGCCTATGACCCAATCGCTAATATAAATGTCAGTGCTTGGCTGATATACCAAGCATCCGGCGGCGGTTGGCAACATTGGGTATGCCGATAAATGCAATACCCAGTAAATCTGCTTAGCAAGGTACTAGGCGAAACTTAAATGCACTGGAGCATTGAGATGGCTCAAAGGGAATAGAGACATGACATTAGGGAAAAAAGATCTTATAGATCTTATGGAACGGCACCAAATAAAACCATCAAAATCATTAGGCCAGAATTTTGTCATTGATCCCAACACAATCCACAAAATTATTCGTGAAGCAAAGGTTAAGTCAGAGGATCAAATTCTCGAAATCGGACCGGGGTTCGGTTCACTAACTTGCGAACTCTCAAAGTTCAGTTCCGTAGTCGCTATTGAATATGACCGTTTCCTCTTACCAGCGCTCTCAGAAGTTCTCAACGACCATGGGGTAGAACAAAAAGTTCAGATCATCCATGCAGATGCCATGAAAATTCCTTGGAAAACGTTTCTTTCCGAAAGGAAAGGAACTTGGAAAATGATCTCAAATCTTCCATACAACATTGCCTCGCCACTACTAATAAATATTTTGGAACAAGCACCGGAAGTAGAAGAAATATATGTAATGGTGCAAAAAGAAGTCGCCGAACGCTTTGCCGCAATCCCTGGAACGAGCGCATATGGAATCCCATCCGTCAAGTCACAGTATTGGGCTGAAGCCAAGATATTAGGGAGAATTTCCCCAGAAGTCTTCTACCCCATACCGAGAATTGACTCAGCGCTCCTGCAATTCAAACGACGTACTTCGCCAATTCCAGTCAATATCAAAATTTTTAACCAGATCGTTCGTAATGCCTTTACTCATCGAAGAAAAATGCTTAGGAAATCCATCGGGCATGCAATTAACCCATCCGTTTTTGACGAAGCTAATATAGACCCTCGCCAAAGACCTGAAGAACTCTCTGTGAAGAACTGGATAGATCTTGCCAATGGGTTACATGCGGAAAATCAATAGAGAACAAGCGTCCAGTAATGATTGAACTAACCTCACCTGCCAAACTAACACTTTCATTAAGAATTACAGGCGTACGCTCAGATGGATTACACACTATAGAATCTGAGATGGTCACCATCGATTTTGCTGATACTCTAACGATCGAAGATGAGGGCAATAGCGTAACCTACACAGGGAATTATCCCATTACCCCACCAGAAGAAGAAGACCTTGTTCTAAGAGCACTTAAAATGGTGGGTGCAGAAAAGAAAGTCACGGTAATCAAGAACATCCCCCCAGGCGGTGGTTTAGGCGGAGGTTCAGCTAATGCCGCATCTATTTTCCGCTGGGCTCGTTTCACTGATGAAATAAAAGCAGTTGACCTAGGATCCGACATTCCTTTCAACATCCGAGGAGGACACGCTTTAGTTAAAGGAATAGGAGAAGAGATCAAAAATCTTAAATACGAAAAAAGGGTATTTACGCTTTTGATTCCCCCATTCGGTTGTTCTACTGCCGATGTCTATGAAACATGGGACGAAATGGGATCTCCCAAAGGGACCAATGGAAATGACCTTGAACTGGCAGCGTTAAAAGTTGAACCTCACCTATGGCTTTGGAGAGATAAGCTAGAAAAACATTCTGGTCAGACTCCCAGGCTCGCCGGCAGCGGCTCCACATGGTTTGTTGAAGGCAGTTATCCAGGAGAAGGTTTCATCGTGACACAAACGACGCGTGCAAGTACAATCAGATCTACGCAAACACAATGAATTGGGGAAGAGAATTTATTTCCCGCGTTGACGTTGAGCTCTTGTTCGCTTCAACATCTTACGGTGCTTTTTCTTCCTCATTCTTTTACGACGTTTCTTAATTAATGAACCCATAGCGGTTGAAGACTACCTGAAGATTCCCGCAAAGCGGTGTTTGCCCAACAAAAAATAATTTTCCTAGAGCACCACCAAAATGTATTCTAGAAATATGGAATATCGAGAGAGAAGAAACACCAACAAATCATTACCTGAATGCATAGAACCCAGTGAGATACGATAGGTTCAGGAATAACAGCAATGGCCCGTAGTTCAATTGGCGGAACGCCTGGTTTTGATCCAGGAGGTTGCAGGTTCAAGTCCTGCCGGGCCAGCAACATGAAAAATAAGGAACACTTATGGAACTAATAACTAAAAAACGACTCCACCTTATTTCTGGTAGGTCAAACCTTCCCTTAGCACAAGAAATAGCTGACCATTTGGGGGTACAACTTGACCAACCAAACCTTGCTGAGTTTGCGAATGGAGAAATTCACTGCAGATTCTCTGAATCGGTTCGCGGAGGAGATGTTTTTATCATCCAAAGCCACTCTGCATCTGAAGGAATGACAATCAACGATTCAATAATGGAACAACTCATAATGGTTGATGCGGCACGACGTGCCTCTGCCAAAAGAATAACTGTTGTCTGCCCGTTCTATGGGTACGCTCGACAAGATAGAAAATCTGAAGGGCGAGAACCAATCACCGCCCGCCTTCTAGCCACACTTTTCATTGCAGCTGGAGTTAGCAGAATGGTATCTGTAGATCTCCATTCAGGTCAGATACAAGGATTTTTCGAGAAACCCGTTGACCATTTAACCGCCATGCCAGTCCTAGTTGAATACATGCGTACCCTCGGAGACGACCTCGTTGTCATATCTCCCGATACAGGACGAGTTAAAGTAGCTGAACGATATGCAAGCGAACTCGCAGCTGATCTCGCCATTGTTCATAAACGAAGGGTAAAAAATAAGAAGAACGTCATCGAGTCTAAAGACGTAATGGGGGATGTTGATGGCCGCGTCTGCGTCCTGATAGACGACATGATTGATACGGGAGGGACCATAGTGGGAGCTGCCGAACTACTTGCCGAAAAAGGGGCTAAAGAAATCTATGCTTGCACAACACATGGTGTTTTTTCAGATCCAGCAATTGAGCGAATACAGGGCTCTGTAATCAAGGAAATTGCTATGACAAACACTCTGCCTCTACCCGAAAATAAACACATTGATAAGATCAAAGTTCTATCTGTCGCTGGAATTATTGCATCCGCCTTAGATGCTGTTTTTGAAGATACAAGCGTTAGCGAAATATTTGGCGGTAAACATTTAAGCTAGAAGCAAACGGGTGGTTCAGCTAAATCTCACGGGTACACTTTGGATCTGGTAAAACATCACTCGCGACTTACTATTTGAGTTAGTTGGTAGGAAGATCAAAATGGCAGATTTAGTATTAAACACTGAAGAAAAAAAAGAACTTGGGAGTCGCTCGTCCCGTCGTTTACGACGTGATGGAAGAGTACCCGGGGTCCTTTATGGTCTGGGCGAAGATGCTCTGGTGTTCAGCGTCGACTACACAGATTTGCGTGGGGCATTAACTACAGAAGCTGGTCTTAACGCTCTGATCCAAATAAATGTTGGAGGTTCAAATCAACTCTCAATCTTAAAAACCCTCCAAAGGCATCCCGTAAAGAATGAAGTCATCCATGTTGATTTCGTTAGAGTCGACCCAAATCAAGAACTAGCTGTTGAAGTGCGGCTAAAACTTGAAGGAGATGCGAAAAAAGTCACTGATGAAAATGGCATGGTTGATCAAACTATGTTCTCCCTTTCCGTATTATCTTTGCCACAGGCGATTCCAAACGAATTAATCGTAGATGTTTCTAACTTGGAGATAAATAGCTCAGTCAGGGTAGAAGACATAAAACTTCCTGAAGGAGTAAGAACTGAGGTTGACCCAGAAGAGACCGTTGCAGTTGGAACAGTCACTCGATCAACTATGGAATCAATAGCAGCTGAAGAAGCCGCTGAAATGGGACTGCTAGAAGATGGAGAAGATGGAGAAGATTCAGGTGCTGAAGGTGATGATTCTGGAGAAACCGAAGAAACTCCAGCCGAAGATAGCGAATAAGACCCGTGCTGCGTAGACAGCGCAAGCGCAAAACAACCTCACCACCAGATTTGCTAGTTGTTGGGTTAGGAAATCCTGGAGAGAAATACCAGAACACACGACATAATGTTGGACACCAAGTCGCTAAAGCCTTTTCAGTCAAGCATGTCGGAGCCTTTAAGAAAAATAAAGCGTTAGCTTCCTGCAGCGAGATAAGAATTGCTTCTCAAAGAATAGTTCTTGCCATTCCACAAACTTTCATGAACGAATCAGGACTTGCAGTACAAAAATTAACTCAGCTATACAACATATCCAATCCCGAAGATCTTCTTATCATCCATGATGAACTTGATTTACAACCTGGTGCTATGAAATTAAAGCTTGGAGGAGGTTTAGCCGGTCATAATGGTCTTAAATCAATTGAACAACACATCCACACAAGAGATTTTGGTAGATTACGAATTGGGATAGGGAAACCAGAGATCTCTGAACAAGGAAGAAATTTTGTTCTGAAACGCCCCTCCAAACAGGATCAAGAGAAGATAGATTCGTGTGTTCTAAAATCAATAGAAGCCATTGAAACTCTCGTATCTGAAGGGTACGAAAAAACCATGAATAAGTTCAATGGCGACATTTGACAGCTGCGTAACTGAGCTAGGGAAGCACTCAGTCATTGCTCAAATGGCGAACCTTAGAGACAAAGATTTCGTAATCCCTGAAAATGCAAGAAGTTTGGTACTAAGTTCCTACGTTGCATCTGGAGGAAGGAGTCCAGTCCTAGTAGTAACGACAACTGAGGAGCAATCTCAGCAGACCGTTAAGGATTTATCTAAATTTCTTCCGGAATTGGATATCTCTTGGTTCCCAGCTTGGGAAACTCTTCCTTTCGAAAGGGTTAGTCCAGCAATAGAGACAATGGGGAGAAGAAGCGAGGTTCTCTGGAAGATTAGAAATGGTGACCCTCCTGAAATTATTGTTGCCACTTCTCGATCTATCTCGCAGATTCTGGCACCAAACCAGTTTGCCGGTCCAATCGTATTAAATCCGGGTGAGACAGTAAATTATGAAACTCTGATAAGTCAATTATCCCAATATGGGTATCAAAGAACTTCACAAGTCGAACGCCGAGGCGAGTATGCGGTTCGCGGTTCGATTATTGATGTTTACCCATCAACATCTAGCACTCCAATTCGTCTGGACGTATGGGGCGATGAAATAGAACGCTTAACAGACTTTTCCGTAGCTGACCAAAGATCTAGAGAGGCAAAGAAAACCGTAGAGATCTTTCCTGCCCGTGAATTGATCCCTACTGAATTAGTGCGAGAAGAAGCTAAGAAATTAATAGACACCCAAACTTGGGGAATAACGCATTGGCAACGCTTTGTGAACCTTGAAATCTTTGAAGGCATGGAGTCTTGGCTTCCATGGGTGACGCCAACCCAAGAAACATTTGTAGATATTTTTCCGTCAAATGGAGTCATTTTTTTGTTTGAACCGCAAAGAATATTTCAACGAGGGGAAGATCTGATCTCTGAAGAAGCCAATGTAGCTGCAGCTCTAGCGCAAACATGGGGGATAGAAACAGATGAGAGTTTCCCAAAACTCCATATTGACCTAGAAGCAATCCTGTTCAAAGGTAGCCACATACGTATTAACTTTGTAACGTCATCCCCAGATCCTGATACTCCCCACATATCTACAAAATCCATTCAGGATCTAAATAAATCACCCGAGCAACACCTAATCGAGCTCTTAAACGAAGATTTTTGCGTCATCGTTACTACTCATAGTGAAATAGCAGCTTCTCAGCTTAAGGCGAGAATAGATTCGATCGATCTTAACGCCGAAATAGTCCTAAAAAATGAAGACATCATAACGGACAAGGGAATAAAAATTATTTCTACCTCAGACCAGAGTGGAGTTATTTTACCAGATAACAAAATCGCAATTATTCCAGAAACCGAACTCTATGGAAGGAGACGCTCCCACAAAACTCCCAAGAAAAAATCAACAATACCCTTACCACAAATAGAAAATCTTCGAAAAGGTTCATTTGTTGTGCATGAACACCACGGAATCGCTCAATACCAGGGGATAGTAAAAAGAACGCTAGTCGGGAATGAAAGAGACTATTTACTTTTGGAATACCGCCGCGGCGACAAATTGTATGTTCCTACAGACCAAATCCAACAAGTTAGTCAATACACGGGAGGAAGCATCCCATCACTTAGCCGCATGGGAGGATCGGACTGGACGCGAACAAAAACTACCATCAGAAAGGAAATACAAAAAATAGCTCAGGAATTGGTGGTTCTTTATCAGGAAAGGGAATCGTTGCAGGGATTTCGCTATTCTCCAGATTCGCTTTGGCAGAAAGAACTTGAAGAATCCTTCCCATTTCAAGAAACACCTGATCAGTTGATAGCTATGAATGATGTGAAATCAGATATGGAAGAAGGAAAACCGATGGACCGCCTTGTTTGCGGAGATGTTGGTTTCGGGAAAACCGAAATAGCGCTTCGTGCTGCTTTCAAAGCAGTCCTAGATAACAAACAAGTAGCCGTGTTGGTCCCCACAACACTTCTAGCCCAACAGCACTTCCAAACATTTACTGAAAGGTTAAGTCGATTCCCCATACGAATCGCTGTCCTTAGCAGGTTCCTTTCTGTTAAACAGTCTTCGGAAGTAGTTGCAAAGATATCCAAAGGCGAAATTGACCTAGTAATCGGGACGCACCGCCTTCTTTCTGAAGATGTACGGTTCCATGACCTCGGTCTTTTAGTGATTGATGAAGAACAAAGATTCGGCGTCTCTCATAAGGAACGAATTAAATCAATGAAAACCAATGTTGATGTTTTAACATTAACCGCTACTCCGATACCAAGGACACTAGAAATGAGTCTCACGGGGATTCGAGACCTTACACTGCTCAACACGCCACCAACAGATCGGCAACCCATATTGACTTATGTTGGTGATTACGACGACGCAATCGTTGTGGCGGCGATACGTCGAGAGCAACTTCGTGACGGACAGATCTTCTTTGTCCATAACCGTGTTTCAGATATTGAAATTGTTGCTGACAGACTAAGAGAAAAAATACCTAAAGCCCGAATTGCTGTTGCCCACGGTCAAATGGATGAAGGGTCTTTAGAACAAACAGTTATAGATTTCTGGGAAAAAAAATATGACGTTCTGGTATGCACAACCATTATTGAATCAGGGATAGACATGCCAGCAGTGAACACACTGATAGTGGATAGAGCCGACCGTTTAGGTCTTGGCCAACTCCATCAATTAAGGGGGCGCGTCGGTCGCTCAGGTACCAAAGCTTACGCGTACTTGCTAACCCCGCCAGATCACAACCTTGGCGAAGAAGCATATGAAAGACTAAGAACCATAGGGGAGGCTACTGACCTCGGGTCCGGTTTCAGAATAGCTATGAGAGATTTAGAGATCCGAGGAGCAGGAAACTTGCTTGGGACAGGACAGTCAGGCCACATTGCCGCTGTCGGTTATGACCTCTATTGCAAGCTAGTTACCGAGGCTGTCGATGAACTTCGGGGAATCCCCAAGGAAGAGAAACCAGAAATCCTTATTGAATTACCTGAAACCGCCTACATACCTAAGGACTACATGCCTAGAGAAGAATCAAGGCTAGAAGCGTACAGAAGGCTTTCCTCGGTAAGCAATAAAGATGATGTGAAAGAAATCCAAGCTTCTTGGCTTGACCGCTACGGACAACCACCTGAAGTCGCAACAAATCTATTACGAATTGCATATTTGAGAACATCTTTGAGACAACATGGAATCACAGAAATTCAAGCCTCTAAAGTGCATGGCTTTGGAAAGCCTAAATGGAACATACGTATATCACCTATCTCTTTACGCCCATCGGAAAGAGTTAGAACATTGCGTATCTACGAAAGTTCAACCTACAAGGAGGACCAAAAAGAACTAGTTCTTCGCATCCCAGATATCGCTGAAGCCGTAAACGAAATAATGTCTTTCCTAGAAGGAGTAGGATCAAAGCGGTAAGACACAAGCAAGAAGTTCTTGCAAGAAGATAGAATTTCAATTTTTCTATAACTCAACTCACCCACATCAACAACATTTCCCCACAACAAGGGTATTTTGGATTAGTAACCTTAAAAGTTTGAACTGCAATTCCGAAAGGATGAAAGAGAAATGTCTGACAGTAAAATTAAAAAAGTTGTCGGGCGAGAAATCCTAGATTCTCGAGGAAATCCTACAGTAGAAGTAGACGTGACGCTCCACGACGGTTCCTTTGGACGCGCAGCGGTTCCATCTGGCGCATCCACTGGGAGGTTTGAAGCGGTAGAGATGCGAGACGGGGAAGAGCGGTATTTAGGGAAAGGCGTAACTAAGGCCATAGGGAATGTAAATAACGCAATCGCAAACGAAATTAGAGAATTAGATGCGCAAGACCAAAGACACATCGATAGGACAATGCTCCTTCTCGATGGAACTGAGAATAAATCAAATCTTGGTGCAAATGCAATACTTGGAGTTTCACTCGCAGTGGCCAAAGCAGCGGCTTCATCATTGAACCAACCTTTGTACAGGTACCTAGGCGGCGCTTCAGCTCATGTTCTACCTGTGCCGATGATGAATGTTCTAAATGGGGGCGGACATGCAGACAACAATGTTGACTTGCAGGAATTTATGATCATGCCCACTGGAGCCGCTTCGTTCTCTGAGGCACTTCGGTGGGGGGTCGAATGTTATCAAACACTGAAAATAGTGCTTCAGGAGAAGGACTTATCAACAGCAGTAGGTGACGAAGGAGGATTTGCTCCCGATCTTGCATCAAATGAAGCAGCTGTACAGCTACTAGTAGAATCAATTGAAAAAGCTGGATTCATACCTGGAGATGACATCACAATAGCGTTAGACGCAGCGAGTTCAGAAATCTTCCAAGATGGGGAATATGTTCTCTCTGGAGAAGGCAGAAAACTGGACTCAAAAGGAATGGCTGAATATTTCGAAAATCTAGTTAACGAGTACCCAATTATCTCAATTGAAGACGGAATGGATGAAGAGGATTGGGAAGGGTGGAAAGAACTTACCGAGAAGATAGGTGACAGGACTCAACTAGTAGGAGATGACCTTTTCGTAACAAATACTCATCGGCTCCAGATGGGAATCGACAGCGAGACAGCTAATTCAATACTTATTAAAGTAAATCAAATTGGGACCTTAACAGAAACTCTTGAAACTGTAGATCTAGCAGGACGCCACGGATACACATCCGTTATGTCTCATCGGTCCGGTGACACCGAAGATACAACTATTTCTGACCTTTCCGTCGCAACAAATTGTGGTCAAATAAAAACAGGAGCGCCATCGCGCAGTGAGAGAGTCGCCAAATATAATCAATTAATTCGTATAGAAGATGAACTTGGAGACGCGGCTGCATTTCGCGGTATCGACGCATTGAGGGCCAGGTAATATGTCTGTTCTGTCAGGGGATTTAAAACAAGATTCAGTAGCAGTTGAAAGAACTCGCCGAATTACATTAGGGGTCCTAGTGGCACTAGTAACCCTTCTTATCTTGTGGTGGAGTTTCGACTCATTCCAACTTTGGAGCGAACAAGGCAAGGAACTCTCAATCAAAGAAGTGGAGTTGATCCAGATCGAAAACGAATATGGAATTCTCCAAGAAAGAGAGCAAACGTTGTACCTACCATCGGAAATTGAATGGCTAGCAAGACAGAATTTTGGACTGATTAAACCAGGCGAAGAAGCATTCGCTGTACCGCCGCCAGCTCCGGAACCGGTTAGATTACCTTCGGTTTGGCCGTTCACTTATCTTGCAGAAACTCTCGGGGGATAAATGCGAAACCCAATCGAAGCTAAAGAATTATCGCGTACTTTCGGAGATCTGGTTGCGGTAGATGGGATTAATCTCTCCGTAGCTAAAGGCGAGGTTTTCGGGTTTCTCGGCCCTAATGGGGCAGGCAAATCCACCGCTGTTCGAATGTTAACAACGCTCTTAAAGCCAACAAGCGGCCAAGCATGGGTGGCTGGACACAATGTAATGAGCTCAGCAGGTGCTGTAAGAAAGAGAATTGGGGTTGCTTTACAAGACGCCGCTATTGATCCCCTTATGACAGGCAACGAATTACTAAAGCTTCAATCAGTACTGCATGGAATCCCCAAAAGGAAAGCACGTGCTAGATGCGGAGAGTTGCTTGAAACCGTAGGATTAACAGCGGCTGGAGACCGAAGAGTTGGTACATACTCCGGGGGGATGCGACGACGCCTCGACCTTGCCTTATCGCTTGTACATGAGCCCGAAGTGCTATTCCTAGATGAACCCACAACGGGATTAGATCCAACCAGCAGAGTGGCTCTCTGGGATGAAGTAAGGAAACTAAACCAAGAAATAGGAACAACTGTGTTTCTAACAACTCAGTATCTAGAAGAAGCCGACCAGTTAGCTCAGAGAATAGCCATTATTGATGAAGGGCGAATTGTTCGTGAAGGAAGCCCCAGCGTACTTAAAAATCAAGTGGGGGCGCCTACTCTACGAGTGGATGTTTGGGAGAAAGACTATAACGCAGCTAAGGCGACAATGGCTCATTTCGGTGAAGAACGCCCAGCACGAAAAGGAAGAATAGCTATTGGTTTAAACGCAGGAACTAGAGGAATAACCGTTGTCCTCAAAGCGCTCGAAGACAAGTCAATAGAGGTTCAACACGTTGAATTAGATGAGCCAAGCTTAGATGACGTATTTGCAGATGCTACCGGCCGCCGCCTTGAAGGCGGGGAAAGTGCGTAATAACAGTTAATGCAAGTCAGGAATTTTTTACCTCAAACAATACAACTTTCCCATAGAAGCATTTTGGGGATGGTAAGGCAACCACAGTCATGGGCTCCAAGCCTTTTCTTCCCTCTACTCCTAGCAGCAGTGTATTCGTCACAATTTAGTAAAGCAGTTAACCTCCCAGACTTCCCCTATCCAGATATAAGTTTTTTGGACTTCATATTGCCGGCATGTGTCATACAAGGAGTCCTATTCGGATCAACAAATAGCGCAACTGACCTAGCCGGAGATATAGAGAATTCGTTCATGGACCGATTGCTTTCTTCTCCGGTTTCAAGACCTTCAATTCTTGTTGCTCGACTGGCAAGCGCATTTGTGTATGGACTTTTCCAAGCAACAATCTTGATCACAATTTTCTATATCTTCGGAGCAGATCTCGCCGGCGGTGTACCAAGTGCATTAGCTCTAATGTTTATAACCTCCCTTCTTTCAATGGCCGTTGGTAGTTTCCTGATCGCAGTCGCTCTTCGGACAGGTTCGCAAGAAGTAGTTAATTCTCTCTTCCCTCTAATATTCGTCTTCATCTTTATAAGTTCAGCGTTTTTCCCAGTTGAATTAATGGAAGGTTGGTACGGGGCAATTGCCAAATGGAATCCACTTACATGGGTGATTGACTGGACTAGGGGCCTAACCGTTGAAGGATTCTCGTGGGCTAACTTCATCAAAGCAGTCGGAATAGTCACGGCAATCGCAGTCATTGGGGTGACTATCGCTATCGGCCAACTTAAAAAACGTTTAGCAGCTGCATCATGACCAATTCCTACACAGTTAAAGGACACTCATTTCTTGTCGGTCAAGCATTTGTGGGACGAGGATTGATGCGCATGCGAAGATTACCTTCATTGATGCTTCCTACAATTGTTATGCCAATTTTTTTCGTTGTGGCGTTCAGCGGATCATTTGCATCCGTTGTTGCACTTGAAGGGTATGGCACTGACAAAGCTGTGAATTGGATGACGGCTTGGGCAGTGCTACAAGGAGCAGCATTCTCAGGACTCGGTGGAGGAGGGCTTACAGCTACGGATATTGAAAATGGTTTTTTTGACCGGTTGCGAACTGCCCCAATCAATCCGTCTGTTCTTCTTACCGGTTTGGTGGGCTACTCCATATGCCGAGCTGTTATACCAACGACAGCGGTCCTCATAGTATCTTTTTGTTTCCTAGGAGCAGAAATGCCTGGGGGAGGTCTTGGGTTTATCATGGTGTACATTTCTGCTATCGGAATGGCAGCATTCATGTCCTTTTTCGTCCTTGGAATCGTTTTCATTTTCAAATCCATAAAATCATTGGCAATAGCGCAGATTGTAATGTTCAGCACTATGTTTTTATCAGTCGGCCAAGCTCCACTTGAGGCAATAGAGGGTTGGCTAAATGGGGTAGCAGAAGTAAACCCAATCTCTCATGTAATCAGAATGTGTAGGCAAGGGTTTTTGGGAGAAGTAACCTGGCAACAAACTCAACCGGGTTTAATAGCAATGCTTTGTTTGATAGCTGGCACGGCTATTTGGGCAAGAATTTGCTATAGAAAAGTTGATATATAGATTGAGTTAGTGTTCACCCCATCGTGTGTACTAGATTCCTAATATAGAAAAGGGGAAGTAAGTGGAAGTAAGTCTGAACATAAACGGCGTAACGCATACTCACGATGTTGAACCTCGAACTCTTTTGGTCCAATTCATAAGAGAATCTGCTGGTTTAACAGGGACCAACATAGGGTGTGATACCTCATCCTGTGGAGCTTGTACCGTCCACCTAAATGGGGAGTCGATAAAATCCTGCACGGTTTTAGCTGCACAGGTGGATGAAATGGAAATCACAACTATAGAGGGTTTGGCGGAATCTAATGGGGATTTGCACCCTATGCAGCAAGCGTTTCATGAATGCCATGCCCTTCAATGCGGATACTGCACTCCTGGCATGGTTATGGCATGCGTCTCACTTGTAAATGAAAATGAAGACCTAACGGAAAGTCAAGTTCGGGAAGGCTTAGAGGGAAACCTTTGTCGATGCACCGGATACCACAACATAGTTAAAGCTGCTCTCCAAGCGAGTGAGTCATAATATGATCCCAGCAAATTTTGAATACGTCCGTGTTGACTCTGTAGAAGGCGCTTTGGAAGCTCTTAAAGAACACGGTGATGAAGCAAAGTTAATAGCCGGAGGACATTCTCTCCTGCCTCTAATGAAATTTAGGCTCGCCGCACCAGCCTTCCTAGTTGATATTAACCGACTTGAAGAATTGAAATATGTTGAAGAAGAAAACGGACACCTTCGGATAGGAGCATTAACTCGGCATTGCGATGTCGAAAACAGTGAATTGATCAAAACGAATGCTGGACTTCTTGCCGATGCAACACATCACGTCGGCGATCCACAGGTACGACACCGAGGAACGATCGGAGGAGCTATAGCCCATGGAGACCCAGCTTCAGACATACCATCGGCTCTTATAGCATTGCGTGCCATCATTATTGTTTCCGGACCGAGCGGCGTGCGCGAAATCCCAATAGATGATTTCTTCACCGGTTTCTTAGAAACTGATCTCAATGAAGATGAGTTACTAACAGAAATCAAAGTACCTAAAGCGCCTGATGCTAAATGGTCATTTCAGAAATTTAACCGCAGGGCGCAAGACTGGGCAATTGTTGGTGCTTCTATTCTCCTAGACGAAAATAACAGCGGGGTTTCTTTAATCAACATGCATTCCACGCCTTTCCGGTCAACTGTTGTTGAGCAAGCAATTGCAAGTGGTGCGACCGCAGAAGAAGCTTCTGAAATGGCAGCGGAAGGTACCGAACCGACTGCTGATATCAATGCTTCAATCGACTACCGCAAGCACCTCGCTAGGATCCTCGTCAAACGCGGTTTAGAAGAAGCAGGTCGTTAAACAAATCAGGTATTTCAGAAATGAGTTGATGACCTGTATTGACCAACGATAGATCCCTGTAGATTGATAACCATGGAGTTGTTCGTACCTAAAGATGTGGGTCAAGTTCAAGCAGGCCTTAAAGACCACGGCTATTTTGCTTCGGAAGGTCTCGCTTCAGCAATCTTCTTAAGCCTAACCCTGAAACGCCCCTTATTCCTAGAAGGAGAACCAGGCGTCGGGAAAACAGAAGTGGCAAAGGTCCTATCAAGCTGGTTGCAAACAGAGTTGATACGGCTTCAATGCTATGAAGGACTAGATGCTTCACAAGCAATGTACGAGTGGGATTATTCACGTCAACTTCTTCACCTACGTGCATCTGAGGCTTCAGGCCGTGCCACTGAGATTGATGAAAAAACTCTCGAAGATGAGTTGTACGATGAACGATTTCTAGTTAAACGCCCACTTCTCCAAGCAATAGATTCTCAAGGCAGAACCTCTCCCGTGCTATTGATAGATGAAATCGACAGAGCCGATGATGAGTTCGAAGCATTCTTATTAGAGATTCTATCTGACTATTCAATCACCATTCCAGAGATTGGAAGCTTCACTGCATCTGTACCACCAATAGTTGTAATTACTTCTAATCGCACAAGAGACGTTCATGACGCTCTAAAGCGAAGATGCCTGTACCACTGGGTTGAACATCCCGGATATGAACGTGAGATTGAGATTATCAAAACCAAAGCTCCCGATGTCGCTCCTAAGCTAGTAAAACAAATAGCAGCAGTAGTTGAACAGATGAGAGAAATGAGTTTATATAAACCACCAGGAGTCTCAGAAAGCATAGATTGGGCCCTCGCCCTTGACCGTCTAGGAAGTAGAAACCTAAATGAAGAAGCAATCCTTTCCACGATAGGGGCGTTACTAAAATACCACGAAGACCAACAAAAGGTGAAAGGTAAAGACCTGAATCAGGTCTTACAAAATGCGTATGCCCGCGCCGGCTGACCTCTATAAAATTTCAACTACACCAGAATTGCTTGCCCAGAGCTTTGTCACTTACCTGCGAGCTATGGGAATCAATGTGCCTATAGCGGCAACAGTTGTTTTTCATGAAGCATTGGGGGCTATAGGGGTACAAGAACGCAACAATGTCTATTGGGCTGGAAGAACTACTTTGCTCTCGCAACCAAGCGATATTCCGACTTATGACGAAGCTTTCCGAACTTTTTGGGAAGGCTCAATGAAACTAGAAATAAAAGAGGATACGCCAACGAAAGAATTCATACAGGTTGGAAATGAAGAGGTAGAATTAGAAGAAAATTCTGAAGACCGCATGGCTCAAGACAATGTTATTTCTTTGAAGTATTCCCCTTCCGAAATCTTAAAAAACAAAGACTTCGCTCTTTATTCAGAAGAAGAACTTAATGAAGTGTATGACCTAATGAAGTCAATAGAGTCGATAGGTGGCACACGCCAATCCAGAAGAAAAATTACTACATCAAAACAATCAGTACATCCAAATTTAAAAAAGATGGTTAGGTCATCTTTCAAAACCGGTGGCGAACCTATCAAGCGCCATTTCATCCAACATGGGGAGAAAACACGAAACGTTGTTTTTCTTTTGGACATCTCAGGATCAATGGACTCCTATGCGCGAGCGTTATTGAGATTTATTCAGGCTGCGGTTATTGGACGCAGGAGAGTGGAAGCGTTCACTTTAGGGACACGACTTACAAGAGTCACGAAAGAACTATCAAATCGGGATCTAGACGTCGCTCTCAGCCGCGCTTCGCAATCTATCCCAGATTGGTCAGGCGGAACCAGAATTGGTGACTCCTTAGCAAATTTCGTAAATAACTGGGGGCAACGCGGAATGGGTCGAGGGTCGACCATCGTGATCCTTTCTGACGGTTGGGATCGAGGGGATTCAGAAATCATGACAGAACAAATGGGGAGGTTAAGTAGGCTCTCCCACCAAATAATTTGGATGAATCCACTCAAAGCCTCACCGGGTTATGAACCATTGGCGCAAGGCATGGCAGCAGCAATACCATTTATTGATCATTTTATTGAAGGTCATAGTTTAGAATCTTTAAGTGACTTAGCCGAATTACTTACCGAATAGGAGAGAGCCTTGAAAGAAATCCTCAAAGATCTAGAAAAGTGGAGAAAACAAGGTATGAGAAGTGCTGTAGCTCGAGTGATATCCCTAGAAGGATCTGGTCCTAGAGATGCAGGAGCGGCGATGGCCGTTAGCGAAGAAGGCAAAGTATCGGGATCAGTTTCGGGTGGTTGTGTGGAAGGGGCAGTAGTCGCTGAAGCCTTAGAAATCATTGAAAGTGGCGAGAGAAAAATAGTTTCTTTCGGCTATAGCGATGATGAAGCATACGCGGTGGGACTTACCTGCGGTGGCACTATCAATCTTTATATTGAACCCTTTGACTGGTAGACATGGAACTTAATATTTTTGAACGATTTAAAAAAGATCTTGAATCAGGACTTCCTCTTGCATTAGCAACAATAATTGAAGGAACTGGACAGGGCACGAAATTACTTCTCACGTCGGACGGGTCAACCCTAGGGTCATTGGGCGATAAATCCCTAGATCGAGTACTTACCCGAGATATGGCAGGTGAGTTAGCCGCAGGACGAACAAGTATTCGACACTATGGCCCCAAAGGAGAAGCGAGAGATGAAGCACTCTCTATTTTCATAGAAAGCTTTGCACCACCTCCACAAATGCTTATTTTTGGAGCTGTTGACTTCACTGCAGCATTGGTTCGAGTAGCAAAAATCTTAGGTTACAAAGTAACTGTTTGTGATGCTCGCCCAGTATTCGCTACCGAAGAACGATTTCCTCAAGCCGACAGCGTTGAGAATGCTTGGCCAAATGACCTAATTGAGGAAGTCGGGGAAACGCTAGGACCTCGAGACGCTATTTGTGTTTTAACCCATGACAACAAGTTTGATGTGCCTGCGATTACAGCGGCCCTCGACACCAGCGTTGGGTATATCGGAGTCATGGGGAGTAGAAAAACGCACGATAATCGAACCAACAGGCTCAAAGAAGCAGGGGTGAATGAAAGCCAGTTCAAACGAATTATGTCCCCAATTGGAATTGACCTTGGCGCACGCACGCCTGAGGAAACAGCTATTTCAATCTGCGCAGAGATTATTGCGATGAGAACAGGTCGAGAAGCCCCTCACCTTAAAACTGGGGAAGGGCCTATTCACGGTGAATACTGAAATATTACCCTTAGAGCAACAAGTAGACAGATCTACATCTCTACAATGAGATAGTGAGTGATCAACACCCCTATGAGACCCCTACCGAAGAGGGAACAGCTGCAGTTATCCTCGCTGCCGGAAAAGGGCAGCGCTACTCCGGTGACACTCATAAACTCCTAGCAAATTTTAAAGGTAAGCCAGTACTCCAATGGGTAATTGACAATGTAATAGAAGCTAATTTCAGTGCTGTATATATTGTCTCCGGAGCAATCAATCTACATACTGAGAGTAGCCTTAATCTCACTTCTGAGAACATTACCATTGTCCAAAACCATAACTTTGAAGAAGGGCAAGTAACATCGCTAAGGAGTGCAATTTCGGTCGCTGGCCAAGACGGCTACACTGCTGTAACAGTCGGACTTGGAGATATGCCTCTTGTGCCAAGCAGCGCTTGGACAGCCGTTTCAGAAGCCGAAGGGCAGTTAGTGACGGCAACCTTTTCTGGGAACCGGTGCCCACCAGTCAAGATAGACGAAGAGTTGTGGACTCTAATACCAATTTCTGGCGATGAAGGGGCTCGATCCCTTCTTCGGCTTCGGCCAGATTTAGTCAATGAGGTACCATGCGAAGGAAGCCCGATAGACATTGACACAAGGAGTGATTTAGAACGATGGAACTAAACAACGAAATCGAAGTTAACGCACCAATAGAAGAGGTATGGGAAGCATTCAATACCCCCGAAAGAATAGCTCCTTGCCTCCCGGGGGCAGAACTCCAAGAAGTAGATGGAGATAATTTCTACGGTGCGGTCAAAATAAAAGTCGGGCCTATAACAGCTCAATATAAAGGCACAGCAACGTATCTTGAGAAAGATCATGACCTAAAAAAAATTGTTATTAAAGGAGATGGGCGAGATACAAGAGGAGCTGGAAACGCTAGCGCGCTAATCACGGCGGAACTTTCGGAAGTCTCTCCCACCGCTACAAATGTGAATGTAAAAACAGAATTGACTATCACTGGAAAAATTGCACAATTTGGTCGCGGAGCAATAAGTGACGTCAGCGGAAAATTAATGACACAGTTTGCAAACAACCTTGAAGAACTTCTCGACTCAGGAGATAACAACCGAGCCACTACCTTGACCGGAAATAACCTAGGCGATAAAAAAGAAACCGAATTGAACCTCCTTAGCGTCGTAGCAGTACCAGTTTTGAAAAGATTCGCCGTTCCTCTTATGGGAATAGCAATCATCTTATTCATGGTTATCCGGTACGTAATCCTGTAAATCAGGAGAATCCATGCAAGATCAAGAAGCAGAAGAAGTGCGATTGATTCAAGAATTACTTGGCCGCCAACCACAAGGAAAATTTGAAGTGGCAGTCCGAAGACCGGATGGAACCCCAAGAGTCATAAAAAATTCCCCCTTCTTGGATGACGGAACTCCAATGCCCACCTTGTATTGGTTAGTAGATCCTCTGGACAAGCTCCTTATTAGTAGGCTCGAATCAAACGGTGCTATAAAGATCGCTGAATCAGAAATAGGACTTGAAAAAATAGCATCAGCTCATAAAAGATATGAAGAGGAACGCAACAGCGCTATTCCGGCAGAACATTTAGGTCCGTCTCCGACCGGGGGAGTTGGTGGCACAAGAGTAGGTATAAAATGTCTTCACGCTCACTACGCATGGTTTTTAGCCGGCGGGAAAGACCCAGTTGGAATCTGGGTAGACCAGCAATTAAAAGTAGAAGTACTTAGAGAATAAAATGGCTTCAGTTGTAGCAGCTATAGATTGTGGAACAAACAGTACGCGGTTACTCATCGCGGAGCGTAACCAAGATAAGAAATACCGTACGCTTATCCGAGAAACACAAATTACGCGTCTTGGAGAAGGTGTTGATGAAACACAGGCGCTCTCGTCCACAGCGATAGACCGAGCACTGGTCACATTAATGGGGTACAAAGAGAAACTACGTGACTATAAAGTCTCTGAAGTACGCATGGTCGCAACGTCTGCAGTTCGAGATGCTTCCAATGGCCAAGTTTTTCTAGAGGCAGCAGAAACAATAATCAATACGAAAGCAGAACTTCTCACTGGCTCACAAGAAGCGGAACTTTCGTTTCTGGGAGCAACACAAGACCTTGACAGTTCTAAAGCTCCTTACCTCGTCATCGATATTGGAGGAGGGTCAACAGAGTTTGCTTACGGAACCGACGAATACGATTCCTCCCATTCCGCCAACATAGGTTGCGTAAGGATAAACGAACGCTTCATTCATCATGACCCCCCTCTGCCAGAAGAACTCTCAGCAGCTCTTTCCCTAATAGACCTTCATCTAGATGACGTCATTATAGAAATTCCGCGTTTGTTGAAAGCAAATACCATAATCGGCGTTGCGGGGACGGTAAGTGCAACCTCAATGATCGAACAGGGTTTAACTAACTATTCATACGAAGCTATTCATAGGCACTCAATGTCTAAAGAATCAATTGAAGAAGTCTTCCGACTCCTAGTAACAGACAACAGAGCTGGGCGTTTATCCAATCCCGGAATGGAAGAAGGTCGCGTTGACGTCATCATCGGAGGGTTATGTGTACTCGTCCAGATAATGAGAAAGTTCAACTTTGAAAAAATTCAGGTTTCTGAGAAAGACGTACTTGATGGATTAGTCACGAATATTTTTAAGTAAACAATTATATTTCAAGTCGCAGTAACAAAGGATTGGCGACTAGGGTCTCAACTTAATCGGCACTTGCCATATCAGAAGAAAAATAAACCAATGAAACAATCCCGGTTCCGACCTCAGCCAACTCTTAAAGATAATGACTTGAAAGGTCGGCGCGTGGAATTGCGGCCGCTTGCATCTAGCGATTTTGAAGATTGGTCTGAAGTCAGAAACGCCAACGTAGATTGGCTAACCAGATGGGAACCTACAAGACCTCCGGAGATCCCAGATGTGATAAATGATAAGAATGCCTTCTCAGCTAGATGCAATGCCAGAGATAGGGAACGTCATTTAGGTTCAGGTTATGGCTTCGGTATCTTTGTCAATGGTTCATTTAGCGGAGAGATTAATATCTCTTCAATCCAAAGAGGTCCATTTCAGAGTTGCTACGTGGGATATTGGATAGACAAACGAAACGCTGGAAATGGCTATACCCCAGAATCTCTAGTTGTCTTACTTCGCTTTGCCTTTGAAGAGTTAAAGCTTCATAGAATTCAGGTAGCTATTATTCCTCGGAACTTTTCTAGTCAGCGAGTAGCTGAAAAACTTGGACTGCGCAATGAGGGAATAGCGCAGAGATATTTAGAAATCAATGGTAAATGGGAGGATCATGTACGATTTGCGATAACTTCCGAAGAATGGGAGATTCGGGCTCCTGAGTTGATAGAAGAATGGATTAATTAAGCTACTTTGAGCTAATTTTCTTCTGCAATTCTGTCACGAGGCGCTTGAACTCCTCTGACTCCATTGAGAGTATCTGCGGACCGACCTCGTGGCGTACCGCGTCCTGAGAATTATCTATCAAAGGAAGACCCTGAAAAGCTTCCTTAGTCGCTTTGGTCAGATCTTTCGAATAATAAGAAGTCCTGGAAGCAATCTCATGCGCATCCTCAAGAAGAAGATCATCTGGCGAGACTTTCCAAACTAAACCAATTCTTTCAGCTTCAGAACTGTTTAGGATTTCTCCGAAAAGAACCATCGCCCGCATAACTTGATCATTGGTTCGTGACCTTAACCGCCAAGTATGCCCTCCGCCTGGGTGTATACCGATCGCTAGGAAACGACTATCAAATCTAGATGATTCGCCGGCGAGGATCAGATCACAAGCTAAAGCCATATTCATCCCGGCTCCAACTGCGGCTCCATTCACGGCAGCGATAGTAGGCAGACTCGAATCAGCTATTCTAAGGAAACCGCGGTATATGTCTTGAATGTTCTCGCGTTCACGTGCAGCTAGAAGATCTCCAAGGTCAGCTCCTGCACAAAAAGCCTTTCCGGATCCTGTAACAATTAGGCAGCCTACATCTTCAGAAGATTCTAAATCGTCTAGTGCATCACAGATTTCATCGTTCATCTTTAAGTTGATAGCGTTTCTTTTATCAGGGTCATTTAAAGTAAGAATGGCAACCCCGCCGGATACTTCAATTTTTATAAATTCCATACCTTCATTGTGGCTTACGGAAAGTTAAGATGCTCAATCTCAACAAGTTTTCTCCACAGCCTTACTCGCTAAAATCAGAAAGGTAATCTTGCCCAGTAGTGCAGTCCTCCGATACTGGGCACCACCGGCATGGAGGTCCAGGTTGCGTCGAAGGAGGCCGCATTTGGAAGCGGAGTTCCGTCAGGCGAGTAATTCCATCTGATACACGTCCGACAGTTGATTCAAGAACACCTTCACTAATAATCTCAGGGCTAAATTCTCCTTGATCAAGGTAGTAACTAGCTACTAGTCGTGGAGGGACCCCTATTCTGATCGTGTCCAATAACGCATAGAAACGTAAATCGTCTCGATGCGATGGGGAGAATTTACCAGTTTTGAAATCAACAATTACCTTTCCTGCCGTATTGCCTCCAGCTGAGCCAAGAGTAAGGTCTACTTTTCCGGAAAGAACAACTTTTCCTTCGGCTAACTCGACCCGTATAGGAGTTTCAAGCATCGGCTTCCAACGTTTCTCAAGCGGAGGCCAAGTTTCTAGAAAAGAACCAACACGGGAATTTACCTCACCGCATAACTGGGCCCGGTCACCTTCGCTTAGCCCTTGAATCCAATCTGCCATGTAATCAGTTCCCTGTTCAGCTCTATCTAGTGCTTCATTGGTAAGAGTCAAGGGGTCTTTGGGTCCTTGCCAGAAGATAGATAATTCTATTGCCTTGTGTGACAGGGTTCCTCTAGCGGTCGGGATACTCCATTCGAAACTCTCCTGACTTTCCGCTATATACCTCTTCTCACATCCCATTATCTGAGTCAGCAGATGTTTGTTCACAAAAAGAGATTCATTATGGGGAAGTTGCCGAAGAAGATTTTGGGAAACTTCTTCTAGCTTTTCTTTTAATGTTTTTTTAAGGTCGTCCGAGAATTCAGGACGCTCGCTTGGTTTTGCCCCAAGCTGGGACAAAACGTTCTTTTGAGCTGGATTTAACTGAGAAGAGGTGGGAATGTCATAGTCGACCATAGATATAATTTTAAGTTAGCTTGAATTTCTAGTCCTGTATTGCTTCAATTTAGCTTTTACAAAATGTCATACCTTGCAGTCACAATAGGTATATGGCGGAATCAACATCATTTCTATTTACAAATACAGTTAGAACCCTAAGCACAGTTGTCCGAGAAAGAGGCTATAACGTTCCAGCGTTTAAAGGCCCCCCGAGTTTGGGAGAACACTCGAGAACTCTTAGAAGAAATAGAGACGGATCTATGACCATTTCGGTTGTATTTCGGGGGAGAGCTTGGCTTTCTACTCTCTCGGATATCGTTGAAGGGTTCGTCGTCGCAAATAGCGATCTTAATATAGCCACCCAACTCCGTGATTTACTTTGGTCAGTTATTGAGGAAAGGGAATTATCAAAGGTTGAAGGAGGTGGGATATCTCCCCCTTATCACTCGCTCAACTCTGCTGCTTAAATCAAGCGATCATTCCTCCATCGACCACGATTTCTGCACCGGAGATGTAACTTGCAGCATCGCTTAGGAGAAAAGTTACTACTTTCGCTACCTCTGAGGGTTCTCCTGATCGTCCCATCGGAACCGAAGAGATGAGATGATTTAGAGTTTCTTCCTCAAGACTGAACAAGATGTCAGTATTCACTGCTCCAGGGTGGACACTGTTGCATCGTACACCGGAGCTTGCAAGAGTTTTTGCCACGCTTTTTGTCATTCCTCGGATCGCCCATTTACTCGCCATATACGCGATGTTGACCTGCCCTCTCATCCCTGCAACAGATGAAATATTCACAATACTGCCGCTTTTTTGATTGGCCATTATCGGAGCGATAGCAGCCATCCCCAAATAGGTTCCTAATTGGTTGACTTCTATTATCCTTTGGAAAGATTCCACTGAACTATTGAAAATACCCTGTGAACTGTATATCCCAGCATTATTTACTACACCATCGATGCGACCGTATTCCTCAACTACTGAGGAGACAAGTATTTCCCAATTTTTTTCTGATGTGACGTCCAACGTTCGATAGGTGGCATTTATTTCAGTTGCAATTTCTTCTCCTAGCTCGTCAAGTATGTCGGTAACAATTACTTGCGCTCCTTGGTTTGCAGCGTCCCGAGCCTCAGCTGCGCCCATACCTTTAGCTGAGCCGGTGACAATCACTACTTTTCCATCGAGAGAGCCCATTTATTCCTTTGTGCTGTCCGCTCGGACTTGCCTATCAGGCTATTAGCCCTCCGTCGACAACGATTTCTGCACCAGAGATGTAGCTTGCTTCGTCGCTAAGTAGAAACATCACCGTTGTTCCGACCTCTTCTGGAGTTCCTGACCGCTGCATGGGGACATTAGATACCAGCCGGTTAACATTGGCGTCACCTAGATCAAAAAGCATGTCAGTTTCTATCGCCCCAGGATGAATAGAGTTAACCCGAATATTTGAGCTACCTAGCTCTTTTGCTGCAGCTTTTGTCATTCCCCGAACAGCCCATTTGCTTGCTCCATATGCAATTGCGCCGAACCCCCGCATTCCAGCAATGGAAGAAATATTGACGATGCTTCCGGACTTCTGTGAAACCATACTTGGTGCAACAGCGGACATACCTAGAAAAGTTCCAACTTGGTTCACTTCTATGATCTTTTTGAATTGTTCTACAGAGCCATCAAGTATTCCACCGTGGTCAAAAATTCCTGCATTGTTGACAAGCCCGTCTATCCTTCCAAACTCACTTACCGCCGAATTCACGACGTCAGACCATTGTTCAGGAGATGTGACATCCAAGCTCCTATAAACATTCCCCGTTTCTTCAGCAAGCTGTATACCTTCATCGTCAAGAACGTCAGTTACCACAACTTTCGCACCGAGATTTGTAGCCAATCTGACTTCGGCAGCACCCTGACCTTTCGCACCACCAGTTATGATTATTGTTTTCCCATCAAGTTTTCCCATACTTACTCCTCACTACAACACGAAGATTAGACCAGAGCGGACCTTCTTCCTAACTAGATTTTGAAGAAAATGAAATGAGTTCCTGATGGGGTGATGAAATCCGCCTTCAGGTAGTCTAAATGCTAAGCCCGAGTGGCGGAATAGGCAGACGCAGGGGGCTTAAACCCCCCGGCTCCGAACAGGGGCATGTGGGTTCGAGTCCCACCTCGGGCACATCAGCTATGCTGAATGAAGTTATAGAAAAATAAAACCAAGGGGGAGATCTGGTGTTTGACTGCATCATAAAGGGAGGAACATTAATAGATGGTTTGGGCGATCTAGGAGAAACTGGAGATTTAGCTATTTCAGATGGGAAAATAGCTGAAGTGGGTGGACGAATAGGTGGTTCAACCAAGAGAGTCATAGACGCTGATGGGGCGCTTGTAACCCCAGGCTGGATAGATCTTCATACCCACTACGATGGCCAGGTCAGCTGGGACACTGAAATCTCACCATCATCTCATAATGGTGTCACGACAGTGATTATGGGGAACTGTGGGGTTGGGTTCGCTCCAGTTAACCCAGGAACGGAAACAGAACTAATTGAATTAATGGAAGGCGTTGAAGATATTCCCGGAACAGCCCTCCATGAAGGAATGGAATGGGGGCAATGGGAAACATTCCCTGACTACCTTGATTACCTTTCTGAACGTGAATTCTCACTAGATGTTGGAGCCCATATCGCCCATGGTCCTTTGCGCTATTTCGCTATGGGGGAGCGTGGTCGTGTCAATGAAGATGCTACAGAGAGTGATATGGCGTTGATGTCCGATCTTGTTTCAGAAGCCATTGAAGCAGGTGCCCTTGGGTTTAGCACAAATCGAACGAGCGGTCACCGTTCATTGTGGGGAGAACCTGTCCCAGGGACATATGCCCCCGATGAAGAGTTACTAGCTATTGCTAGAGGTATGAAAAAAGTCGGCAAGGGGGTATTCCAAATGATCCCGTCTGGCACAGTTGGAAAACTTGGTGGCATCGAACGTTCAACGCCTCAAGAAGAACACAACTTAATGCGTCGTTTCTCCATAGAGAGCGGTAGGCCTGCGACATTTACGTTGGTGCAATCCCCAGATTTTGATCCTAATTTATGGAGAGAGATTCTTCAGATGAACACTGAAGCAAACGAAGCTGGGGCCCAACTGTTCCCACAAGTTTCTTCGAGACCTATAGGTTTTCTCACTGGATTGTCTGGTTACCACGCATTTATGAGGAGGCCAACGTATTTACGTGACCTGGCTAACCTTCCCCTAGCTGAACGAGCTATTCGCATGAGGGATCCAGAAGTGAGAAAAGCGTTGATGACTGAAACAGATATAGCTCCTGATGAGCCTGGATCTATGGAAAATATTTATGGACTCTTTAATGTTGCCGCACCGGGATTTTACCCTCTCAGCGATCCAGTAGATTATGAACCTGACCCATCTGAATCTATTGGAGCAAGGGCAGTAATTGAAGGTCGAGAACCGCTTGAATGCATGTACGACTTTTTATTGGAAGACGAGGGAACCAGATTCGCTAGTTTAGCTGCAGCGGATGTTTCTGCAGCCATGGAAGTCATACGCGAGATGCTTACCCATCCTGATACTGTTACTGGGCTAAGTGATGCAGGAGCCCACGCTATGCTAATTTGTGACGGGTCAATGCCAACAACGCAACTTAGCTTTTGGGCTCGAGATCGAGTGAAGGGTGATAAGATCCCTATCGAATTCCTCGTCAATAAACAAACTTCAAGAAACGCTCTTTTGTACGGGTTTGGTGATAGAGGGACGTTAGAGGTTGGTAAACGCGCTGACGTGAATGTCATTGATCATGAGAATCTTACAGTTTCTCCACCTGCGGTCCATAGCGACCTTCCACAAGGAGGAAAACGTTTAGTGCAGCCAGTTGGAGGTTATGTAGCTACGCTTTGTAATGGCGTAGTGACTCGCGAAATGGATTCCGATACGGGGAACCGTCCAGGCCGTTTGGTGCGAAGCTAATTTAGCCTTGGCCTGAAAGTTGGCCCATGTCAAAGTAATCTCTCCATTTGACGATTTTCCCATTCGCTAACTCAAAGATTCCCGCTACGGGTAATTCAATAGTGTTTTCTCCCATTACAAGCGTATCCACCCGCTCGTTCATGACTACATCCCCTTCAACTACTTGGTGAATGATCTCAAAGTGGATTGACGTAGCCATAGCAAAAAAGCCTTCAATGAATGTCCGAATATTCTCTAAACCTTCAGCTGGTTCCATAGGAATATTGTGATACACGGCTGACTCATCAAAGAATCCCATGATCTTATCTAGGTCTCCATTGGACCATGCTTCACAAAAAGATCGGATAATTGCACCAGCTTTAGGACTCATGGAAGAAACGATAGTTGAGATTGATTTAGAACGCTTATTCGTAGTGAATTATAAATCAATGACTTCGGCACTTATCGGATACAACTCTCCCTTCGGGAGAAAGAAACGCCAAAAAATTGATCCAGAGTTTAACCCTTCGGTGTTAAGCCAGTTTGGTTCAGATGGATCGCTGTGCGAAACTACAATTCGGAACGAACCATCGTCTTGAAGAACCGTATTTGACCTATTAAGAGACACTTTCCTATGGCGGTAGTCGAGCGTTTGGCCGAAACGATTCCAAATACACACATTCCCGAACCGGCAATCAGGCCACCTCCCAGACATTACGAGAGCCTGACCGGGTTCTAAATAGAATCTCCCCAATGAATACGCAGCATCAACTGCAGCGAAAGCTAAATCACCTGGCATCTCCGGAGTAGGGAAATAATTTGGCTCCTTCCCAACCCAAGAAGGAGTTGCGGCATGACCTGGCTTAGGACCTTCCAAAGTTTTCCCTTTAATGTGGTTCACGACCCTGTTTATCGCTTTCTCAACGTTTGTATCATCCCACGGTGGTATTGGATTAGGGTTCCCCAAAGGTTCAATAGTCAAAGGAATATGCAAAGACTGATCCGAAGCGCAGGGTATGGGCCATTCAAAATAGTGACGAGTGGTTATCCTCCCCGCATCTTCAGGCAAAGCCATCCAATTCCCACCTACCTCAGACCCTCCTAAGACGAATTCATAATTTCCATCAGCATCAACATCCAAATCTTCGTCGTTGAAAACTCCAGCATTGTTAGATGCGTACTTCCCATCTTCAGCGTTTGCTTCAATAGTGAAGGAGGTATAAACGGCACCGGCTAAATTCCCGGTAATTCGGTACGCACGATCTCCTCGAATAGGTGTCTCATAGTAAATCGAGTCCGAATTATCCCCAGTGAATTTCCGGGTGGGAGAAACTATCCTTGTCCACTCAGGCCAATCTGGATCCCCTTCAAAATGGCTAACTAAAGCACTCTGCAAAACATGCATTACATATCGGTATCCAAGAGCTCGATCCAGCTCGGAATTAATTGCCCATTCGTCACTGAGAAACCGGTCATCAATTTCTTGCAGAGTGGCGAGAAGATCTTGGTAACTTTTCTGCGACTTTGAATTACTCATATGTTTAAAACTGCCTTTCGCTAGCTAGGAGCTACTTTCAGATACTAATCTAGGTAATGGTCAGTGTCAGAATGACGACACAGGCAAAGCGTGTAAAGGCATCATAAATGGGAAAAAGAATAAATGAGCCATACGGTGGTTTCGCTGGGAAGGTGGGGAGAATCTTTTCAACATCTGAACCCGATTGGCCGAAACCTCCGACAGCATCTGTAGATTCACCGAACGTGCTGGTCATGCTCGTTGATGATCTCGGTTTTTCTGATCTTGGATGTTTCGGTTCAGAAATTGAGACACCTAGTATTGATGCGCTCGCAGCTGAGGGAATTCGGTACACGAATTTCCACGTAAATCCGATGTGCTCACCCACTAGAGCATCATTGTTGACTGGGCTAAATTCCCATATGGCTGGCATGGGCCATGTCGCCCATTTTGATCCTGGATTTCCTGGATACGCAATGGAACTGCGAGAGAATGCAGTCACGATGGGGGATCTGTTCCAAGCGAATGGGTGGGCGAGTTTAATGGTCGGCAAATGGCACCTATGTAAAGATTCTCAACTTTCTGAAGCCGGACCGAAACACAGCTGGCCTTTGCAAAAAGGATTTGAACGTTTCTACGGGATTCTGGGAGGATTTACTAACTTCCATCAACCTCATCGACTGTACGAAGATAATCACGCATTGGATATTGATACTTACCCTGAGGATTATTACTTCACAGACGACTTAACTGATCAAGCATTAAAAATGGTAAGGGAACTTAGAAGTTCTAATCCTCTGAAACCGTGGTTTATGTATTTTGCTCATGGGGCGGTGCACGCCCCGCTTCAGGCAAAAGAAAAAGACATAGAGAAGTATCGTGGGAAATATGAAGCCGGATGGGATCAAATTAGAGAGCAACGATTTAAAAAGCAAAAGGAAATCGGAGTGATCCCACCGCATGCAGAACTTCCTGAACGCAATCATGAAGAAGGACATGCAGTAAAGGCTTGGGATGAATTAACGCCTAAAGAAAAAGAATTGTTTGCTAGGTATCAAGAAATTTTTGCTGGCATGGTTGATAATGTTGATCAAAATTTTAAGAGATTACGTGATGGTTTAGAAGAAATGGGGGAGTGGGAAAACACAATTGTTATTTTCACCTCTGATAATGGTGGTTCGCGAGAGGGTCAAGAATTAGGCACATCAGCCTACTTCCGAACACTGTTGGCTTTCACTGGGCATACCGATTTAGAAAGTACCGACATTGATCATGACCGCCTTGACCTCTTAGGAGGTCCAAGAGCTTTGGCTCATTACCCAATGGGGTGGGCTATGACATCCAACACACCATTCAGACTGTATAAGACCAACACGCATCAAGGTGGGCAACAAGTTCCATTCATAATTTCTTGGCAGAAAAAATTATTGGCGGATAACCCTCTTAGATCGCAATATCAGCATGTAACTGACCTTCTGCCAACAATTTGCGATTTAGTTGGCATCGAAGTTCCCACGGAAAAAGAAGGGGAGGAACTTCCAAAACCTGCAGGTACTAGTTTCAGTGAATCTCTTAACAAACCCGAGGCAGCTTCAACTCACACGGAACAGTATTACGAAATGATTGGGCATCGTGGTTTCTATCATGAAGGATGGTCTGCATCAACAATTCGTAAACTCGAAACCCCATTCTCTGAAGAAAAATGGGAACTCCATCACCTAGATGATGATCCGACAGAAATCAATGATGTATCAGGGGAGTTCCCAGAAAAAGTTAAGGAACTTGAAGAGAAATGGGAACAAGCTGCTTGGAATAACCAAGTCTTTCCATTAGATGAAGGAAACAATGTCAAGAATATTTTGCGCCCCCCTTGGGAACAAGACCTAGTTCAGGAAATGGTTCTTTACCCTGGAACGCCAACAGTTGAACGGTGGAAATCGCAACAACTTATTAGTTTCAGGAACTGGGAAGTTGAAGCGTCATTTGTCTTTGAGGAAGGGGATAAGGGGACGCTTTTTGCTCACGGTGATCAAGGTGGCGGGTACTCGCTGGCAATAGAGAATGGGGAACTACTCTTTAGTCATAATGGCTATGGAGAGATAACAGAGATTAATTGTGGCGGAGTACCAGAAGGACATTGTTCAGCTCTCTTGAAGGTATCGCCACCAGATTTTTTGTATTGGAATATCGAGATTTATCTTAATGGAACGCTCGTAGCAGGAAAAGAAAACTTATTGGCGTTGCTTGCAATGTCACCATTTCAAGGAATCGATATTGGAATTGACCGGAAATCCCCAGTTAATTGGAGAATCTATGAAACCTATGGCCCTTTCCCATTTAATGGGAAAATTGAAACCGTGTGTTACCGTCCCGGTGATTTAACTGAATTCGCTGGATCTAAATGGATTGATGTTCTTCGCGCTGCAGGAACTAAGTATGAGTAACCAAAGTCGCTAGCCTAAACGCAGTGTTTCAAGTGGCTCCAGACGAGCTGCTTTCCATGCAGGGTATAAACCAGCGATGACTGAGACAATTAAAGCCATTCCTCCAGCGACTAAGAAAAGCGGAATGTTTAATGTCGCTATCCATCCAAGGATCGAAGAAACAAGATATATAACTCCCACTCCAGCTAGAACTCCGGCGATCCCTCCTAGAACACCAACGAATAATGCCTCAAGTACGAACTGCATGGCTATTGTCATTTTCGTATGCCCAAGAGCGCGGCGGATCCCTATCTCACCTGAACGCTGTATCACTGAAATGGACATAACATTAGCTATTCCGACCCCGCCTACTAAGAGTGCCAATCCGCCCATTAAGAAGAGAATATTTCTCAGTGTCGTGTCAACAGCTCCCTGTGCTTCAAGTAAATCAGATGGAACAGCGACAGTTACACCCTCGTTACCGCCTAGGTTAATAGCTATAGGCAAAGCATCAGCTGTAGAGTCAACGTTTCCCTCAGTAGCCCTGACATAGAGCGTTGTAGGTTTCTGTTCAACATCAAAATCTTCTTCAGCAGAAGATTTGGGAATGATCACGGCTGTATCCAGTTTCGGGACAAGGTCAACGTTTTCTATAACTCCAACGACGCCATAGGTTTCGCCGTTAACGTCTATTGTTCTAATTTCGCCGGGCAGATATTGATAGTCGCTAGCTAGGTCATGGCCTATAACAGCGCTTCGAAATTGGTTTCTTTCATCGGCGCCGTTGATGAAACGGCCATGAAGCATGCGTGCATCTAGAACCTCTAGAAGATTTTGGTCACTGGTTAAGACCGGGACAGGAATTGTTCTAAAAAAATCTCGCCCTCCCTGAGATGGTAAGACGGTAAGGCTGCCGATTTCAGTAATACCGGCGACGCGATCAACAGTCGATACGTTTTTAGCGCGATCCACAGCATCTTCAGGAAGAGTGGGGGCTTCCCCGCCTGAGAATGTTCCATCAGCGGAAGCCACAATCAGGTTCGTTCCAAGTCTTTCTAAAGTTTGGCGCACATCCCCCTTTGCAGATTCGTTTAGACCGACGGCCGCAACAATTCCAGCGGCACCTAAGACAGGACCAAGCATTATTAATAACGTCCGAATTTTTCTAGCGGTTAAACCGCTAATAGCGACACTGAGAATTTCACGGAACCAATTCATAACTATTCTAATTTGGAACCGCTAGCGGATTCCCAAAATCGATCTTCTAGAGCATCCGTTCGTTCACTACGGAGGTCATCTGCGATAATTTTCCCATCTCTCATAGAAACAACTCGATCCATTTGTTCTGCTATTTCTAGGTCATGTGTTACTAGAACAACTGCCCTATTTTCGTCTTGGAGATTTTTGAATATATCCAGAACAATTTTTGCTGTTTTCGTATCTAGAGCCCCTGTCGGTTCGTCGGCAAGAATCATGAGCGGTTCAGTAACTATTGCCCTAGCGATCGCAACACGTTGCTGTTCCCCACCGGACATTTGGACTGGGCGGTGGTCATGGCGTTCCGCCAAGCCAACCATGCTTAGAGCCTCTAAGGCACGCTGGTGAATTTCGCTTTTAGTGAGGTCGCGGTACAAAAGAGCGGTTGCGACATTTCCTAATGCCGTAAGGTGAGGTATCAAATGAAACTGTTGGAAGACGAACCCAATGGAATTACCACGCAATTTTGACCGTTCGCCATCATCTAGATCCGTTATTTCAGTTGGACCCACTTTAATTGATCCTTTAGAAGGCAGATCTAGGCAGCCGAGAAGTCCTAAGAGCGTTGATTTCCCCGAGCCGGAGGGGCCAATGATGGCCATAAAGTCTCCGGCGTGAATATCTAAAGAAACACCATCTAAGGCATGGACAGCAACCGGTTCCTCTCCGTAGATTCTATACACGTCTCGCAGTTGGAAGAGTTGTGCTTTACGGGAACCTGCCGGGTTGGAATGCTGTAACCCAGTCGAAGCCATTAGGTTTCCACCAAAACCAGTTCATCTCCAGTTAACCCTTCGGTGATTTCCACAAATGCACCTTCGGAAAGTCCCACCTTGACTTGAACTTGTCGTGTCGTTCCATCGGTTAGGACTACTCTGACCACGTCATTTCCCTGCCCGTCTTGTAGGACTGCTGCAACAGGAACAGTTATAACATCGATTTTTTCTTCGCGAGTGACATCTACATTTACGTTTGCACCATCAACTGCATCAAGTTCGTCAAAGGTCTGTATTACGCCTTCATATCTCTCAGACCCATCACTGCTCACTGTCGCTGTTTCATCAAGTTCAAGTATTACGCCCGGTACAGCCTCCTGATCACTGGCTTGTAGCTCTACTTCAACTGCCATACCTACTTCAAGGTTTCCTCGGTCTGTAGGATTCAAGGTCAAAGTAATCGTGAAATCGGGTTCTGTTAAGGTAAGTACTTGTTGTCCCAGAAGTATGAATTCTCCATCATCCACTGAAACAGTTCCTATCCGTGCCGGCCAAGAGGCCACAACCATATCCCCAGGGAGGAACACCACGTCGTCGTCTATTGTTTCAATCTGGACGGTTACTTCGCTTTGGCCTGCAAGCATAATTACCGTCCCAGGTAATTCCTTATAGTCAGATCCAGCCGAAGCGCTTCCAGTCAATCGGTAATTGATGGAGGTGTCTTCAACGACTGCCTGATCTGCCCTTATGATGAATTGGGCATTTCCACCTTCACTGACATCCCCGCCTCCTTCAATCGTTAGTTCTGGGAGGTCATTCGATTCAATAATTCCCGAAGCTGATTTAGCGGATCCGAGCACGTAACTTTCATTAGGGTTAGATAAGATGGTGACCCAAAGTGTTTCGTCTGCTTCTACTAACTTGTCATCTCGGGTTTGGAATGTGAGCGTAACGGTTTCAGCATTTGCAGGAAGATCAATTTCTAGATCTTCAGCTAAAAAGTCCGACCCGCTTGTAGCCGTTCCCCAAACTGAAAAAGTGATTGTAGTTTCTTCATTGCTGATCAGGTCAGTCTCAAATTCAAAAGTAAGGTCTCCTCCTTCAGATGTGGCAACAGTAGTTGATCTAACTTCTAAGGTTTGTACGTCACCTGCAGGGCTAGTGATTGCCAACTTTGCTTCGCGTAACGCCCCGGGAACGTAGGGGAGATTCTCACCGAAACCGAAACCATCCCCAACCTCAATTATGATGTCCTCTTCGCTCTCAATCTCATCATCAGTTAATGTCACTACCGATAAATCAAATGATTGAGTACCAGCTGGAAAAATAAACGACCCATCCAACGGGTCATCATTGTAGTCATCTTCGCCGGTAGCAGAACCCGAAACCACATAGTCAATCACAGTATCGGAAGGCATCGCAATGTCTGAAGTAAACGTGAAAGTAGCGGTTTCACCTTCAACAACAGATCCCGGGTTGACGGTAACTTCAATAACTGGCCTATTAGCTTGGAAAGCAAAAACAGCTGGGCTGAAAGACGATCTAAGGCTCCTTGACTCAACGTAGAGGGCATTTTGAGTGTGCCCGTTCCCGCCAGCAGAAGTTAATTCCAAGTCGGGAACGCTGGGCTGAAGTTCGATAGCCACCGTATTTTTTGCTCCGACGTTGTATCCGGCAGAATTTGCGCTAAGAGAAACTATGATATTTTCATCTGGTTCTGGTCTAGCTCCCCCGTACCCGCGGCTAATTTGCCATTCGCGGAGCCCGGACCGTGTTTCCTCGGTGTAAAGCTGGTCAACGGTTCCGACATCGTAACCATTTGAAGAAAGGATCGTTTCGAGTTGTAGGACATCTGGACCATCTGAACCGACATCTAACTGGCGGAAGAAAGAGAAATCACCAATAACTGCAACAGCGGCTCGACCGTCAATTGCATAGAGAATGTCACCTGGGTTAATTGTGTCGCCATCGTCTACAAGGACAGAACTCACTTGTCCATCTACTCCTGAAGTTATCCTTTGGAGTTGATCTCTTCGGATTTCACCACGGACAGTGATTTCATCAGTTAACGTTCTTCGTTCAACTGGGGCAACAACATATGTCGGACCACTATTTAGCTCTGAGGCGGAATTTCCATTCCCGCTAGTACCCGGCCAAACAAAGAGGCCGACTATTAACAGGGCTATTGCACCAATACCACCAGTTATCCATTTTTGTTTCCGATGCATGTAGGTATTTGCCTAATCCTCGTCAGTGACGTAATTCTCTTGAACGTATGTGGTGCTTTCTTGCCGGCAGCTATTAATGTCATCGGTCGGGAAGATACCATCCGAATCCTCAGGTGGAGTTAATCCCGATCCGTTTGCCCCGAATCCAAGAGCTCCTCGTTCATCGGGAACAATTTCGCCAACTTCCCAACCCAATCGTTCAAGGCATTCTCCAAACACTGGAATGCCGAAATTTAGTTGGGCGATCTCTTCGGGAGTTAGGTTTGCTTGAGCTTCAGAAAAGGCTGTGAAACTTTCAAGTATGTTGCTTTCTGTGGCGCATTTTTGAAGTGCCTGAAGGTATCCGTCTTCAAACTCGCTTGGGTCCACAGTTTCTCCGTCAGGACCAGGTTGACCTGGGGCTCCGATAAATTCGAACCCTTCATCTTCTAGGCACCCTTGGAATTTGGAAACAGCGTTTAATAGCCCGTCCAATGGGTCCTCTTCCGCAGTAGCAACCTCTATACCATCTTCTTCTGCTTCTTCTTCAGATTCGGTATTTAGTTCTTCAACTTCCACATCTTCAACCGAAAGCGCTTCTGGTTCCTCGTCGTTATCTCGTTGGGTTTCGGCTGCTTCAACTGCATCGGTATTTACAACGACTTGACCGCCTTGACCACCTACTGCTACGTTTCCCGTCTCATCATTCCCGCCGCCTCCACCGCCGCATGCGAGAGAGGATAGGAGAAAGGTGATTGCTAGAAATGAAAGTCGAAAACGGTTCATGTTGTCCTTAAATAATTGACCTATACAAGATTAGCCTTTGGCTTGTCCCAGAGTTTGATTTATCAAATTTAGCGTTTACCTGAATGATTGACCATGACCTTTGGCTATTCTTAACAAATTCTTACTTTATGAACGCCTGCTTATATTGGGATCACTTTGAGTTGCCTTGGTGCGGATTGTGAGTATTGAATCACCGGAGAGCACCCCACCACGTCCAAACAGGCGCCCGTATTGCCAATTGGAGAGCCCTAGCTCGGGTCTATTTAACGCGTATTGCCCATCAACCCATCGTGTGAATCCATTTCCGACAAAGGGAGCATTCACATCCGCAAAAAAAGATTTTTGTTCATTTTCGTCTTCTGCGATAAGGCTTACTACGAACTGTGGTGAGTATTTGTTAAATAGGTCTACGGCTTCGCTTGTGTTTTTGACGATTACAAGAGTGACTTCTGGTGAGTTTTCCCACTCCCATTCCGTACCAATCTTCTCTAAAGAGATAATTTCGGTTTGTTTCTCTGGTACTTCACCTTCTGCTCGCCCGATTGAAGTTTCGGAAAGCCAGCTTTCTGGAATGTGTTTAATTGCACTTTCAGTCACGTGCAGTTTCGGATTTGAATTTCGTAGGTCTCCAGCTTGTTTCATGGCATTTAGAAATTCTGGAATGAGTTGAGAGGCGGACTCTTCGCTTATGCAGCATGTATTAAGGGTATTGCAGACCTTCCTGTCAAGAGAGTTGAAAACCGCACTGGAGAATTTTTTTGGGTCGGCGCTATTGCCGGCAATTATCCACGCTCCGCCTGTTCCATGGAGGCTCACTGGTATTCCTGCTTGTCTCGATACAGACCCCAGTTGGGCTACTGCCGGACCTGATCCTCGAGCTACAGCTAAGGCTAATCGTTCGTCAGAGAACATGGCATAACCTGCTGACCGCTCGGAACTATTTACAAGACTTACAGCTCCTTCTGGTAAGCCCGATTTGTGAATAGATGGATTTAGGGCGTGTTCAACAATGGCATTCGCAGTCTGTAGCGCGTCAGAACCAATTCGGAAAACTACAGTATTCCCTGAGCGGAGAACACCGGTAGCGTCAGCGAAAACATTTGGGCGACCTTCAAAAATAAAACCAATCACCCCCAGTCCTGAAGAAATCAGATCAACGGTCCAGCCGTCATGTTCGATATTCTCTATGCTGCTCCCTCTTCTTGGAGGTACATTCTCCCAGAGTCGCAAGCCGGCAATCATGTCTTCACGCATTTTTTCTGAAAGGATTAATCGAGTGGTGGAACGTCCTTTAGATTTTGCTAGTTCAACATCTTCTGCGTTCGCCTCAACTATTTTGCCAAATGAATCGTCGTTTGATAGGCGATTTGCGAAAATGGAATAGAAATCAGAAATAGCATCGTCGGAAACACCGCCCATTTTAAGAAAGGCAGAATGAGCGCTCCCAACGGCTTGCGAAGATAAATCCCACACATGTGAGGGAATATGGAGAAGGTCACCAGATGTTTGTACCACAATGAGGCGGTCGCCTTTCCGGAAAGACGAAGCGATCTCATCGGTAACTACCGTAACCTTGTTGCCGCCGTATGGAATTTCAGTTCCAGCGATGAGTGAATCAAGTTCATTGCCCATCTCGGCATGCTATCTAGGTAGAAGGCACGTCACAAGTACGCAACCCATGCAATATCTTTTAATATTTGCTGCAGGCATCTACCGAGGTTTCGTTCAGTAATTTCAACTAGATTCGCTTAGGTGAGAACTGATTGGAACCCGATACTTAAAAATGAATCAAAGAAAGATTACTGGAAGGAACTTCAGAGGTTCGTAGATGAGGAAAGGTCCACTAATCACGTCTATCCGCCGCACCAACAAGTATTTAACGCGTTTCATTTAACCCCATACGCGAATCTAAAAGTATTAATACTTGGGCAAGATCCGTATCACGGCCAGGGTCAGGCAAATGGCCTCTGTTTTTCGGTTGAAACAGGAATAGCTATTCCCCCATCTCTAAGAAATATCTTCAAAGAATTAGAAGCCGACCTTGGGATTTCTCCTCCTAAAGACGGCGACCTCACGCCATGGGCGAAAGAAGGTGTACTATTGCTGAATGCCACCTTGACAGTTCGGCAGAATGAAGCTGGGTCCCACCAGGGGAAAGGATGGGAAATCTTCACTGATCAAGTTATTAGAGACGTTAATATGAAACCAGAAAGAGTTATTTTTATCCTTTGGGGAGCTTCCGCTCGAAGGAAGAAGGAATTGATAGACCTTCAAAGGCATGTCATTATTGAATCTGTTCACCCCTCCCCCTTAAGCGCCCATAGAGGTTTCTTGGGAAGTCGTCCCTTTAGTAGGACCAATAAAGCATTAAGCGAAGTTGGTATAGAGCCTATTAGCTGGAATCTTTAACGCGAAAATTTTTCCTTCGTATACTTACAGGAGTGTTTTTGTGACGTGGGATACTTAAAACCAGTCAAGTTAAGGAACCATCTTGACCTCTCATGGACTGTTGTAAACAAAACCATGTAAAAAAATTTCGGACGTTTGAAAGAAACTATTGATTCAGAGAATCTGAACTAGTCAACAGATTTTATTATAGCTGGGATGGTTTTCTCGGAGATCAGCTCTTCTCTCGCAAGCCACAGCAACGTATCACTGAAACTTTCTGACAAGGGTCGCCACTCTATAGATAGAGTTTCTCTTGTATGACGGTCATCACCTGGAACAAGTGTTGTCATGAACTCTGCCGTTGATAGATCAAGTGGGAAATTTATATTGAAATTCCCAAGAAAATCCCCTAAACGACCGAGAGATCGAAAGACAGAATCTGGGAAGCGAATAGTTTTTAAATTTTTGCCAGTAATTTCAGATAGAAATATTGTTGTTTCATTCCAATCTAAATAATGTCCGAAAACCCCGAATCTTCTAGGGCCTAAACCAGGTTTAAGGCATCGGCAGAGCACTTTTGCTAGGTCTCTGACATCGTGCATGAGTATCCCCCCATTTTGGGGTAACGGAAGTATAGGACTCTTTAAGATTCGAGATATTCCGTTGGCAGCAACGCTGACACCAGCATCATCTGGCCCGATAATTCCGGAGGGCCAGATAATTGCAATAGGGCAACCTTGTTCCTGAAGGGTCCTAGCAATTAATTCTCCTTCTGCTTTTGATTCAGCGTATGCTCCTAGACGGCTAGCACTTATAGGGCATTCATTTGTGTAAATACCTTCTGGCGGAGGGTGAAGCACGGCTTGTGATGAAACATAAACAATGGGATCTAACCCTGCTTGAGCGGAAAGCTCAAGAACATTTTTTGACCCCACAGCATTAGTTTCTTTAATCAAAGGAATTGATTTTTTATCGGTTGCTGCCACAGCAGCAGTGTGAATAATAGCGTCACAGCCATCAATCAAGCTCCGAATGGATCGCTTATCTGTTATGTCGCCGACCACGGATTCAAAGTCAGGTAAATCATGAAGTTTTCGAACTCTCTCTAGTTTCGCCTCACTGCGGATTAGTGCCACAGGGTCATGTCCAGCTTCTAAGAGTTCACGCAGAGTGTGCCCTCCCGTGAATCCAGTAGCTCCTGTGATGGCAACGCGCATGAGCTCAACTTACAGCATTTTGTATCAGGGTGGTATCAGTCGTTACTCAAAAGTGTCTGTGTTAAAGACCGATTCTTTGCGCTAGGAGTTCTCTATGATACGTAGGGTCGCCGAATAGAAGTTCTGAACTTTTTGCACGTTTGAAGTAAAGGTGTGCGGGGTGTTCCCACGTAAAGCCAATTCCGCCATGAATCTGGATATTCTCAGCAGCAGCATGAAAATATGCTTCTGAACAATAGGCTTTCGCCAAACTCGCTGTTGAAGGAAGTTCATCGTTCATTTCTGCAGCGCACCACCCAGCGTAATATGCGGCTGATTTTGCTGACTCTACTTCAAGTAGCATGTCAGCACATTTGTGTTTGATGGCTTGGAATGATCCAATCGGGCGACCAAACTGAACCCTGACTTTGGCGTATTCAACAGACATGTCTAAACACATTTGAGCTCCACCAACTTGTTCAGCTGCTAGAGCTACAGCTGCGAGGTCTAGAACCGTGGAGAGAACATCCCAGCCGTCTCCTTCATTACCGATCAGAGTCGCTGGTGTTCCTGAGAAGTCAAGCCTGGACTGTTTCCGTGTCTGGTCCATCGTGGCTAGGGCTGTTCTTGTTAGTCCTTCCGCTCCCGCATTTACGTGAAAAAGGCTCACACCATTGTCTGTTCTCGCTGCAACAAGAATGATGTCAGCGGTGTTTCCATCGAGAACATACATTTTCGTTCCATCAAGCGTGTACCCATCACCTGAAGCCGTTGCTTGCATGGTTACTCCGGATTCGTCCCACTTCCCGTTCTCTTCGGTGATGGCGAGTGTGGCTATCGTTCCGCTTGCGATTTGTGGAAGCAGATCGGATTTTGCTTGATCGTCTCCGGAATGGATGAGAGTGTTTGCGGCTAGGACTACACTTGAGAAATAGGGGGCGCAGAGAAGTGATCGGCCCATTTCTTCCAGAACTACAATTAATTCAACATAGCCGTACCCTTGGCCACCGTATTCTTCTGGGATGATTAGTGCGGGTAGGGCAAGTTGTTCACACATTTGTTGCCAGACATCTGCATCAAAGCCGTTTTCTGTTTCCATTTGTTCGCGGACTGCCGCTTCGTCTGATTTCTCCTCAAGGAAGCTTCGTACGAAGTCCCGTAGTTGTTCTTGTTCGTCTGAAAATGCGAAGTTCATTTAAATCTCCATAGTTTGCTTGATTGCTCATGGTACGGGGAAATAAAGCTTCTGTCATATCCTAATTTGTACAAGTATGTACATAGATACTATGATTGCTTTCGTGGATGGGGTCAACAAAATCGCTATGAGCGTTCTACGCAAGGAACTCGCAGGGTTCTTACGTCGAGCAAAGAATGGGGAGCGGATGATAATAACTGTTGATGGGAAACCAATTGCACAGATAGGCCCGCTTGAACCCAATGGGTCATTAGACATGGACCAACTCGTAGCATCTGGCTTGGTTAACGAACCAACATCAGTTTCTTCAACAAATAAGCCAGCACAAATGTCATTTCCCATAGATGTATCCATTGAAACAATTCTTTTGGAGATGCGAGGGTGAAGCAACGAGTCGCTTTGGATTCAACAGCTGTCCTTCAAAGATACCTTCCGGGTACGTATAGAGATTTAGTACTATCCGAAATGGGAGAAAGTAATTATTGGATCGCTACTGAACTCGTAAAAACAGAAATCCTATTAACTCTCCATCAAGCAGCAGTCTCTCCCTCACACTATGAAGAACTTTCAAGAATTTTTCGTAATGACTGGGACTTTTTCCATGTCATTCCCATAGATAGCCGATGCCTTAATCACGCTTCTCAGATTGGCGCACAATTTGGACTTAAACTTGTTGACGCATTACACCTAGCGGCATTAGATAGGATCCCACGTCCTTTGAAGTATTTGACATTTGACCATAGACAAATCTCAGCTGCCGTAGAACTTGGAATTGAAGTAGTCACTCCAGCTGCAGATTAATCAATTATTTTTCTGATGGTAGGTTCTATTGAAGATAGATTTATATCTCGTTTTCAGGTCTACCAGTACCGCCACTTGGGATGCCACCCATATTCGCGTTGAGGGTCGCTTTGGACATCAGTTCGGCCATAAGAGGCCCTAAATCTTGAGGATCATCGGGCTGTGTACCTGTTGGTCCTAGTACCCAACCTTCAGAGATCCCTATTTGGTTTCCTCGAACATCAAATAATCTTCCAGTCACGTTGCTGGCTTCTTCACTGCAAAGCCATGCAGCTGTTACAGCTTGCCAACGGGGAGACATTGCTTCCTTTTGCTCATCTGTCAGATTATCCATTCCAATAAGCCCAGCAGTCATTCTTGACAATGCGGCAGGAACCAGAGCATTAACTGTCACGTTATATTTAGCAAGCTCCATAGCAGTGATCACAGTAAAAGCCGCTATCCCAGCTTTCGCAGCCCCATAGTTACTCTGCCCAATATTTCCATAAATACCTGAAGGCGAAGAGGTATTGATAACCCGACCGTAAGTTTCTTCGCCTGCTTTCGCTTTATTTCTCCAATAAACAGATGCGTGATGTGTAGGACTAAATGTCCCCTTTAAATGCACATTCATAATCGCATCCCAATCATCTTCAGACATTGAAAACAGCATCCTGTCGCGAAGAATTCCGGCATTGTTAATTAAAATATTTAGATCACCGAAAGTATCAACTGCCTGATCAACCATGCCCTTCGCGTCTTCAAAGTTAGCAACATTGCCACCGTTGACGACAGCCTCTCCACCCATTGCCTGAATTTCTTCCACGACTTTCTGCGCCTGGGTTAAGTCTTCCCCCTGACCAGAGACATCACCTCCAAGGTCATTTACAACAACTTTGGCTCCGTGAGAAGCAAGCATTAGAGCATGTTCTCGGCCAATCCCACCTGCTGCACCAGTAATTAGAGCTACTTTACCTTCAACGAGTTTACTCATTTTCCTCTTCTTCCAAATTCGGTTTCTCTTCAAGAGGTTACCCAAGTCAAAGACGATGTGCGACTCGTAGAACCTTTCAACAACTTGGATATCTTAAAATCCTATTGCCACAAGCCCTCATTTTCTCTACTGTTACAAGTCTAGTCAGACTTAATAAGGGGGAACTGTGGGCGCATTAAACGGGATACGAGTTATTGATGTAGGACTGCTAGTCCAAGGACCACAAGCTGGACAAACGCTAACAGACCTTGGAGCAGAAGTAATTAAAGTTGAGTTACCGGGCATGGGAGACCAAGCAAGATGGATTCCTCTGTCAATGGATGATTTGCGAACTCCGTACTTCGAAGCTTGCAATCGAGGGAAAAGAAGCATCACCATCGACCTTCGAGTCGCTGACGGAGCGGATATTTTCCGCAAATTAGTTGACACGGCTGATGTCCTACTCGCTAATTTCAAACCAGGCACGCTGGAAGAGTGGGGATTGGGTTATGAAACGTTAAGCCAAACGAATCCCGGATTGATTTATGCAATGGGTTCAACATTTGGCCCATCAGGGAAAGGCGCTAACCGTGAAGGGGCGGATCTCGCAGGACAAGCAGCAGGGGGTCTCATTAGCACTACTGGAGCCGATGGTGACCCTGTCACTCCAGTCGGCGCAACAATAGCTGACCACATCGGGAGCATGAATATGACAGTTGGGATACTCGCCGCGTTATTCTCAAGGCATAACTCAGGGAAAGGGCAACGGATTGATGTTTCGCTTCTTGGTGGGCAAATTTATGCACAAGCATCGGAGTACACTGCTTTCCTCATGACAGGGAAAGTACCTGGTCGCTCAAACGCGGGACACCCGTTATTACCAATGGCTTACGGAATCCTTGAAACTGCTGACGGGTATATAGCTCTTGTAGGTCTCTTGCCAGACAAACGACAAGCATTCTATGAAGCAGTTGGAGTACCAGAGTTGATCAAAGATGAACGATTTGAACCTTTGATCTATACAACAGAAATCAGAAAAGAATTATTTGCCCTACTAGCGGATGGTTTTAAAAAGAGGACGACATCCGAGTGGGTTGAGATTCTAGATGAAATGGG
>JASLWO010000053.1 GCA_030740795.1 Acidimicrobiales bacterium | reverse complement strand
TTTTGTTGATAATTTCGTTAAAAGGGTTTCCAGCTTCGACCCTGATGCTGTACGAGCAGCGAAGAGAGCCCTTCAGTTAACTCTGCCTGATTTCACTGATGGGCTGATAGAAGAAAACAATCTCTTCAACGATAGAAATAGGTCTTTGAATGGCAGGAAACTCATGAAGCGCTTTCTTAATATGGGAGGGCAAACTAGTGAACAAGAAATGCGGATTGAGGATTTCATTGCTGAAGTTGTTTCCTGCGAAGAGTCCTCAAATTGATCCGCTGTGGAGTATTCTATGAAACCCATTAAACAGATCCGAGCATTTCGGAGGAGCGGGAAATGCATGTCAATTCTCGCTAGCTTATTCGCTAAGAATGATTTTCAGAAAGATATTCCTTTACCAGAAAATGAACCTATTCTTTTTGCTGCTAACCATCGTAGTTTTTTTGATGTGATTATAGCTTGGGCGGTTTTCTCCCGAAGCGGAATCAACTGCCATTGCCTCATCAGGGCAGATCTTTTTGATAAGCCGGTAATAGGAGGATGGCTTAAACGTAACGGGTGTATACCTACGTCTCGTCAAACCCGTGAGGAAGCGGAAGAACGAGCCATTGCAGAGTTGAAATCAGGTTACGCTGTAGCGATTATGCCAGAGGGGAGGTTGGTTCCATCCCATGAAAGACCCGAGGGGGTAGGTCAGGGAAGGCCGGGGATTTCGAGAATCGCTCGCGCAACTGGTGCAACGATAGTTCCGGTTGCTATAGAAGGGAGCGAGGCCGTCTGGCCTTTAGGTAAAGCATTCCCTATCCCAAGATTAAAGAGACCATTAGTTTCAGTCCGGTTCGGATCCCCATTTAATCTCTCTTCCGATGACGACATCAAGAACGTTGAAACTATTATGAATAGTATTAAGGACCTGATCTCGGAGATGCGAAAGGCCCGCTAATAGAATCCACTCACCGAGAATCATCGCCTCTTCGAAACTCCAGCGTCAAATCATTGATAGCTGAAACAAGGTCATCGCCGAGGGGATTATTGACAGCTTTGATTGCGTCATCAAGTTGAGATGGTTTCGTAGCCCCGACTATCGGCGAAGTGATGACAGGGTTAGATAGAACCCATCCAACCGCTAAATGAGCGAGCGTTATCCCCGCTTCGTTTGCAAGCGGTTTGAGAGCATCAACCACGTCATGTTTCTGTTCACTCCAGTATCTTTCCAAATACCTTTCTCCCTGACCGCCTTCCAATGTGAATCTTGAACCTTTCACGGGGGCTTCTCGTTTGTGTTTGCCTGTAAGGAAACCACCTGCAAGAGGGTTATACGGGATAACCCCTATATCAGCGAAATCGCATAACTCAAATAATTCACGTTCTGGTTGGCGGAACAAGAGGTTATATCTTGGTTGGACCGTATCAAATCTAATAGTTGAAGCGTTTTCTGATTTTCCAAGCGTCAATGCAAGAAGCCATGCTGGGTAGTTAGAGCATCCTGCATAGAGAATTTTTCCTTGCCGCACAAGGTCATTCAAAGCACCAAGAGTTTCTTCAATTGGGGTTTCATAATCAGGGAAATGGACCTGGTAGAGATCTATATAATCGGTCTGTAATCGACGGAGAGATGCTTCAACAGAGTCTTTTATATTTCTGCGGCTAGATCCGCCTTGCCAAGGGTTCTTTCCTGTTGGTGCCCAAAATTTTGTAGCTAGGACAACATTTTCTCTTTTCTGTTGGATCCACCGACCAATTATCTTTTCTGTTTCCCCAACCAGTTCTGGTTTCCCATTTGCGGGATATATATCTGCTGTGTCTATAAATGAGATGCCGGACTCTAATGCGTAATTGAGTACTTTATGGGAAATGGTTTCGTCACATTGATTTCCAAAAGTCATTGTTCCAAGACATAACCGTGAAACTTTGAGACCGGTTTTACCTAATCTTTTGTATTCCATTACTTACTTCCTTAAGCAAAATTAAATCGTTTTACAATCTGATGTGCAGTCATCATTGCTCGCTACAAAAGGTAACTGGGCGGGTCGATGCAAAATGGCAGAGCTAATATGGACTTTCCAATCTCCAGGTTCTGCTTTATTTTGAGACTGTGTGATCGTTCCATCTATTATGAGGTTGTAACCACCACTTTCAACTGGTGGCCAGAGAATTGAAATCAACGGACTCATCTCAACATTTTTCGTACTTCTCTTTCCTAATTCAAAAAAAAGAGCGTCTTCCAGTATTTGAAAACCTAAATGAGTTACATGAGGGTGACTGTCAGCATTAGAAGTGATTAAATATGCCGCTGACCCGAACTCTTCAATTGTGCGAATCAGGTCTTTAGCATCAACAGGAATGCTCATGAGAAAACTGTTCGACCGATCCATTCGGCGATGAGTGCCGGCTTCTCTTGTCCTTCAATCTCTACAGTCATCATTCTCGTTAGGTCCACAGCATTCCCCTTTAGAACTACATCTACAGCCTGTGACGTTGCGCGAATTCGGGAACCCGCAGGAACAGGGTTTAAAAATCGTACTTTATTCATCCCATAATTAACTCCCATCAGAACCCCTTCCATCCGTGGAGATTCAACCGGAATGGTTGTTGAAAGATGCACCAGCATTGAGAGTGTGAGAAATCCGTGTGCAACTGTTCCCCCAAATGGTGTTTGCGCTGCTCGTTCAGGGTCTATGTGAATGAATTGGTGATCTAGGGTTGTATCAGCAAAATCGTTGATTCTTTCCTGCGTTAGTTCAAACCAGTCTCCAGCAACTGAGTCGGCACCAACTGTTGCCAACATTGCTTCATAAGCTTTTTGTGCATTGTCGCTCATATTTCCTCCATGTCGTTCTATATGAGATTAGACCTTGATTCACAAAGACAGAAATTAAAACGACTTACATTCTGAAGTAAATGAGATTTGATTAGTGCATTATCAAGAATTTAGTGGTATTCATTCCATGTGGCTTCTTTTCCCGATCCATTAAGAATTCTTGACTTGGCTCAAACCCGAGCTGCATCGATCATCGCTACTATAAAAAGAGATCAACTAGATCTACCGACTCCCTGTGATGAATGGTCAGTTCGTGATGTGATAAATAAATTAGTTGCGTCAACTCTTCTTTTTGCTTCATTCGGACGCAGAGAGGAAGGAGACTCTAATCTTGACCTGATCCATCCGAAAGACCTTATAGGTGATAATCCTCTCAGCGCCTTTACCCAAGCAGCTACTTCATGCCGGGAAGCTTGGAGCTTGCCTGGGGCTCTTGAGGGTATGGCCACTTCTACTATCGGTGAAGCAAAAGCTCGTTCGGTTCTGAATGCGAGAATATTTGATACAACGGTCCTTTCTTGGGATATCAGTAGCGCATGTAATGTGCCAAACTATATTGATGAAGAACAAGCCACTTACGTTCTTCGGGTCGCTCAAGCTCTAGTTCCAGCGGTGCGTTCTCACAGTAACGAACGGTATAAAGCCCCTGTAGCGATAAGCGACAACTCGCAAACTTTAGATCATCTCATAGCTGTAACTGGTCGTAATCCTTCGTGGGAACCAAAAGCGAAATAGATTCCAACGTCAATGGGGAATTAGCTTCTCGGAACTTCAATCCATGGAATTTCTTTATCCACTCTGGGTTCCCCCGGTAAGCCTAGGACTTGTTCTCCAAGAATATTTCGCATAATTTCGGAGGTTCCTCCTTCAATGGAATTCGCTCTAACCCTTAAGAAGGCATATCGAGGTCCATGAATGGATCCATCTGTTGATAGCAGTTCAGGTCTCCGAAATGTATAGTCGAAACCAATCTGGCCCTCCGGTCCCATCATGTCTAGGCAAAGTTCATAGATTGACTTATTTAATTCAGCAGATGCTAATTTCCCGATAGACCCTTCAGGGCCTGGATTCCCGGCTTTAGCTGCCATAGAAGCTCGTTGATTAGTCAACCTCAATGTCTCCGATTTTACCCATAATGTCATCAACCTATCTAACGTGGCCTTATTTTGTTTCTCAACTGGTAGAGCTTTCCAGAGGTTTACAGCGTCACTTATTGGTCCCATGCCAGGCTTTGACGTACTTCCTCCGCTACTTCCACCAATAGCAGACCGTTCATTCATCAGTGTCGTTAGTGCGACCCTCCAACCTTCTCCAATATCTCCGATTCGGTTACTGTCGGGAATTCTGACTTCAGTAACATAAACTTCATTGAACTCCGCTTCGCCTGTGATCTGCCGCAGCGGGCGAACCTCTACTCCTTCGGCATGCATGTCAAGGGCGAAGTAGGTCATACCTTTGTGTTTTGGCAATTCTGGGTTACTTCTGGTCACCAGCATGCCCCAGTCTGCAAGATGGGCAAGTGTGTTCCAAACTTTCTGGCCGCTAACAATCCATTCATCACCGTCGCGTTCAGCTTTACACGCTAATCCAGCAAAATCTGATCCAGCTCCGGGTTCTGAGAACAGTTGACACCATCTCTCTTCCCCCGTGTACATGGGTTTCAAGAAGCGTTTCTTTTGCTCTTCGCTGCCATGCGTTGAGATCGTCGGACCCGCTAATGACATAAAGAAAGTTGTCGGGTCCGTAGCTGCAGCCCCAGCTTCACGCATCCTTCGCTCGATAATTCTTTGAAGGTTTGGACGCATACCTAAGCCGCCCTCGCCTTTAGGGAAATGGATCCATGCTAAACCGGCATTAAATCGCGCTGCCCGGAATGCGGTATTTCCCATTTTTTGAGGATCATTATTTTGTAGAAATTCATCGACTAGTTGATTTACATGAAATTCTTCTTCGGTTCTGTTCTGTAGCTTCCCATTAGTTGAGTTCATTGTGTTATTGTCCCTCAATTTCTTAAAGAATGCTCATTCAAGAGTTGGAATAGTTTCGATGACTTTATAGTTAACTTTCCATTACTTAAGGAAGCATACAAATTATTCGAGAAGTTGGAGATTAGGATCTGCTCCAGTGAAAAGACTACTGGGTCCATCTTGGTTGTATCTTCTCCAAGCAGCAGCGGCGACCATGGCTGCATTATCCGTGCAATATAAACGGCTTGGTACAAATGATTGCCAGCCTTCTTTAAGGCAGGTATCTAACACCTCTTCTCGCAATAGTGAATTTGCCGCTACCCCCCCTCCTATACAGAGTCCTTTAGCATTAGTCTCAATAACTGCTTTTTTAGCCTTGGTGATAAGGACATCAACCACGGCTTCTTGAAACGATGTTGCTATATCTTCAATCGGGGTTTCAGGGTGTTTCCTAACATAGTTGATCACGGAGGTCTTTAATCCACTGAAACTAAAGTTGTATCCCTCATTGAGCATTGGTCGTGGAAAATCTATTTTTGATTCACCAGAGGCAGCTAATTGATCAATGGCAGGTCCACCTGGGTAACTTAACCCCAAATATCTAGCCACTTTGTCGTAGGCTTCTCCAGCAGCATCATCAAGAGTTTGACCAAGAATTCTGTAACTCAAATGGTCATCCATTGCTACTAACATGGTATGACCTCCCGACACCAGTAGTACAACTAGAGGCAATTCCAAATCTGGTTCTTCAAGAAAACAGGAGTAAAGATGCGCTTCAAGGTGGTTAACGCCGATGAACGGTTTTTTCCAAACAAGAGCAAGTGATTTCGCTGCACTTACCCCTACTAAAAGAGAACCAATTAAACCCGGACCTCTGGTTGCTGCGACCAAATCTAAATCACTCTGATCTATCCCAGCTTCAATTAAAGCTTGAGCGATGACTGGGGCTATCAGATCCACATGAGCCCTGCTCGCTACTTCTGGTACTACCCCACCGTAACGAGCATGAATATCTACTTGGCTGCTAACCACCGAAGAAAGCACATGTTTGCCTTCTCCTACGACTGCTGCCGCAGTTTCATCACAAGAAGTCTCAATTGCTAAAACAAGATTTTTGGTCATTTTGAGATACCTTCAATTTGAATTCTTTCCAAAATTGAATCCTCGATTTCATTAAGTTTTTGTTTAAAGGTAGTTTCGGACACTCCATACAGCCACATTATGAGCGCGTCCTCATCGTCGCTTTGATAATATCCACGGCGGATCCCGACTGGGGCGAAGCCAAATTTCCTATAGAGCGCTTGAGCTGATTCATTTGAAGCTCTGACCTCCAAAGTTATTCCATTGATATTTTCTGGGCGCTTGATAAGGTCACTAATCAAATTTTTTAATAGCAAAGTAGCTGCTCCTTGGGCACGAAGTTGAGTTTTGGTAGCGATTGTCGTTATGTGGAAATCTTCATCAACAATCAAGCCTCCAGCAAATCCGATTAATCTGTGTTCGTAGAATGCCCCTAGGTACAACCTGTCTGTACGTTCGAGTTCTTTTTCCCACAACGTTTGACTCCAAGGTTCTGAGAAGGCCTCTTCGTCAATATTCGTAACAAAGTTCAAATCCTCACGAGTCAGTGGTCGAAACTCAACTTTGTTAATAATCATTGGGCACGTCTTGGTTGCATATTGATCTCTAGAGCATCTGGTTTTCGTAGATATAAAGGTTTTAGCTCTGAAGGGTTTACGAAATCCTCTCGTAAAGCTTTTGCGTGAGCCAATTGGACTAAAGATGAGGCTGAAGGGTATGCCAATCCAGGTTCTGCTGACTCCACACCTCTCAGATTATCAAAATGATCTGCGTAACGAAGTGCCCCGTCACCAACCATCAATGTTTCAGTCCCTTGAGCTTGAAGCTCCGCAGATAGATCTTCAGGAGAGCTAACTATTGGATCTGTAACTCGTTGAATCCCTCCTGGAACTTGTCGGTAACTGGAATAAAAAATTTCTCCCCTTCGTGCATCAATTACAGCGGCGATCAACTTCTGGCAATGCCTAACCGGATACGCAATTAGGTCAAGACTTGACACTCCAATCATCGGGACACCTAATCCAAAAGCTATTGATATCGCTGCAGTAACTCCAACTCTAAGACCTGTATATAAGCCAGGACCTATATCTACAGCAACGACACTTATTTCATCCAGTTCTACGCGGGCTTGCTGCCTAACGAAATCTATTTGCGGAGTTAAATTTTCCGCATGTCGTTTCCCCCGAGAGGAATGAGCAGAAGCGAGAACACCTTCATGCCCTCCAATTGCACAGCCAACCTGTGATGTTGAACTTTCAATACCTAGGATCAACATTCTTGAAATTCCCAATCGCCCAAATTCTTCTTTAATTCCGCAATCCGGTCATTCCACTCTCGACCGGATGGCGTAAGGGTAATAATTCTTTCAGAATCATCATCGCCATATTCAAACAAAACTTCCAAATGTGTTTTAGGTAATGCTGAAATAATCTGATCTCCCCACTCAATAAGTGTTACAGAATTCCCTTCGAATAATTCTGGTAATGCCAAATCTCGGACTTCTTCAATTTGTTCCAAACGGTATACGTCCAAATGGTGCAGTTGCATTTCCCCCATGTACTCTTTAGCTAAGGTAAAAGTAGGGCTAGTAATTGGTTCTTTAATTCCAATTTCCTTTCCAAAACCTTGAGCGAAAGCTGTTTTCCCTGCTCCTAAACCGCCGACGAGAAGGATCAAATCTCCGGCAGCGACGATTTGTGCTATTCCCGCGGCTATGTCATAAGTATCTTGTAAGCATGATGCTTTTAGTTTGACCACACTTTTAGGGTAGTCCTTGGCAAAGGAAGAATTGTATTAGCTAGTAGTAGTCGGTGATATTTTCTGGATGCACCCTATGGGTTGGCGACGCTCTTTATCGCTGCCTCTACTACTAGGGTTGTAAGGGCGCGCACGGTGCCTAGATCCGCTTCAATTTCGCCGGTTGCCGCGAAAACTACCGCATCTCCATCCCCACTGGTATGCGACGGAAATAACGCACGGGCGTATCCATCATGGGCACTTTGACTCGCCAAATAACAAGCACTCTTATCCATTTTCGCATTGGTAGCTACAACCCCTATGGTCGTATTTTCAAATGGAAGTGCCTCTGGAAATACAAAATTGCCTTCCTTTATTAAACTTGGAGTAGTCCCATTATCAATGTCTCCACTCGCATTCACTGCAATTAGGCAGGCTACAATCAATTCGCCTTCAGAGAGGACTCCTCCTCCTAGGCCTCCGGGTTGAGCGAATTCTTTACCCCTCCATTTAGATACTGTGGCACCCGCACCCGCACCTAATCTACCTACTTCCGATTTCGCAGAAGCATTCTTAGCTGCTTCTTTTCCTTGATCTGGTCCAGGGCGAACATTTGCAGAGCCAACACTGAGATCGAACAAGGAGAGACCAACAATGATAGGTACTATCCCAGATCCTGTCTTAAAACCTACCCCCTCGAGTTCAAGATATTCCATTACTCCTTCGCAGGCAGAAAGGCCGAAAGCTGAACCTCCAGATAAGACAACGGCATTGACATGTTGTACGAGTCGACTGGGATTTAAAAGCGAAAAATCGCGAGTTGCTGGGGCTCCTCCACGGATTTCTCCTGAAGCTACAGTCATTTCTGGAAAAAGTATCACAGTGCAACCCGTTGATGCTTCATGATCAGACCAGTGTCCAACTCTAATTCCTTCAATTTCGGTGATCATTTTGTATCCTCACTCCTACAAGTATCTTCTAGGGATTCGGCTTTCTATCCCGCAAATAATTTCATATGGGATTGTTCCGAGATACTCAGCCCAATCTTCTGCTGTTATTTTTCTGCCGTTTTGTGAACCGATAAGAACTACTTCATCGCCCGGTTGGACATTTGATTCACCACAATCAACAAGGAATTGATCCATTGTAATATTCCCGACTATTGGTAATTTCTCCCCCTGGATAATTACCTGTCCTCCTAGATGCCCAGAGTTCCTTCTGAGACCATCAGCGTATCCCATAGGGACAGTGGCGATACGTGTATCAACTGAAGCTTTCCAAGTGAGGCCGTATGAAACTCTCTGACCTTTTTCAATATCTTTAACGAATGAAACTTCTGACCGCAAACTCATTGCAGGCTTAAGGGGTATCGGTGGGAATTCATTTCGATAAGGTGGTATTCCGTATGTAGCGATACCACAACGGACCATATCGTAGCGCCCTTCTGGATTATTGACAGACAGGGCTGAATTAGCTGCGTGTCGGACCCTTACCGAAATTCCTGCTTCTTCGTATTCAGTCAAAACTTTGTCGAAGATTTGGAGTTGATGGTTGGAAAACGGGTTATTCTGCTCGTCAGCAACTGCGCAGTGTGTCCAAATTCCGTCAAGTGAAAGCGATGGGCGTTCTATGATTGATTGAGCCGAAGCGACCGCAAAAGAAGGTTCAACACCTACTCTTCTCATCCCTGTATCTACTTTAAGGTGCACATCTAATACCATGTTAGTAGCCGAGGCAGCTGCAGAAGCAGCTGAGATTCCTGCACCGCTATAGACTGTGGGTACCAATCCGCAATCCACGACTTCTACCATTTCTGAAGGTCGAGGTTCTGATAGGACTAGAATAGGGATTTCTAGTCCTGCCTCACGTAATTCTTTCCCTTCTTCAACTAAAGCTACGGCCAGCCAGTCAGCACCTGCTTCAACTGCGGCTCTGGCGACAGGTATGGCACCATGTCCGTAGGCGTCAGCTTTTACAACTGCGCAGAAAAGGGCGGGCGAAACAAGTTCTCGTAGTTCATTAACATTGTGTTCAATCGCGTTTAAGTCAATGTCAGCCCATGTAGGTCTCATTTAACACCTCCGATATAGGCTTCAGAAGATCAGAGGCGATCATTCCTACCGCAGGGCATCGTTTGCTTGCTCGCCCATGGATCCAAGCGCCGATAGCTGCAGCCTTGAATGGTGAAACTCCTTGTGCAAGTATCCCTCCAATTATTCCGCTTAACACATCGCCTGTTCCAGCTGTCGCAAGTCTTTGATCGCCGGTATTGACAACAAAGGATCTCCCATCAGGATGTGCAATTACTGTCGTCGGTCCCTTTAGAAGTACTATCGCGTTCATCTGTTGTGCTGCTTCTTGAACGTCTTTTAAACGATCTTTGCTAGGTCGGTGACCTGTCAGATACTCAAACTCGCGATCATGTGGCGTTAGGATTATTCTTCTGTCCTCACTTCGAGCTAATGGAAAATTCTTCCCAATTGCGAAAAGTGCATCGGCATCGAGAACCAGTTGGGCATTTATAGTTGGGATCAATCTCTGCAATGCAGAAATGGCTGATTCAGATCTTCCAAGACCTGGGCCCAACACAATTGAATGAAACCTCGATACCTCGGCCTGTGTGATTTCTTTATCCCATTTTGTTTTTGAAATTGGGAAACCAACTATCTCGGAGAAAGTATCAGCTTGGTTTCCAGGCACACTCATTCTTACATAACCGCAACCTGACCTTTGTGCAGCTTGAGAAGCTAAAAAAGGCGCACCGCTCATCCCAGACGATCCTCCTATAACCCAACAAGCTGAGTCCCATTTATGCTGTTCTACGCTTCTCTTGGGAAGCCAAGACATTATGTCAATATCTTCTATAACGTGCGATTTAGCTTTTGAGACATCTAAACCAATGTCAGCTATTGAGATAGCTCCGCAATGGGACATTCCCGGAGCCAATAAATGCCCCGGTTTCATGGCCTGAAATGTGATTGTTTCATCTGCTTTAAGTGGTTTGCCTAGAACTTCTCCAGTGAGTCCACAAATCCCACTAGGGATATCAACTGCCAGAACAGGGTAGGAGCTTTGGGGGGATACATAATCTCTCTTAAGACCTGTGCCATATGCAGCATCTATCACTAAATCACATGGGGGAATGGTTGAGGTAGCTTGTTCGGTAGTAATGATCCGAACCTTAACTCCCCAGCTACTTAAGTATTCTGCAGCGACACGTCCATCGGCACCATTGTTGCCTTTCCCCACGATAGCAATTACGCATTTCCCATAAGTTCCCTTCATGATCTGTCTAGCTCGCCAAGCCGTAGCTATCCCTGCGCGTTGAATTAATTGATCAACCGATTCAGGAGCTGATTGGTCAATCACATGCATCTCTTCGGGTGTAACGACAGGAATCATCTACTTACCTCTTAAGTCGAAATGGGTGAGCTAGAGGAGTTTCTTTGCATCTACGCTCTCCATAGTTTCGCTAGTTCCTCTATCGGCATTATCAGTAAATTCTCTACTGGGATAGTGGAGAGAATATCTGACCGGAAGGTTGGTTCTGTTTCTGTTATATAATCAAAAATTTTGGTGTACCTATTCTGATACCCCTGAAGGACATGACGTGCTGCTTGTTCTGAAAGTTGATCCCGTAGTTGGATATGCATCAAGGTCAGGCCAACTGATTGTTTGTCTTTAACTTCTGGAATTAAAATAATCAATCTCCCATCATGCCTACCTTTGGCAACCATCACATCTTGCTGCAAGGCAACAAGATGTTTACTGCCGCGTAGTTTGGGATCCCTTTCAGTTCGTGACGCTAAATCTCTTGCGATTCCTCCCTTATCTATGACATGCAATTGGGCATTCTCACCCTTTGGGTTTCCTTCAATTGCGTAACGGATGAAACCGAGAGTGGTTTCTACAGCTTTATCTAAAGCTGCAAGGTTACGGAGGTTCCGATAGCTTATTCGGTCTCTGGGCATTCCTGATTCAATAACTTTAGTAATCAAACTAAGTTGGATGAGTTCTTCGTCTGACCTAGAGATTCCAACGGTGACGGTTTTAGCTTGATGCTTTATTGCATCTATTGGTCGAGTCAGTTCTTCAATACCGATCGTTAAAGCTGCATTAAGGTCTTCTAGAACGGTTGCTGGAGTTCCCACTTTCCCAGAATCAATTTGATATGAATCTAAGGGGATAGTTCCAAGAGCGTACCTGAAGAGAACAGCTATTCGCGTGGCAGTACTAGCTTCCAAACTCCCGTTATATTCCCCTGATCTAAGCCCATCAAAAAATTTATTTGCAGCTTCTTCCAGAGTAGGTTTCAGGACATCCAATAGCTCCTGTGCGGAGATTCTTGGGTTTAAGGAAAGTTGTTTTTCTATAGCAGAACGTGTTTCTCGGAATGGGTTCGCTTGTGCGTCAATTGATAGAGCTGCTTCATATCCAAATAAATGACCAGCCATTGCTGATAGAACGAAAGCTAATTTCTGATCGGTTTTAGGAACTGAAATTACTCTGTGAGCAGATGGGTAAGCTCCAACGTTGTCACTGATTACTATTGGAGCTCCTTTGTGTGCTTTATAAATTGCTACCTCTTTGGCAACATCTGCTTCCGTTGAGTCGTGGAGTCCAGTCGCACAAATTAAGATCATCGGTTCAGCTGATAAGTCAATGTGCTTTTTATCCTCAGTAAAGTCAGCTGCTATAGACTTGTAGCACAGTTCTGAGAGTTTGATTCGCACTTCTCTTGCAGCGATAATGTTAGAACCATTTCCTACTATCGCCCAATGGCGTCGCGAAGGGGCTAGTTCAGCAGCAGCTTGTTGGATATTCGGTTGTTCAACTAGAACTTCTGCCATTTTTTCGGGAAGTTCTATGAGGGCATTCAGCAGACTATTTCTTCTTTCTATCTGCATTGGTTCTTTGGGAGGGCCATTGGCTGCATCTGAAATCGTGATCCCTAGGAGAAACCCCGCAGCAACCTGTGAGTAAAAGGCTTTTGTTGATGCAACGCTCATTTCTATGTCTCTTCCATCAGATGTATAAATCACTCCTTCAGATTTTTGAGCAAGCTCAGAATTTCGCCTGTTTACGATAGAGATTACGCATGCTCCCCTAGTTCGAGCCAGGTCTACAGTTCTATTTGTGTCTGTAGTGGTTCCAGATTGACTTATTGCGATAACGAGAACATTTGACATATCTACACTTAGTCGGAATCCAGAAAGTTCTGTTGCCGGTAAATCTTCGGTAGGAATTCTCGTCTCTTCATTTAAGTACCTTGACAATGCTTGCCCTGCCACAGCAGCTGTTCCTTGCCCGATGACATAAATTTTATTAATTTCAGATCGGTCTAATTTTTTTGTTAAAGAACTAGGGAATTCTTCTTCCGTTAAAACTACTCGTAGGTCTTCTCCTTTTTTAAATAGATTCCCTCGTAAGGTTTTCCGGAAAGATTCGGGAGCTTCAAAAATTTCTTTTAGAAGAAAATGAGGAAAATCCCTTCTGTCGATATCACGAGTAGTTATCTCAGCTTTCACCACTTCTTTGTCTTCTATTGGTAGTGGAGTCCCATCATAGGAAATACGCTCTACCCCTTCTAGGCTCCCCGCATTATCTAACGACAGAGTAATTATTTCGCCTGGCCCGCTGACAAGATTTTTGCGACTTTCGATTGATTCTCCATTCATACGAAGGTATTCATTTGTGGTTTCTACAAGACCATAAGGTTCGCTAGCTATAACGAATGCGTCTTCTGCTAGTCCCACATACAAGCCCTGTCCGCTTCCTCGAAGAGCCAAGGTTAATTTTTCGGGAGCTACTGCGCTATTGGCAACAATCGCAACAGACCCCTCAAGGGATGAGACTGTTTTTCTAAAGGCTTCACTAACCTCTGTAGTTGATTCTCCCAATTCCAAAAGTTCATTTGCCATGATTGTTGGGATAACTTTTGAGTCAGATGTAATCAATTTTGGAATTTCTAGATTTCCCGATTCTTTCAAATCTGCAAAATTGTCTACATCTCCGTTGGCAGCTGCTACCACAAATGGGGTTTGATCTGAATTGAGAGTTTCCGAATTCATTGGATGAGCATTTGGTTCTGAAATGATTCCAACGCTTGCCCATCGGGAATGGCCTATCACCACAGCCCTGATCTTTGGGGCTTGCAAAGCTGCCTGAAGAAGCCCATCTGTCCTTATTGACTCTCTAAGATCACGGGTGTTATCACCTAATTCACCTATCTCGGAAGCAACTTTATAAACGAAACTTAGTGCCTCTCCGGCTTCTCGCACTGCTCCTGACCCATAGTTTAAATCTTGGGATCTTTGAGTAATTTCTAATCTTATTGCGGGGTCAGTTAAATCAAGACCATGATTCACGAGCATTATATGAAGCCCTGCTGAATCTCTCCCTCTAACTTCCAGCCTGTCTATCCCCGTGAGTACTTCTTGTATTGAAGTGAGAACTTCGACCGAGTCGTCGCTAGAACGCCCATTGGATAGTTCCTCAATAGCTATTGCTACACGAACACGATCGTAAATGAAATGCCAGAGAAGATCCTTTAGCTCTATGAGATCTCGATTAATTTCTTCTAATTCATCGCTACCAAATTCTGCTGATACAAGAGTTAACTCAAACTGGTCTATCTCTGATTCTAGATTTGAGCAGATTCTTTCGAGGTATTGTCCAAATGGAGGGTCACGAAGGAGGCATTTTATTCCAGCTACTCCAGAGAGTTCCTTTTTAAGGGTTAAGAATTTTTCTATCAATGCTTTGATATCTGTTAAGTCCTTAAGAGCAAAGGATTGTTCGAGATCTAAGAGTCCCTCGATAGATTCCCGCGTCGGGGCTACCCGATTAGTTTTCCTTCTACTTATAGCGATAATCCCGCACATACATCTATTGTAGAGATTGATCTCGCTCTTATCACTACAGGGGCTCTTTGAGAGGTGTTTAGCTGCTCTCTGAAAGAATCTTTTCAGTAATTTCTACTAATTGCTGAGCTAAACTTTCTACTTTCTCTTGTGTCGGAGCTTCAACCATTATTCTCAAAATAGGCTCTGTCCCCGATGGGCGAACTAATACACGCCCCGTTTCACCTAGTGACATTTCAATCTCGTCAATGACAGGTTTTAATCTTTCAATTATTTCTATTCCTGCTTTCGGTAGTTTCACCGCTCGTAAAGTTTGGGGAGATTTCTTCATAGCTGACTGAGATAGCGATCGAACGCTTGTTTTTGACCTTTTTACAATATCGAGTAATTGGAGAGCTGTAAGAATTCCATCACCCGTCGATGCTAGATCCGGAAAGATAATATGCCCTGATTGTTCACCCCCTAAAGACCAATCATTCTCTTCAAGTGCTTTGAGAATGTGCCTATCACCTACAGGTGTCACGTGTGTTTTGATCTTTAGGTCTGTCATGGCAAGGTGAAAACCTAAATTCGTCATGACAGATACTACTGTCGTTTCATCACGTAGTACTCCTCGTTCATTCATGTCGTTCGCGAAAATTGCCATAAGGCAATCACCATCGATTAATGACCCATCATTGTCAACGGCTAAGGACCTGTCAGCATCTCCATCAAATGCGATTCCTAGATCTGCTCCGGATTCTTTAACAGTCTTAGCGAGGATACTTACATCCGTAGACCCAGACTTTAAATTTATATTCTTGCCATTTGGCTTGTCGTGGATTGAAATGACATTGGCGCCAAGGTCAGTAAATAATTGTGGGGCAAAGGAACTCGCAGCCCCATTTGCGCAGTCAACGACAACGAGAAGGCCATCTAAATTTGCACTAGTAATGCTACTGGTTAACGAGGCGGTCCATGAGTTGATGAGGTTTTCTCGCGTTTCCGACTGTTCTAAATTCTTAATGATTTCCGGAGAAAAAATTTCATTCTGGAGTATAAATTCAATCTCCTCTTGTACCTTATCTGGTAACTTCTTTCCCCCTGGAAGGAAAAACTTTATTCCGTTGTATTCTGATTGATTGTGTGAAGCTGAAACAACTGCCCCCCCAATTTTTTGACTAGAGGATACATGGGCAATGGTTGGAGTAGGGACTATTCCTAAGTATTCATATGATGACCCTTCTTCCACAAAGCCGCTTGCTAATGCTTTCGCAAAGATCGGTCCAGTTTCCCTTCCATCGGTTCCTATAGCAAACGTTTTTACGCCAGTGACCTTCGCAGTCGCTGATGCTAATTTGGCTACCCAGTCTGGCTTCAGCTCTTCTAAGGCCAACCCTCGAACACCGTCAGTTCCAAATTTCAGTCCCATAGGCTCCAGTATCTCAACAAAAGGTTGGCAAAGACTCACACAAATTCAATTTCTTACTCAACGCTAAAGAATATATCAGGGTTGAACAAGTTAACGTTTCGAGAATTGTGGTGCTTTCCTGGCTTTCTTAAGTCCGTATTTCTTTGATTCTTTCTTTCGGGAATCTCTGGTTAAGAAACCTGCTTTTTTCAATGCGTCTCGATGATCTCCATCAATATCTATCAAAGCTCGAGCTATGCCAAGTCTGAGAGCTCCTGCTTGACCAGTTGAGCCACCTCCACCAATGGACGCGTCTATGTCGTATGAAGATTCAGTACTGGTAATTCGCAAAGGTTCAGTGATGATCATTCTGTGAGTATCCGAAGGGAAAAAGTCTTCTAGCGTTCTCCCATTCACAGTCATAGCCCCCGTCCCGACTCGTACTCGGACTCGTGCCACTGCTCTCTTACGACGACCAGTTGTTTGGACTATTGGGTTAGACATAATTTCCTTAGACTTCTCTCGATCGAGCATGTTCAATTTCTAACGGAATTGGTTTTTGAGCTTCGTGCGGGTGCGACGGTCCTGCATATACTTGAAGTTTAGATAATTGTTGTCTCCCTAGACGGTTCTTTGGCAACATGCCACGAATTGATTGACGAACGATTTCGGCTGGTTTTTTAGCTAGTAGCGTGGCATAGGATTCTGATCTTATTCCGCCTGGGAAGCCAGTGTGCCGGTAAACCATCTTCTTCTCTGCTTTCCCACTAGTTAGGACTACCTTGTCAGCGTTTACGACTATGACGTGATCTCCTGTATCCATGTGTGGCGCATATGTAGCCTTATGTTTACCGCGCAAAATTTGAGCTACTTCCGTAGCCATGCGACCTAAGATTAAACCTTCGGCATCTACTACATGCCAAGACCGCTCTATTTCAGATTTTTTTGGAGTATATGTAGCCACAAATATCGTTCGTTCCCTATTCCTTAGCCCATGTTATCTGCGCTAAGCAACTATCTACGATACGGTAAAAGAGTCGCCTAAACAACCAAAATGTGTAGGCATCATGGATTTTAATGCAGGAATATTTTTTAATATTTAACTTTCATAAGGGTGAGACCTTGAGGTGGCGCTACTCTTCCAGCAGCATTCCTATTTTTTTCAGCAAGGATTGAAGTAATGGTATAACTCTCAGTCTTACCCAAGCCAACATCCACTAGGGTTCCTGTTATAGAGCGCACCATCTGATGGCAAAAAGATGAAGCTGTGATCCAGATTTCAATAATATTTGATTCTTTTTTTGTAACTTCTATTGAATGTATTTCTCGGGTTAATGAAGCTTCTGTTTTGAGACCATCAATCTTTACTATCCTCTTTCTGCAAAAAGAGCTAAAGTCGTGTTCTCCTATCAGCATTGTAGATGCTGTCTGCATTGAGTCTGTATCCAAATGGTCATGTACGTGCCATACAAATCTTTGTAGAAAAGGGTCGGGGTAATCTTGATTTAGAATCTGGTATCGGTAAGTTCTGCTTTTTGCAGAAAATCGAGCATCAAAAGTGGGATCTGTTTCTTCTAAAGATCGAATCCCAATATGGGGTGAACAGAGTTGGTTTAGCGACCTTTCAAGTTGTTTTTCATCTATTGGGCCAGCATCGAAAGATATAACCTGACCCTCTGCATGTACTCCGGCATCTGTGCGGCCAGCACATGTAATATTTGTTTCTTTGCCAAGTACTTTCTCTAAGGAATCCCTGATTTTCCCGCCTACTGTTTCAACATCAGGGTTGGGTGCAAAACCATGAAAGGGAGTCCCGTCGTAGGTGACGAAAGCTTTATATCGTTTCATTCCTTCTTGAGGTAGTGAAACCATTAGACCTCACTTTGTTTGAAACCTACTACAGAGTTTTCTCTTGTTTCTAGACAAGTTCTATTCTTGCCATCGGAGCATTATCGCCATATCGTGGGCCGACTTTTAGGATCCTCGTGTACCCACCCGGCCTTTCGGCGTATCGTGGACCGACGTCCTCCATCAATTTATCTGCAATTTCTTGATCTCTAAGAAATGCGAGGATTTGACGGTGGTTGTGGAGTCCACCTTTCTTAGCTTTGGTGATGATTTTTTCCGCGACGGGTCGCATTGCCTTAGCCTTGGCTTCTGTTGTGACAATTGCTTCAGCGGCGATAAGAGAAGCAACCAAATTACCCATAATTGCTTTCTGATGTGCTGAACTGCCTCCAAAGCGCCGCCCTTTCTTTGGTTTTCCTGGCATGATAGTCCCTAGTCCCTTAATGCGAGTGTAAACCCGCGCTCATCTAATTTGTCAATTATCTCATCTAGTGATTTTTGACCAAAGTTAGTGATCGCTAGTAGGTCTGCTTCTGATTTTTGAAGCAATTCACCAATTGTATTTATCTGGGCACGTTTTAGACAATTGTTAGGACGTTCTGAAAGTTCAAGGTCTTCAATGTTGAGTTCCAAATCCGGAGATCCAGCTGTGCCGGTTACTACTTCAGTTAATTCGAGTCCTTGAGGTTCTTCACTCCACTCTGCAACCAATTGAACTAGGTTTCCAAGAGTCCCACCTGCAGAAGCAAATGCGTCTCCTGGCGTCATTGAACCATCTGTTTCAATTTCTAGAATCAGGGAATCAAAATCATTTGATTGCTCTACTCGTGTTGGTTCAACGGAAAATGTTACCCGGCGGACTGGTGAGAAGATTGAGTCAACCGCTATCTGGGTAGTAGAATTGTTTGCCTCTTTATTCCCTTCTGCAGAAACGTAACCTCTTCCACGTTGAATAGTGACATCCATACCGAGTTCACCTGAGCCGCTGATAGTTGCTAGGACTAGATCTGGATTGTGGATTTCCACATCGGCGTTAGGGCTAAATTGCCCAGCGGTAATTTCTCCAGCTCCATTGGCTTCCAACCGAAGCACTACTGCTTCTTCGCTTTGGGAGCTTACCACTAAGTCTTTAATATTAAGGAGTACATCAGGAACGTCCTCTATAACTCCTTCCTCTACATCAAATTCATGTATTGCGTTATCAAACAAGACATGGGTGATAGCAGCACCAGGAATGGATGAAAGAAGAGTTCGCCGTAAAGAGTTACCTAATGTGTGGCCAAACCCTGGTTCAAGTGGTGCAATCAGGAAACTCTGTTTGTTACCTGACTCTTCTCCATGGGCCTTGATTTCTGGTCGTTGTATTAAAAGCATTATTTTTTACCTCACAGGAATTTTAGTTAATTGATTACTTGCTGTAGAGCTCGACTATGAGCTGTTCACGGATTGGAATATCGATTTGTTCACGAATAGGGAGTTCTCTAACTAGTGCTCCTAATCCATCTCCGACCATATCCATCCATGCTGGTGATTCGCGATCCAGAACATCGTTGTTCCACTGGACCACTATCATCCCTTTGGCCTTATCTCTGAGCGTAACTTCATCGCCTTTACGTAAACGGTAGCTTGGGATGTCCACGCGTTGGCCATTAACAGAGACATGACCATGATTCACGAATTGCCTTGCTTGAGGGCGTGTTGATGCCCAACCTGCTCGGTACACGAAATTATCAAGACGGAGCTCAAGGTAGCGAAGCATGTTGTCGCCTGTGACCCCATCACGTCTACTAGCTTCTTTAAAAATATTTCTAAATTGTCGTTCTGTCAGTCCATAAGTGAAGCGTGCTTTTTGTTTCTCTTGCAACTGGATTAAATATTCTGAAGAGTTTCCTCTTCGTCTAGTTCTTCCATGCTCGCCTGGAGGATATGGTCTTTTCTCTAGAGCGTCAGTTTCGCCTTTAGTACCCCATATATTTGTACCTAATCTACGTGATACTCGTGCTTTCGGTCCTGTATATCGTGACATATCAGACTCTCCGGCGCTTTATGACTGTGCACCCATTATGGGGTACTGGTGTTACGTCCTTTATGCCCGTTACTTCTATCCCAGCAGTTTGGAGAGACCGGATAGCGGTTTCGCGACCGGATCCAGGACCCTTGACTTGAACGTCTACCTTTCGAATCCCATGCTCCATTGCTTTCCGAGCGCATTCTTCAGCAGCAAGTTGTGCTGCGAACGGTGTGCTTTTCCGAGATCCCTTAAAGCCAACATTTCCTGCCGATGCCCACGCAAGAACATTACCTTGTTGATCACTTATTGAAACAATCGTATTGTTGAATGAACTTTTTATGTGTGCCACTCCGTGAACAATATTTTTGCGTTCACGTTTCTTTGTGCGTCGTACACCCGGATTTTGCGTTGACATATTTACTTAAGAACCTTTTTCTTCCCTGCGATTGTTTTTTTCGGACCTTTGCGAGTTCGAGCATTCGTATGAGTTCTCTGCCCGCGGACCGGAAGACCTTTTCGGTGACGAATACCTTGGTAGCACCCTATTTCCATTTTTCTTTTTATATCCTGCGCTACTTCTCTTCTGAGGTCACCCTCAACACGTAGCTCGCCTTCTATGTAGCTTCGCAATTTAGCCACTTCTTCATCGGTGAGATTCATGACTCGAGTTTCTTCATTTATCTCTGTAGCTTCGCAAACATGGGAGGCAAGAGTTCTCCCTATCCCATAGATGTAAGTGAGTGAGATAACGGTTCTTTTTTCTCGAGGGATGTCTACTCCAGCAATTCGTGCCATTGTTAACCTTGCCTCTGCTTGTGGCGAGGGTTTGAACAGATAACGCGAACAACTCCATGCCTACGAATCACGCGGCACTTGTCACACATTCTTTTCACGCTTGTTCTAACTTTCATCTTTTCCTCTGGAAACTGACACTATTTGTATCGATAGGTTATTCGACCTCGCTCAAGATCATATGGAGTGAGTTCAACTTGAACTTTATCTCCGGGGAGAATTCGTATGTAGTGCATTCTCATTTTCCCTGAGATATGAGCAAGAACCTTATGACCATTCTCGAGTTCAACGCGAAACATAGCATTTGGGAGCGGTTCTACAACCGTTCCTTCCATGACAATCGCGTCTTCTTTTGATTTAGCCAGTGCCTATCTCCTTTTCCTGCTTTTTTGGGGTTCTTTTAGCGCGTATAAATGCGCGCTAAGCCAAGAGGAAATCCTACCGCCAATAAAGGCACTCCCCAACCAATAACCCTTTGATTATCTTTATATTTCCTGTCATTGAAGTTTGCCTTCTATGGCATCAACTATCCGTGCGTATACTTCTATTTCTGTGCCTCGGCCATCTATAACGCAGAGGATCCCTTCATCTATGAACCATTTAAGAAGGGGAGCTGTCTCAGCTTCATAAAGTTCTAGCCGTCTAGCTATCGCTTCTTCTGTGTCGTCTTCACGACCGCGGTTAAGCATTCGTTCTGTGACTTCTTCAATAGATACATCTAGGTTGATTGCCAATTGTAAATTTTCATGAGCGAAAGACCGGAGGTCCAGTGCCTGTCCGGCTGTTCGAGGGTAACCATCAAGAAGAAAACCGGACTCAACAACATCTTCTTCCGCTAGCCTTTCCTCCACTATCCCGCTGATTACGTTATCTGGTACCAATCCGCCAGCATCCATAATGTCTTTCGCTTGTAAACCTAATTTGGTTCCTTCTTTGACAGCTGCTCGAAGCATGTCTCCTGTCGAAATATGTATGACCCCAAAACGTTCAGCGATACGGATAGCTTGTGTTCCTTTACCTGAACCTTGTCGTCCTAATATGACCATCCCGAGTGTCATGTTTGCCTTTCTGATGAATGAATTCTCGATTTATTTTAGGAAACCTTCGTAATTTCTCATCATGAGTTGGCTGTCAATTTGTTTCATAGTTTCCAAAGCGACACCTACAGCGATCAAAATTGAAATACCTCCGAAAGAGACTTGCCCAACATTTCCTTGGTCAAGTACTTTTGCGAGAATAAAGGTCGGGGCTAAAGCTACTAGCGCTATGAAAATAGCTCCAGCTAACGTAATCCGATTCAGGATCTTGCTGAGGTAACGCTCTGTTTGGGGCCCAGGCCTAATTCCTGGGATAAATCCGCCTTGTTTACGGATATTGTCAGCCTGTTTAACAGGGTCGAAGGTTATAGCAGTGTAGAAATATGAGAATCCCACAATTAGAAGACCGAAGAAGAGGAGGTAAAAGGGGCTATCACTTACAACGAGATTACTGTCGATCCAACTCTGAATTGATTCTCCCCATGTTTTGTTTGCTGGATCGTTATCTGAGGGGAGTACCGATACCAGTAATTGCGGTAAATATAGAACTGAGCTGGCGAAGATAATTGGGATAACGCCGGACTGGTTAACTTTTAAAGGGATGTAGGTGCTTTGCCCACCGTACTGTTTCCGGCCTACTACCCGTTTGGCAAATTGCACTGGAATTCTTCGTTGGCCTTGTTCTACGAAAACTATGCCGACTAGCAAAGCACCGAACAATAACATTACTCCTATTAAACCGCCTGTCCCAGCGTCGGTTCTAACGAGCGCCCCTTGGTTTGGCAGAGAAGAGACTACAGAAGCGAAAATGATTAACGACATTCCATTACCGATACCCTTTTGGCTAATCAACTCTCCCATCCACATGAGTAAGGCAGTTCCTGCTGTGAGAGTTAGAACTACGAGTGCCACTCGGGGTGCCGTGAATTTAGGAAGAAGGTCGAGTTGGGTTCCGCTGCTGGGACCACTACCAAACCCGCCTCCGCCGTTGTGGAAAAGGAACGCAAATGCAGTTGATTGAATCAAAGCAATACCTATCGTCAAATATCGTGTGGCTTGCGTAATTTTTCTCTGACCAACTGCGCCCATTTGCTGCCATTGTTCAACTCGTGGTATTACCACACCAAGTATCTGCATGATTATTGAAGCTGTAATATAAGGCATTATTCCGAGGGCGAAAATAGCGAACTGGGTCAGTGCACCTCCTGAAAACAATCTTAGGAATGCTAATGCCCCACCATTTTCGTCAGTTGTTTCTTTTAGTAGTTGTATAGCGTCAATATCAATACCTGGCGCTGGGATAAAACACCCAACACGGTACAACGCCAACATTCCTAATGTGAAGAGAACTTTGTTCCGTAAGTCTTCAACCCGAAACATATTTAAAATGCTGGCTGCCATAAAGTTATCCTACCTGATCAAGTATTCTGTCTCATCGGTTGGTAAGCGCATTTCCCTTTGCGGGCGGTCTTCCATCTCCCCATGGTTTTGGAAGTATCGTAATTGACCCTCCCGCCGCCGTAATGCTTTCTTGTGCAGATTTGGAGATTGCGTGTACTGAGACGTCAACTTTAGTGCTAATTTCTCCGCGCCCTAGAATTTTTACAAGAGCATTCTTACGGACCAAACCTTTTTCATGCAATAACTGTGGGGTTATTTCAGTAAGCCCAGTTTCAACGATTGTGTCTAGATTAATAACCTGATATTCAACTCTAAATGGGTTATTAAAACCTCGAAGTTTAGGAAGCCTTAGGTGCAAAGGATTCTGACCACCCTCAAAACCCACTCGGACTGTGTTTCGAGCTCGTTGACCTTTAGATCCCCTACCTGCCGTCTTCCCACCTTTACCGCCGATACCTCTAGCAACACGCTTGGGTCGTCTATTTGACCCTGCAGGTGGTTGTAAATCATGAATTTTCATTTTTTCCTCTCGAAATTTTTAAGAAACCTCTTCAACGTCCACAAGATGAGGGACTGTGTTAATCATTCCGCGTATTTCTGGCTTGTCAGGCAACACATGGGATTTCCCAATTCGACCTAACCCTAGAGCACGTAATGTCCCTCTTTGTTTCGGTTTCGTCCCTATTGACGAACGTATTTGAGTTACTTTTAGTGCCATTACTAACTCTTCTCTAGTTCCCGAACGTTTCGTTCAGATTCTTTATATGCATCCAACATCCCAGTTGGAACAAATTCTTCTGCTGCTAATCCTCTAAGTTTTGCAATTTCATCAGGTCGTCTAAGATTCGCTAGCCCATCAATAGTTGCTCGCGCAACGTTAATATGATTTGGCGACCCCAGTGACTTACAAAGAACATCTCGGATTCCAGCTTCTTCAAGTATTATTCTCGCTGCTCCACCTGCGATCACACCGGTTCCAGGGGCAGCAGGCTTAAGAAGGACTCGACCTGCTCCTGTTTCACCGATAACAGGATGCGTTACAGTTGAACCAGCCATAGCCACTCTGAAAATATTACGCTTTGCTTCCTCGGTTCCTTTTTGAATAGCTAAAGGTACCTCCTTAGCCTTTCCATAACCCAAGCCGACACGGCCAGCGCCATCGCCTATTACTACAAGGGCAGTAAAGGAGAATCTCCTACCTCCCTTTACAACTTTTGCAACACGATTGATATGTATCACCCTTGAGTCACGTAACTCACCAGGTGCTTTCTCTTCGTTTTGTTCCATTAGAATTCCAATCCTGACTCTCTCGCTGCTTCTGCTACTGCTGCAACTCTTCCATGATATTTAAGCCCACCTCGATCAAACACGATGCTGGTAATTCCCGCAGCTTTAGCTCGTTCACCAATAAGTTGACCGACCTTGGTTGCTGCTTCCTTACTGCCGGTGTTACCTGAACGGATTTCTAGTTCCAGGCTTGAAGCCGCAACGATTGTATTCCCTTGCCCATCATCAATGATCTGAGCTGAAATGTGACGATTTGATCGGAAAACAGCCAATCTTGGCCTTGTACTTGTTCCGTGAATTTTCCGCCGTAGTCGATTATGACGACGGATCCTTCCTTGTCGTTTATGCTTTGCTGTATCAACCATAAGATCCTACTTTGCTGTCTTTCCGGCTTTTCGTATTATCCGCTCGCCAACATAACGTATACCCTTGCCTTTATAAGGTTCAGGTTTCTTTAAAGCCCTTATATCTGCAGCAACCTGACCTACTACCTGCTTATCGATTCCGGAGATGTTTATTTCGGTTTGTGATGGAACGTCGAATTCAATCCCTTCAGGTGCAGAAACCTTAACTGGGTGACTGAAACCTAGTTGGAGTTCAAGTGCATTCTTCCCTTTTGCTTGGGCACGGTAACCTACCCCAACAAGTTCTAACTCTTTTTGATAGCCATCAGTTACTCCAATAACCATGTTATTTATAAGAGATCGGGTGAGGCCATGAAGTGCTTTACTCTCTCTCAAGTCATTTGATCGAGTGACATGTAAATTATCCTCTTGTTTCTCTACGCCAATCCCTTCGGGTATTTCTTGGGTTAAAGATCCTTTAGGTCCTTTAATTTCTATCACCGTTTCACTAATAGAAATTTCGACACCTGCCTTAATTTCAATTGGGGTTTTTCCTATGCGGGACATTATTTTTCCTTCTCTACCAGACGTAGCACAATATTTCGCCACCCATTCGGCGTTTTCGTGCTTCTCGATCACTCATTAAACCTTGACTAGTGGAAACAACTGCAACTCCTAATCCGCCTAGCACTCGTGGAATATCACTTGATTTTGAATAAACCCTCAGCCCAGGTTTTGAAACGCGTTTTATACCTGAGATAACCCTTGATCTAGAGGGGGAATATTTCATTTCAATGGTTAACGTCTTACCGGGCAATTCATTATTGTCGGCAATATTAAAATCATTAATGTACCCTTCTTTGTGGAGAAGGATCGCCAATGATTCCTTAAGTTTTGATGAGGGCATAGCTACATCATCATGCATTGCAGTATTGGCATTGCGGATTCTAGTTAGCATGTCAGCTACGGGATCTGTCATCGTCATTTACCAATCACCTCCTACCAACTGGCCTTTGTCACACCGGGTAAGTCCCCTGCATGAGCAAGTTCACGGAGACATACACGACAAAGCCCAAATTTTCGATATACGGACCGCGGGCGACCACATCTACGGCATCGCGTGTAGGCCCTCACCTTGAACTTTGGTGTTTTACGTTGTTTATTTACGAGAGCTTTTTTTGCCATCTTTAATTCTGCCCTTCTGTTCGGAATGGAAACCCAAATGCATCAAGAAGAGCACGGCCTTCTTGATCTGTTTTTGCTGTTGTAACGATTGTGATATCCATGCCACGAGTAGCATCGATATTGTCATAGTTAATTTCTGGAAAGATCAATTGTTCAGTTACCCCAAAAGTGTAATTGCCATTCCCATCGAATGATCTCGGAGAAAGACCTCTGAAGTCGCGAACTCGAGGAATAGCCAAATTTATAAGACGGTCAAAGAATTCATACATTCGGTCTCCTCGTAAAGTAACTTTTGCACCTATTGCATTACCTTCTCGCAATTTAAACCCAGCAATCGATTTTTTTGCACGAGTCAACATAGGTTTCTGTCCAGTAATAACGCTCAGATCGGATATCGCCCCCTCTAGAAGTGATGACCGGGTTACGGCTTCTCCCACTCCCATATTTACGACGATTTTTGATATTTGAGGCACTTCCATAATGTTTGATTTATTAAGTACTTCTTTTAAGCTTGCCCGTATCTCATTTACATAGTGTTCTTTAAGTCGGGGAACTAGTGTTGGCGTCATTAGAGATCAGCTCCTGTTCGCTTGCATATTCTGACTTTTGTACCATTGGAATCAAAGCGATACCCGACTCGCGTCGGCTTTCCATCTTCAGGACTGACAATTGCTACATTCGAAATATCAAATGGCATTTCTTTATCAATGATCCCAGCTTGCATTGTTTCACGGGTAGGTCTTTGATGCTTCTTTGAAATATTCACGCCAGTTACAATAAGTTTCCCCTCTTTGGGGAATAAGAAGGCCACTTCGCCTTCTTTACCTCGGTCTTTGCCTGCTAGCACGACCACCTTATCTCCTTTTCGGATTTTCATTTACAAAACCTCCGGAGCTAATGACACGATTCTCATAAATTGCTTATCGCGAAGTTCACGACCAACTGGTCCGAAAATACGGGTGCCTCTTGGTTGGCGAGCTTCGTTAATAAGAACAGCTGCATTTTCATCAAAGCGAATATAGGATCCATCGACTCGTCGATTTTCTTTCTTGGTACGGACAACAACGCATTTAACTACTTCGCCCTTTTTTACTTGTGCTCCTGGAATAGCGTCTTTTACTGTTGCAACGAAAACATCGCCTATTGTTCCATAACGTCTTTTTGATCCACCCAGAACTTTAATAACGAGAACTTCTTTTGCTCCTGAGTTATCAGCAATTTTTAAGCGTGACTCTTGTTGTATCATCGGGCACGCTCCAGAATCTCAACGAGTCTCCAACGTTTTTTCTTTGAGAGCGGACGAGTCTCTTGAATTCGTACTCTGTCACCTACGTTGAGGTCATTTTCGCCATCGTGCACAAACAGTTTCTTTGTTCTCTGAACAGTCTTGTTGTATCGCCGGTGACGAACTCGATCGACGATAGCGACTACTGCTGTTTTCTCCATTCCTGTAGAAACAACAAGGCCTTCACGGACTTTACGAGGGTTTGCTCTTTTTGGGGTTTCTTCACTCATTAGTTTCCTCCAGCGCTTCTGCTGCTGCTATCTCTCGAGATCTAAGTTCTGTCATCGCTCTGGCTACGTCTTTTTTCACTTCTTTTATTCGGCTGTAGTTATCTAATTGACCAGTCACAAGTTGAAAACGAAGATTAAAAAGTTCTTCTTTCGAATCGTTAAGGGTTTCCAGTAAATCTCCGTCGCTTATGTCATTAAGATTTTTTGCCATTAGAACCCTTCCTTTCTGTTTACAAATTTTGCCTTTATCGGAAGCTTTTGGATTGCTCGGCTTATTGCCTGTTTTGCAACTTCCTCATCGTTGTAGGAAAGCTCAAATAGAATCCGCCCAGGACGAACAACAGCCACCCATCTTTCAGGATTTCCTTTACCTGAACCCATGCGGGTTTCTGCTGGTTTTTCTGTCACTGGTTTATCGGGGAAGATATTGATCCATACCTTTCCTCCACGTTTAATGTGACGTGTCATAGCTATACGAGCAGCTTCAATTTGTCGAGCTGTTATCCAGCCAGGTTCAAGGGCTTGAATTCCGTAATCTCCGAAAGTGACTTCATTTCCACCTTTGGAGTTGCCTTTCATGCGACCTCGTTGATGTTTACGATGAGCTACTTTTCTCGGCATTAACATTAGTCGGCCTCCCCTGGTCTAAATGTTGGGGTTTGGCTTTTGGGATTCGTAAGTTTCGCTATTTGTTCTTCTTCGTCAAGAAGTTTTTCGAATTCAGGGTCAGCTTCTTGGACAAGAGGTACAAGTTCATCGCTTTCTTTCTCTTCATCTGTTTCTGTAGAGGCTTTAAGTCTTGCTGCGGAAGATGAAACGACTTGCTTAGTTTGACTTGGTCCTGAAGTTTCGCCTACAGCCATAGCTGCTTCTTTGGCTATTTTCTCTTCTACTTGGACTTTATATGGAAGGATATCTCCTCTGTAAATCCATACCTTTACGCCAATTCTTCCATATGTTGTATGAGCTTCTCGGAACCCATAGTCAATGTCAGCTCGCAAAGTGTGTAAAGGAACTCGCCCTTCTCGGTACCATTCAGATCGTGACATTTCAGCGCCGCCTAATCGGCCGGAGCACTGTACTCTTATGCCTAAAGCGCCTGCCTTCTGAGCATTTTGAACGGCCCGTTTCATGGCTCTTCTAAATGCAACCCGTCCTGCTAGTTGATCAGCGACCCCTTGAGCTATTAGAGCAGCGTCAAGTTCTGGTTGTTTTATTTCTTGGATATTTAATTGAACTTTTGGATTTCCTGTAATCTCTGTGAGACCTGCGCGTAACCGATCTGCTTCCGCTCCTTTTCTTCCAATAACGATCCCTGGACGTGCTGTATGGACATCAATCCGCAATCTGTCCCTAGTTCTTTCAACTTCTACTCGTGAAATAGCGGCATGTGGAAGTTCTGTCATAAGAAAATTTCGAACTTCCCAATCCTCTATGACAAAATCTGCATAATCACGATCGGCAAACCATCGGGACTTCCAATCAGTGGTGACACCTAGACGAAAACCATAGGGGTTAACTTTTTGACCCATTACTCATTCTCCTCGTCATTATTATCATCGCTTTGTTCCATTTCGCTCTCTTCTTTAGTCTCTTCCGAATCGTCGGATTTTTTTTGCATACTATTTGGAAGTCGGAATCCAGCGGTTTCTGCAGCTTCAGCGCTCGTGAACCAAACATCTGCTTTGGTTCTCCCATAGAAAGAAGATTCCTCAGGGTGGTAGATTTTCGTTGATATCTTCGCCTTAACTATGTAATCAGAGCTTGGAGCGGATCCGTCTTCAAGAGCGTTGGCCGATCCAGATCCAAATGGTTCGGTTTCAGAGTCCGTTTCTTTAGATTCAACATCTGAAATTTCTTCAATTGGTGTTTCTACGTTTTCTTGATCTGTTTCTTCTATCAATACATCTTCAGAGTCTGCAGGATCTTCCATTACTTCGTCAACGTTAGTATCTTTAGATTTCTCCACTCTTCGTCTACGCGACTCTGAAGCGCTTTGCTGACTTCCGGAACCTTTAAGAAGTGCTTGCTCACGCATCGAGTCAAGCTCTTCGGGGGTATAGCGACCGAGAATAATTGTGATATGACAAGTCCTCTTACGAATTCTTGTTGCACGTCCTCTCGCTCTAGGTCTCCATCTCTTAAGAGTGGGGCCTTCATCGGCATAGCATGCCGAAACAAAAAGTTCTTCTGAAGGAATACTGTCGTTATTCCCTGCGTTGGCTGCAGCCGAGTCAAGACATTTTTGTACAGTGTCGCTGATTCTTCGCTCAGAGAATACCAGAATATCTGTAGCGTCAGCATAAGATTTTGTTCTGATTAAATTCAAGACTTCTCTTACTTTGTATGCTGATGAGCGAACGTACTTTATTTGAGCACGTGTTCCTGGGCGTTCGTTGGTCTTAGTTGCAGTCATGATTAACGAACCCCTCGTTCTTGACCTGCATGGAACTTGAATGTCCTTGTAGGAGCGAATTCGCCAAGTTTGTGCCCAACCATAGTCTCTGTGACATATACAGGGACGTGCTTCCTTCCGTCATGAACTGCAACTGTATGCCCAATCATGTCTGGAATTATTGTTGATCGTCTTGACCACGTTTTGATGACTTCTTTCGATCCCGACGCATTTAGCGCATCTATCTTTTTGAGAAGGTGAGCATCAACGAATGGTCCTTTTTTTAGACTTCTTGGCATATCAATTCCTTTATCGGCGTGAGCCTCTTGTTCGGCGGCGACGGACTATTAGTTTCTGAGATTGTTTCTTCTTGCTACGTGTTCGAGATTCTGGTTTTCCCCACGGTGAAACAGGGTGGCGGCCACCTGATGTCTTTCCTTCTCCACCACCATGTGGGTGATCTACTGGGTTCATAGCCACACCACGAGTTTGTGGTCGTTTGCCCTTCCAGCGGTTCCGACCGGCTTTACCTATTTTGATGAGTTCATGTTCTGAATTGCCTACAGAGCCGACCGTTGCCATAGAATCAATCGGAACTCTCCTCATTTCCGTACTCGGGAGACGAAGAGTGGCGTAATCCCCTTCTTTCGCTACAAGTTGGACACTTGAACCGGCGCTTCGCGCTATCTTTGCCCCGCCACCTGGTCGTAACTCAATATTGTGTATAACTGTTCCTACCGGGATATAGCGGAGAGGTAGCGCATTACCTATCCTGATTTCTGATCCTTGCCCAGACTGGACTACTTCTCCTATCGTTAAAGCATTTGGGGCTAAAATGTATCGTTTCTCACCATCGTGATAATGGAGTAAGGCTATTCTACAAGTTCTATTGGGGTCGTATTCAATTGAAGCAACCGTAGCTGGAACTCCTGGCTTATCTCGGCGGAAATCAATCTGTCTATAGAGCTGTTTGTGTCCGCCACCTCTATGCCGGGAAGTCTTACGTCCGTAATTGTTTCGCCCACCAGTTTTTGGTTTGCTGGTAGTGAGAGATTTCTCAGGAACGCTTTTCGTAATTTCTGAAAAATCAGCCTGAGTTTGGAATCTTCGTCCTGGACTGGTTGGTTTACGTCTTCTAATAGCCATACATTCCTCTAGACATCAAATAACTCAATAGAGTCGCCTTCAGCGACGGTTACAAGAGCACGCTTCTGATCTGGTCTTTTCCCGTAAGAAAAATTTCGTCGATTTCTCTTCCGTTTGCCTTTGCGGTTTAAAGTATTGACTTTCGTAACCCTAACTCCAAAGATCTGTTCTACTGCTTCGCGAATTTGTGGTTTCGTTGCATCAGGGTGGACTTCGAAGGTGTAAACATTTTCTTCAATGAGCACATATGATTTTTCGCTGACAATTGGTTTTCTAAGAATATCTCTACCGTCTATCACGAAACCACCTCATTATCCATTGGCTTATTCTCGGAAATCGAAGTTGTTGTGGGGAGATTGTCTTCTGTAAAGACAACGAAGTCACTTACGAGAATGTCAAATACGTTCAGTTGTCCGGCTGGTAGGACATGGACATTTTCTAGGTTTCGGAAACTCTTTTCCGTGGTGACATCACCATCGTTTATAACTAACAGAACCTTACCCGTAGCGCCGATAGCGCTTAATGCATCTTTGGCTATTTTCGTGCTTGGGGATTCGAAACTCCAAGCATCAACGATAAGTATATTATTTGAAGCAGCTCTATCGGAAAGCGCTGAAAAAAGGGCCAAGCGTTTCATTTTTTTCGGCGTCTTCTGAGAATAGTTTCGTGGCTTAGGACCCATGGCTACTCCACCGCCTCGCCAATGTGGCATTCTTGATGACCCTGCACGAGCTCGTCCAGTCCCTTTCTGTTTCCAAGGTTTCGCTCCGCCTCCTCGGACTTCTGCTCGAGTTTTTGTGTTATGGGTTCCTGCTCGTTTCGCTGCTAATTGGCCATTTACTACTTGATGCATTACAGGAATGTTTGGTTCTATACCGAAAATAGACTCATCTAAGTCTACGGAACCGGCCTTGGCCCCATCTGATTTCAAAATATCAACTTTGCTCACTGGCTATCTCCTGAGCTTACGGGGACCTTAACTGCATTGCGGACAACAACCGTTGCGCCACGTGGTCCTGGAACAGATCCCTTAATAAGAATTGTTTCTCCTTCTGAATCGGAGCGCACAATTGTAAGGTTCATGATCGTTGTCTTTTGCGATCCCATTCGACCGGGCATCTTCTTTCCTTGAAAAACTCTTGAAGGAGTGGCACATTGACCAATAGCGCCTGGTTTTCTATGTACTTTATGGGCTCCATGGCTTGCACGTTGCCCAGCGAAACCATGGCGTTTCATTACTCCAGCGAAACCCTTGCCTTTACTCACTGCAGAAACGTCAACCATGTCTCCTTCTGCAAAAACGTCAGCTGCGATTTCTTGCCCAATTTCGTAACCTTCTGTATCGTCAACGCGAAGTTCAACAAGTTGTTTCCCAGGGTTAACTCCAGCTTTGTCAAAATGTCCTAGTTGGGCTTGGTTTAGTTTCTTTTCTGCAACCGACCCTTGAGTGACTTGCAGGGCACTATATCCGTCTCGGTCTGGAGTTTTAATCTGCACGATACGGCATGGGGGAACCTGAAGGACCGTTACTGGGATAACGCGATTATCTTCATCCCATACTTGTGTCATGCCAACCTTTTTGCCAACAATCGCTTTTCCCGTCATGAGGGATCCTCAGTCTTTCCTATTGTTTACGTTCTTGCACTTTGATTTGAATTAAATTCAATCTAAGTAGCTTTATTGCTTTGCTGGATAGTTCCAATTTCACTATTGGCTTTTCCGGACATCTGTGTAGAGGTCACTCTTCATACACGGAGGTCAAGCATAGCGAGAGATAGGTCTAGGCCCAACCCTGTAATGCAAATGAAATAGGGGGAATTTAGAGGTTTCTACCGCGTTAAGTCTAACTTTTTGAAACTCTTTAGATTCCTGCCATTAAAAGATTATGATTGCTGAATTTTTATCTCAATGTCTACGCCGGCAGGTAAATCTAACCGTTGGAGAGAATCCACTGTCTTTGCAGACGGATTTAAGATATCAAGCAACCTTTTATGGATTCGCATCTCAAAATGTTCTCGGGAATCTTTATATTTATGCGGGGATCTTATGACAGTAAACCTATGTTTATCAGTTGGAAGTGGGATTGGGCCACGGATGGTTGCATCTGTTCTTCGAACTGTTTCAACGATTTTTCTGGTCGACTGATCAATTACTTCATGGTCATAGGCCTTCAACCGAATTCTGATCTTTTGTCCTGATGCCATGAGGAATTAGCCTATTCGGTGATCTTCGTTACTGCGCCAGCACCGACTGTACGGCCACCTTCACGGATAGCAAATCGAAGACCTTCATCCATGGCTATTGGAGCAATTAACTCCACTTCCATTTTAGTATTGTCTCCTGGCATACACATTTCAGTTCCATCAGGAAGATTAATTGTTCCAGTTACATCTGTAGTTCTGAAGTAAAATTGCGGCCGATAATTTGAGAAGAATGGTTTGTGACGACCACCTTCATCTTTGGATAGCACATAAACTTCTGCTTCAAATTTAGTATGAGGAGTAATGCTCCCAGGGGCAGCTAGCACTTGACCACGACTAACTTCTTCCTTGTCTATTCCTCTTAGAAGAGCTCCGATATTATCTCCGGCCTGTCCTTCATCAAGCAACTTGCGGAACATCTCCACTCCGGTACATGTCGTTGTTTGTGTCTCTTTAATTCCAATGATTTCAATGTCGTCACCGGTATGTACTACACCTTGTTCAATTTTTCCTGTTACTACAGTCCCTCGTCCTGTGATAGAAAAAACGTCTTCAATTGGCATGAGGAAAGGCTTTTCAACATCACGTTCGGGAAGAGGAATATATTCATCCACCTGGTTCATGAGTTCAAGGATCTGTGCAGCAGCATCAGCGTCACCCTCTAGAGCTTTAAGCGCTGAAACAGGATAAATCGGAGTTTCATCACCTGGGAAGTCGTATTCATCTAGAAGTTCACGAACTTCCATTTCTACTAGTTCAAGAAGTTCCTCATCATCGACCATGTCTACTTTATTAAGGGCAACAATAATTTTTGGCACTCCTACCTGACGAGCCAAAAGTACATGTTCACGAGTTTGTGGCATTGGACCATCTGCTGCTGAAACAACCAGTATGGCTCCATCCACTTGTGCTGCTCCTGTAATCATATTCTTGATGTAGTCAGCGTGTCCCGGCATATCTACGTGTGCATAATGACGGTTTTCGGTTTCGTACTCAACGTGGGCCACATTAATTGTGATACCACGTTCGCGCTCTTCGGGAGCCT
>JASLWO010000052.1 GCA_030740795.1 Acidimicrobiales bacterium | reverse complement strand
GGGATGAGGCCCTAAACGTACGAGCGGTATAAACGTGATTTAGATGGCTAGCAAGGGACGCGAGAGCTGGGGTAAGCGCCAGCGTGAACAAACCAAAAGAGAGCGACAGGAAGCCAAAAGAGCAGAAAAGGCTGAAAGAAGACAATCTGAAGAAGAGCCATTAAGTGAAGGCCCACCTGAAGAAGAACTTTACAAACAGTTCGCTGAACTAAGCGCGGCCAAAGCAAATGGTGAAATTGATGAAGAAACATTTGAAGCCAAGAAAGAAGAAATCTGGACTCAGCTAGGGTTAGAACTTCAATAATCATTTGGTAAACCTCTGAGGCGCGTGAGTAAATTGCTCTAGAATGAACCAATGAAAGCAAAAGAAATTGGTTCAAGGGGAATCTGGTTCCCGACAGATGGCATGGAGTCAGAAAAAGCGATTGAATTCGTCAAAGAAATAGAATCTCTAGGATATTCAACCCTATGGATCCCAGAGACAACTGGAAGAGACCCCTTTGCCCATATTGCTATGTTGTTAGAAAACACTACTGAGATTGTTTTTGCGACCGGCATAGCGAATATCTACCATCGCCACCCAGGATCTATGAGGCAAGCCGCCTCGACGCTTGCGGAACAATCTAAGGGAAGGTTTATCCTGGGTTTAGGAGTATCTCATGAACCATTAGTATCAGGTTTACGACAGTTGGAATACTTAAAACCTATAGAGGCAATGAGGGCGTATCTTGAGCAGATGAATATGTCACCGTATTCCTCAAGGCCGCCTGAAAAGCAACCCATCTGTTTACTAGCTGCACTAGGACCTCGCATGCTTGAACTCTCCGCTGAGCTGGCAGATGGAGCTCATCCATATTGGACAAACCCGGAACACACTCAACAAGCACGAAAAATAATTGGGGATGAAAAACTTCTTTGTGTAGAGCAAAAGGTCGTAATCACTACGAATCAAGAAATAGCTTATGGAGCTGCTAAAGAATCACTTCGGATATATGCGAATCTTCCAAATTATCGTAACAACTGGAAACGCTTGGGATTTACAGATGAAGATATAGATGAGCCTTCATCGCAATTCATTGATACTTTCGTTGCCTGGGGTTCTCTTGAAAAAATTGAAGATCGGATTTCTTCTCACTATGACGCAGGCGCAGATCATGTATGTTTGCAGCCTATATTGCTTGAGGGGAGCTACGCTGACCCGCATTTACAAGCTTTCTCGTCGCTTGTTTCAAAGACATAGCGAAATGCAAATTGCCAACCTCGGGATTTTCCTACATTAGCTAACGACTAGAGCGGAGCGGGACGCCGTGCACCCTCAACCCAACGAGTTCGCTGGTTGTATCGTGCGCCACGCCATATGGTTGTTTCATCGTAAATTGCATCCCTCAAGTTGGCTCCTGACAGATTCGCGAAACTCAAGTCTGCTCCACGAAGATCAGCACCAATTAATCGAGCTCTACTCAAATTTGCAAACCGGAAACTACAGGAAAAATTACAAGCACCGGTGAAATCGGCAGCCACCAAAACTGCTCTGTCAAAATTTGTGTTAGCTAATGAAGCTGATTCAAATTTTGCATACGTTAAAGGGCACCGTGACAGATCGGATCGGTTCAGATCTGATTTGGAGAAGTCCGCGTAGTTGCATGTGTTCCTACTATCAGGGGTGGTCCTGTCGTAACTCAAGTCAGCATTGATCATCAAAGCATTACGGAATTTGGCATGAGCTAGATGCGTATTTCGCATTGACACTGATTCCAATTCCGAATCATCAAATCTTGCTCCTTCGAGCATTGCCGAATCAAAATTCGTGAACGACAGTTTCGTTTCTCGAAAATCAGCATCAAATAAGAACTTTTTGACAAATTTTTTATTAATGATTTCTTGCCCTTTGAATTGTTTGGGTTCTTGTCTGAAAATGTTTTTGTGGCGAGTCATTTAACCAAATTCCTGATTGATGAATATAAGAACTGATTCTATTTTGTTACGGTCTACCAAAGGTTGGAAATAGATAATTGACTGATCTATGCCAGCCTCCGATTGCTCAACGACTTGGTCATATATTTCTTTTAACTCAGTAGTTTGTCCGGCGAGTACATGTGTGGATACAGAAATTTCATTTGGGTTCCTGCCAATTCCTTCGCAATGGTTTTTTAGAATTTGGTGCTTCTTTTGAAAAACAGGAAGATCAAAAAAGGGCAAGTTCCAATGGGTAGCATGTTTCGCTACACATTTAAGTGTTCTTCTTTCGCCTGTTCCGCCTATACAAATTGGAAGCGGTTGTTGAGGCCCCTTCGGTTCATTGAGCGCATCCTGAAGGTTAAAGAATTCTCCCGAGAAAGTAGTTGATTCCATTGAGATTAAAGACGTTATTATTGCTAGTGCTTCTTCAAAACGATCAAATCGTTCCTTTAGAGATCCAAGTTCAATCCCATATGCGGAGGATTCTTCTTCATTCCAGCCTGCACCTAGGCCCAATTCAAATCTTCCTCCGCTGACAATGTCTAAGGCCGATGCCATATTCGCTACTACTGCAGGATGCCGGTAATGGATTCCATTTACCATGCATCCAATACGGATTCTCTTAGTTGCTTGTGCGATTGCGGTGAGAGTTACCCACGATTCAAGGCATGGCCCTCTTGTATCCCCCTGGATAGGGTAGAAATGGTCGAAGTTCCAAAAATGAGAGAAACTAGGTGACTCATCTGCAATTACTGCGACCCACAGTAAAGTTTCCCAGTCAATATGATGAGGGGCGACTTTGACTGAAATCTCCGTTTCAATCCCCATCTAACCCTACCGAATCAACGCTAGATGGCCTAGGAAGATTTGCAATAATAGAATTAATAATGCCCCCATCAACTACAAGTTCGTGTCCTGTAATGTAATCTGCATTTTCGGAACAAAGAAACAAAACAGCAGCGGCGACGTCACTGGGTAGTCCCAGTCTGCCGATAGGTACTTTCTCTGTTCGTATTTTTCTGAACTCCGGATTTGCATATATCGGCTCAGACATTCCACCATCTATGAGACCAGGAGCAAGAGAGTTGACGCGAATTCCAAATTTTCCCCACTCAATTGACATTTGTTGCGTTAATAACGAAATTGCTGATTTCGTTGAACCATAAGCTCCGGAGTTAGTACCAGCTGATATTCCATTTATTGAAGTGAGATTAACGATTGATCCTCCTCCTTTGTCTTTCATTTGCTTAGCGACAGTTCGTGATGCGATGAATGTCCCAGTTAGGTTTACATCAACTACGGATCTCCAATCTTCAAGGGGCTGATCAAGTAAGGGGCCGAATTTGACAATGCCAGCGTTATTTATCCAAGCATCCGGTATTGCTTCAAAGGCATTGAGGGCGTTTTGGATTTGCTCTTCTGAAGTTACAGAAGCAACTAAAGGAATTACCTTTTCTGGAAGGTCTATTTCGTTAGCTGTCGTTTGAACTGCTTCCTCATCGACGTCAAGAATTCCCACTCGATAACCACTTTCAACTGCATGTTCAGCTATGACTTTTCCCAGTCCCGAGCCTCCGCCAGTCACAATTAATGATTTCATGAACTTATTTGGTTGTTGTCTTGATCAAAAACAAGAATAGCTCTGCTTGGACAATTCCTCGCAGCTTTAAGGATCTGTTCATTATTCAACTTGCCATCTTTTTTTAGCTCAGCAAGTTCCTCATTATCAAAATTGAACATTTGAGGGTAGTCAGCAACGCATTTCCCTGAACTCATGCATTCGTCTTTTTCTATTTCAATTCGAAAACTCATATCTTCTCACAATTCATATTGGACGGCACTACGGCTGGCAAGGTGTGGGGCAAGCAAGTCAGATATTATCTCCAAGTGTTTCTCGTGTGAAGCGTAGATCAAATAATCTTCAGTATTTTTAAAATCCCCGACAACCGCTAAGTCAAAATTATCATCTCGCAGGTTTGAATCAAAACCTACGGAGTAGGAAATAATTTGAGGAATGTGGCTGGGTAAATCCCGTATGCCTTCCAAAGCCGCTTGCTTAGACTCGCTAGATGTGTCAGGTAAAAATTTTAGCAACACGCAATGCCTGATCATTAGATTTCCTTTCGTTTCCATCCGTTCTCATCTAACCTAGTCTTATGGAAGAAAACTTGCTGATTTCTGGCGGAACACTTATTGATGGAACTGGTTCGCCGCCGAAACCAAACGATTCAATATATATAAGAGATGGCAAAATCATTGCTTTAGGTTCAGTCAAAGAAATCAAAGAAGAAAGACTAATCGCTGAAGGTGAGGAATTTATTGGAATAGATGCATCTGGGAAAACCATCATGCCCGGCTTGATAGATTCTCATCTCCATTGTTCCTTTGATGATGTTCAATCAAATGATGAACTTTTTTTTCACCGTGACCCGACTTTAGTAGCTCTCGTTACTGCTCAGAATTTAAAGAAAATTTTGAGAGCGGGAATAACCTCATTTGTTGACCCCGATAGCGTACATGGAATTGGTCCGGCTTTACGAGATGCCGTAAATGCGAACGTTACTGAAGGGCCTCGCATTAAAGCGGGATATCAAGCTCTTTTAACCGCTGTTGGAGGCACGGCGGGGAGATTAATCCCAGATGAAGGAACAATCGGCTATGCACAGGTAGTGAATAGCAAAGATGAAGTTATTCAATGGACTCGACGTCATATCAAATATGGAGCTGATTGGATAAAGATCCATGCCACTGGGTCAATCCCCGGTAGAAGCGGAGAGTTAATGGTTTGGAGCCGAGAAGAAATTCGAGCCGCATGCCAAGCCGCTCATGAACTTTCAGTTCCGGTGATGGCGCATTGCCGTGAGGCAGAAAGCATTCAAATTTGTGCAGAAGAAGGGGTTGATTTAATTTTGCACGCCTCGTTCATGAATGAAGCGGGTTTGGAAGCAATTATCGACAATGGGGCATCAATTTGTCCAACATTTACCTTTTTAGCAAACCTTGCTGATTTCGGTTCGAAGGTAGGGGCGAGTCCCGGAATGGAAGATATCTTCCGTGGCGAAATAGAACAAACTGCGAAAATGGTTAGAAAGGCTTACGATAATGGAGTCAGAATAATTGCTGGTTCAGAAAGTGGTTTTGCTTTGACCCCATATGGCCATTGGCATGCTAGAGAACTTGAGGTTTTTGTTGAAGTACTTGGTTTAACTCCAATTGAAGCAATTACGACGGCAACTAAAAATGGTGCCTGGACAATGTTGATGGAAGATCAATTAGGGACGCTTGAAGAAGGGAAACTGGCTGATTTGCTTATTGTAGACGGTAATCCATGTGAGGACATCTCGATTCTTAATGACAAAAATCGAATAGAAACTGTCATATCTCGTGGGCAAAGAGTCGTGTTTGATGACACGTGGCCAAGCCATGACGAAATCCCTGGATGGAAAGTAGGAAATTGGGGAGACGAAATCCTAACTTGGGATAAAGCGTATGGGGAATAGATGGAGAGTTCTTTACAGATTGGCGTTAACTAGCCTTGATCTCCACTCACCTAAATCTACGTAATCCCTAACCGATAGAATTATGCCTAGTTCTGTATCAAACTCGAATACGCCGTTGCATCGAACTGCGTATTCAGTTCCATCAATCCAAAAACGGTCAATCCGTTCTACCCAAGCTATTTCCTCTCCGAACGATGCTGATTTGATGTCCCATTTAATTTGTGAGCTTCGCTGAACGATAGTTTGAAACATTTCTTTGATCTGAGAAATCCCGACAGCGGGATCATGGGGAACATTTTGCCATGTGGATCTATCATCGAAAAAGGACATAATATCCGACATGTCCATAGACTCAATGGATTTAATAAAATTCTCAACTATTCCAACTGGATTAATCACTTTCAAAAACCTATCCTGAAAATATAGATTCTGAAAAAAAGGACGGAAATAACATGGGAAAGATTTTGTTGACATCGTGGTCCCAAGTTCGTGATGCGTTCAGATCTAAAGAACTTCGTCAGGCAGGATACACAGAAGGCGCTGTAGTCATGGCCGATACACTTTTGGACTTGCATGGGGTTGAACACAGAGAGCGGAGACGCTTAGAAAACCGTTTATTCCGAAGAGAAATTTTTAGCTACTGGGAACATGAGGTTCTTGGAAAAACAATTGATGCGACACTAGGTCCATTT
>JASLWO010000051.1 GCA_030740795.1 Acidimicrobiales bacterium | reverse complement strand
AGAAACGACTCTGTTTCCTCTTACCACTACGCAACTTTGGCACCAGATTTTGAGCGCTTCACAGCCCAAGCTGAGGAACTAGTAGCAGAAACAACTGGTTTGAAATCTGATATGGGAAATGCAAGAGGTAGAGTAGCTGATCGTCCTATGTGGATTGAAGCTAATATCGATTCATTCCAGCGACTCCTAAAACCGTTAGCAACAAAGCTAGCTTCCAAAGAAACCTCATTTCTGTCTGAGATAGGGGCTAAAGCAAGCGGAGCAGAAATGGGTCTCTTGTTGGGGTGGATGTCAGGACGTGTACTTGGACAATATGACTTATTAATCATTGAAGATGAGAATCCAGAAGACCAAGATATTGTCTATTATCTAGGTCCCAATGTTTTAAATATTGAGAAAAAATATGGTTTTCCCCCAGAAGAATTTCGACTTTGGTTAGCACTGCATGAATGCACTCACCGGGCTCAATTTACTGGAGTCCCATGGTTGCGTGAACATTTTTTAGGACTCGTTAACCAAACCTTAGAGACAGTAGACCCAGACCCTGAAATGTTTCGCGAAGCAGCGAAACGAATAATTGAAGCTAAGAAATCAGGAGAAGACGTTTTTGCTGATGGTGGTCTACCAGGTCTTCTCACAACACCTGAACAACGCCAAACATTGAACCAGATTTCTGGGATGATGAGTCTCTTAGAAGGTCATGGAGATGTGACAATGGACCGAGCAGGAGAAGGACTTATCCCAAGCGCAGAGTATTTCGCTAAAACTCTTCGTGCCCGAAGAAACTCGGCTAAAGGATTCTCTCGAATATTTCAAAAGATTGTTGGGCTTGAAGCAAAACTTAATCAATACCAAGCTGGAGAATTCTTTATCGAAAAAATTGAGGAAAGTGGCGGGACAACGTTACTAAACCATGCTTGGGAAAAGCCTGAGAACCTTCCTTCTATGGATGAAATACAATCACCACAGTTATGGATAGACCGAATCACAACAGATAAAGCTGACAATATCTAAACCCAGTACTGATCTGGAGAAAAATGATGAATTTAACTGAGGAACTTTTAAAAAAATGCACATTTCCAGAAGGCCCCCTAGCGTGTGCTGTTTCCGGCGGGGCAGATTCTATGGCGCTCCTTGCATTAGCTTCATTCACTGGGCAAAAAGTGAAAGCCATCCATGTGCACCACGGCATTCGACCCGAGTCAGAAAAAGAAGCGGATCTAGTCCATGACGCAGCGAAAAGGTTTGATGCTGACTTCGAATCAAAAAAAGTGGAAGTTGCACAAGGACCGAACCTAGAGTCAAGAGCTCGATTGGCTAGGTATGGGGTCCTCCCCGATGGGGTATTAACGGGTCACACCGCTGACGACCAGGCAGAGACAATACTTTTAGCATTAATTCGAGGGAGTGCCTGGCACGGTTTAAGTGGCATGCGCCCTTCTGCAAGTAAACCCATTTTGAGCCTTCGCCGTTCAGAAACTGTGGAACTATGCCAAGAACTTAAAATAGATTTTTTTACTGATCCTTCGAATAAAGACCTTGCATTTCGACGAAACCGTATCCGCCACGAAGCCTTACCACTCTTAAATGAGATAGCGGACCGAGATCTAGTACCTTTGCTTTCTCGTCAAGCAGATCTCCTACGGTCTGGAGCGGATTTCATTACTCAACAAACAAAAAACATCGACCCGACCGATTGTGAAACATTACTAGAAATCCATCCTGCGCTCGCCCGAGAGGCAATTAGAAATTGGATTTGGGAGACACGAAACAACGATCACCCTCCTGATCTTGCAACAATTGAACGAGTATTAGAGGTTGCCCGATTGGAAGCACTAGCTACTGAAATTGGTGGAGGTTGGAGAGTAGCTCGAACAAATCGTATCCTTCGAATCGAACCTCCAGAAGAAAATTAGATCATGCATGTTTCATAACAATATCTGCGTTAGGGTTCCGAAGTCATGACAGAACCATTAAAACCCCCAGGTAAAGTCCTTCTTACAGAGCAACAGATTCAAGAAAGAATTACGCAATTAGGACAGAAAATCACTGAAGATTACGCTGACTCCGCCCCTCTTCTGGTTGGCGTTCTTAAAGGAGCTTTCATATATATGGCGGACTTGGCAAGAGCCATTTCTCTACCAGTTGAATTTGATTTTATGGCTGTTTCTTCATATGGGAATGCGACGAAAACCAGTGGGGTTGTAAGAATCGTTAAAGATTTAGATATTGACTTAACCGGCCGTCATGTCATTGTCGTAGAAGACATCATTGATAGTGGATTAACCCTTAACTATCTAAGAAAGAATCTTGAGTCTCGAGGTCCGGCTTCACTTGAAATTTGCGCCCTTCTTCTACGATCTGGAAGACAGGCCAATGAACTTGGACTGAAATACATCGGGTTTGAAATCCCACCAGATTTCGTTGTTGGGTATGGGCTTGATGTAGCAGAGCGCTACCGAAATCTCCCTGACTTATGGAGCTACGAAGAAGAATAAGGAAGAAATACCCCAAATATCTTTACAAATTATTTTTACTCAAACACTAAAAAGATGGCCATTTCCAATGCGAAACCTGCACTTCTCGTACTAAAATTTGCTATTGGACAAAGAAAAGATATGGAGATACAGGTTTGCGACAGTTAAACATGAGGGGGAAATGGGCTGAAGGTATACAACCTCGAAGCCTCATATGGATTGTTAAAGACCGGCTTGCAGTTTGTGAACGCCCAGGTGGCTATGGCCCACAGCACAGGAAGGTCCGCAGAGTTGAAGAGCTTATTTGGATTAGGAGAAATGATTTCAAACGGGTAATTTCGATAATACCTGCTACCCACAATCTTCATAATTATGAAGAGTTTGATATCGACTATGTGCACAGACCAGTAGGTATCGGCGGCCATCTAAATACAGTGCTGAGTGTCCTTTATTCCGATTTGAACAAATTAATAAAAAATGGGGAACGCCTATTACTCCACCATGAAGAAGTAGGAGATACGGTCGGTGGGACGATGGCTGGATACCTTGTCTGGAATGGATTCATTGAAACGGTACCTGAAGCTGTGACAAAAATGGAAAAAACTTTACAACGAGTTATAGGACCAAATGGCAGAGAAATTGCAGCTGCTTCCGAAAGCCTCCCCACACCTGAAGAAATGATTGCACAAGAAGAGGAGAGGCTGGCAGAATTAGAAGCTTTACAGGCCGAAGAGCAAATTCTGGAATAGAGCGAAACAATGAGTCAAGCATTTCTAGGACTAGGTTCAAACCTTGGTGATAAAGAAGCGTATCTAAGAGAAGCGGTTGGAACCTTCACAGATCTTCAAGGAGTATCTGGACTGTATGAGACTGATCCCATCGGAGGTGTGGAACAGGACTGTTACTTAAACATAGTGATAGAACTTTCAACAGAACGGAAAGCAAGAGAACTTCTTGAGCATGCTCAAGATCTTGAAAAGAAAGCTAATCGGTTGCGAGATATCCGCTGGGGTCCGAGAACCTTAGATGTAGACATTCTATGGGTAGAAAATGAAGAGGTAACTGAACCTGACCTAATCGTTCCTCATCCAAGAATGAAAGAAAGAGCTTTTGTCATGGTTCCACTGGGTGAACTCGCTCCAGAGTTTCTCATAGAGTGGGAGGATCCTGGCGATGGCGAAGTTAGACGGGTCAAAGACTGGTGACTTCCCCTATTGTGCAAATTGTTGGCCCGGGGAGAGCAGGTCAAAGTTTCTTTGAGGCTTTGACAAGCAAAGGTTGGAACATGAAAGATCCCCTTGGAAGAGACGATGACCTTTCTGACGTTTCCAAAGGCGTTGATCTTATCCTAATAACTACTCCAGATAGAGAGATATCTACTGTTGCTAGTCAAATACCTAAATGTGAAGCCGTGATCGCCCATATTGCTGGATCAATGAGTCTCCAAAGTCTTAAACCACACGAGAGAATCGGGTCGATTCACCCTCTCGTCTCATTACCGAACCCAGAAATAGGAAAAGAAAGGTTACTCAATAATGCATGGTTTGCAGTTGCCGGTGACCCATTTATGGGAAAGATAGTCAAAACGCTTGGCGGAACCGGATTCAATCTTCCCGACTCAAATAGAACGTTGTACCACGCAACAGCGTGTATAGCATCAAATCATCTTGTGGTACTGCTAGAGCAAGTAAGACGCTTAGCTGCTCACATAAATGTTCCATTTGAGGCATTCTTAAACCTTTCAAAAGGAAGCATGGAATCAGTTTCTACGCTCAGTCCAAAGGAAGCTTTAACTGGACCAGCAACAAGAAAAGATGAAGAAACGCTTCAGTCGCACCTAGAATCTTTACCTAAAGAAGAATTAAATTTATACAAAAGTTTAGTTGAGGAAATTAAGCGCCTTACTACACAAAACGGACTAGAAGAATAGGAATTATGGAGTTAATAACAGATCCTGCAGAACTTCAGAATTCTCTAGATCAGATGAGAGCTGATGGGAAGTCAATTGGTCTTGTCCCTACGATGGGGTTCCTTCACAGAGGACATCTCTCGTTGATTAAACGAGCAGTAGCAGAAAATGATGTTGTGATAACAACAATATTTGTCAACCCTCTTCAATTCGCCGCAAATGAAGACCTATCTACTTACCCAAGAGATATAGAAAAAGATTCTTCACTTTGCCTAGAAGCTGGAACAACTAAGCTCTTCACGCCTGCGAATGAAGAAATGTTTTGCGATACCGTACTTACCTCAATTTCGGTCACTGTCCTTTCTTCGGTTTTAGAAGGGATTACTCGCCCAACTCACTTTTCTGGCGTGGCAACAGTGGTATCAAAATTATTTAACATAGTGGGACCTTGTCGTTCATATTTCGGTGAAAAGGACTGGCAACAACTTCAAATCATTAAGAAAATGGTCACAGATCTTTCATATCGAGTTGAAGTAATTGGATGTCCTATTATCCGCGATGATGATGGGTTAGCTCTTTCAAGTAGGAATGTGTACCTCTCTGATGATGAAAGAGAAGTCGCCGCGATCATACCCCAGGCACTTCACTACGCCCATGGAAAAGTTAAATCGGGAGAAAGGCAATCACAATTACTAAAAGACTCCATTATTGAGCAACTTCAGAAATCCTCCCTTGTATCTATTGATTATGTTGAAGTAGTTAATGGCGACTCTCTTGAACCAGTTACGACAGTAGATGCACAAACACGGATTCTAGTTGCCGTGAGAGTCGGATCCGCTCGTTTGATTGACAACATAAATGCTCTAGTAGGAATAAACACCGCTTAAGAGATCTTTGTTAAATCACAGCAATCCTGTCTTGTCCCTGCGACACTTGTGAGACATGGAAACACCATACAATTTTGACAAAACAGCCACAGTAGAAGAACTGATTAATAGCCATAATTCTCTAGAGGACGGTACAGGTTCAGGAATTACAGTTTCTGTTGCTGGACGAATGATGTTGCGCCGTGACCAAGGGAAAATTGCATTTGGGGTACTGCAGGATGGAACCGGTCGAATCCAGCTTTTTGCCCCATCAAAAGTAACTCCAGATTTCGAAAAATTCGTCGCGCTTAATCTCGGAGACTGGATTGGGGTCACGGGCGAAGTCATGAAAACAAAACGCGGTGAGCTTTCTGTAAAAGTTTCGGATTGGGTAGTGCTTGCAACAACGCAAACCCCTTTCCCAGATAAATGGCATGGAATAAGCGACCCGGATACGAGATACCGTCAACGATATGTAGATCTTTGGGTAACAGATGAAGCCAGAAAAACTTTTATTCTTCGGAGTAGCCTCATATCTCTTACTAGAAAATGGTTGGAAGAAAGGTCTTTTATGGAAGTAGAGACACCAGTATTTCATCCGATCCCTGGCGGAGCTTTAGCAAAACCTTTCACAACACACCACAACGCTCTTGATATTGAACTGTATTTACGTATCGCTCCTGAGCTATACCTCAAACGGCTAATTGTTGGTGGTTTTGAAAAAGTCTTTGAAATAGCAAGAGTCTTTAGAAACGAAGGGCTTTCAAGCAAACATAACCCTGAATTTACAATGCTTGAACTGTATGAAGCGTATGCCGACTGGGAAGACATCATGAAATTAGCAGAAGGACTCATTGAATTCCTCGCCGTAGAACTTACAGGTTCAACCCTTGTTTCATTTGGGGGTAAAGAACTAAACCTTTCGACGCCATGGAGAAGAGCCTCTATGGTTGAATTGATCAAAGAGTATGTGCAAGAAGATATCTCACTTGAAACCCCAATCAAAGAACTCAGAGCACTTTGCGACAAGTTAGGCATTGAATACGAAACCGAATACGGACCAGGGAAACTAATTCTTGAAATATATGAGAAATCAGTAGAGCCTAACCTATGGGACCCTTGCTTCGTGACTGAATACCCTAAAGAAGTATCTCCACTATCCAGAGATCATAGAGAGAAACCTGGGTACACCGAACGTTTCGAAGGGATAGTAGCAGGAAGAGAAATTCTAAATGGATTTTCAGAACTCATTGACCCAGAAGAACAAATGGATCGCTTTAAGGACCAATTACAAAAAAGCAAAGCCGGAGATGAAGAAGCAATGGGTTTAGATACAGACTATGTGCGGGCGTTAGAGTTTGGACTTCCACCTACTGGAGGGATAGGCATAGGAATAGACCGCCTAGTTATGCTTCTCGCAGATGTACAGACAATTAGAGACGTTGTACTTTTCCCAACCTTACGCCCTGAGTAATAATAGAAATTCCACTTCGGGTTTCTGAAACGCCCACATAGCGTCTTAAAGCTAATTAATTACTGGAGTAGCTGCTCTTTGAATTAGGTGACTTGTTGCAGCACGAAGTGCTTCAGTTGCTTCAGAATCAGGTAAATCATTAAGTGCTGAACTTGCTTTCCCAGTCCAGAAATTAGCCCGTGAAAGAGCTTCAGCTACGCCTCCACTTGAACGGATCATCTCTCTTGCCTGATTTCTTTCTTCAACACTAATCTTTTTGCCGAGTAGTTCCTTAAGAGCATCACCGTACTCTGTAGAGAAGGTAATAATAACTGGGAGAGTATAGACACCTTCCATCAGGTCATTACCAGAAGGTTTCCCAAGTTGTTCATCGGTCGCAACTAGATCAAGAATGTCATCAACGATTTGGAATGCCATTCCATAGGAATGCCCAAACGAAGTGAGAACATCGACGGTATCTCTAGAAAGGGAAGCTGTCAGCCCACCGATACGACAAGCTGTAGCCAGAAGAGACGCAGTTTTCCCAGATATGGAACGCTCGTAGCTATCTTCAGTACGATCTACTTTGAAAGTGGATTGCAATTCAAGGATCTGGCCCTCACACAGTTCCCCTATAGTTTTTGCTAACAATCCAGCCACTTCGGTTCCTAGAGAAGCAGCAATCTCAGATGCGCGTGCTAGTAAAAAATCACCTGCAAGAATTGCCGTTAAGTTACCCCAAATAGCGTTAACGGATGGAACTGTACGCCGCATTTCAGCTTCGTCCATTACGTCATCGTGATATAGGGACCCCAAATGCACTAGTTCTACAGCAACTCCACCCAGAAGAACATCTTTAGAAGCTGGTATGGCTTCAGGGGACTGCACTCCACTTGATGCGATCGTAAAGCCAGGGCGTACCCTTTTCCCACCAGCAGTGATTAAATGACTAGCTATTTCAGTTAAATAGCTATCTTCAGCGATAACAGAATAGCGTAGTTTCTCTTCAAGATCATGTAAGTCATCTTCCAATGTTGGAAGAATCGAAAGAGAAGATACAAGGGCCATGACATCAAAGTGTATGGCTCATTACTATCTGACGACACGCGTAAATAGCAAATACAGAGCAAGATTGGCTTTAAGTTCTAAATTATTTGCGTTCACGATATTTTTTTCCCCTATTTTGGAAGAAAATGCCCCTTTCTGGTGTTGTAAAGAGGGCGGAGAGGAAATTAGTCTCTCCTTACACGTTCTGACATTAAATCAGGCGCGGGGTACACTTAAATTAGAATCATTACGAAAGGGTAATTTTTTGTTCGAGAGATTTACGGATAGAGCTCGGAGAGTAGTTGTTTTAGCTCAAGAAGAAGCACGTTTGCTCAACCACAACTACATCGGTACTGAACATATTCTTCTTGGTTTGATCCATGAAGGAGAAGGTGTTGCTGCGAAAGCACTTGAATCTCTTGGTATCTCCTTGGAAGCTGTTCGGGACCAAGTGGAAGAGATCATCGGTCAAGGAGGGTCTTCGCCTAGTGGGCACATTCCCTTCACCCCACGAGCAAAAAAGGTACTTGAACTAAGCCTTAGAGAAGCTCTTCAACTTGGTCATAATTACATTGGAACAGAACACATCCTCCTTGGATTAATTCGTGAAGGAGAAGGGGTAGCGGCACAAGTACTCACAAAGCTGGGTGCTGATCTTTCTCGGGTCCGTCAACAAGTGATTCAGTTGCTTTCCGGATATTCAGGGACAGGTGACCAAGAAAGCGAAGGCGGCAGACGAGGAGAACGAGCGGGTGCAAGTACTGGTGGAAGGGGTGGTGACTCCACAACGTCAATGGTCCTAGATCAATTCGGAAGGAATCTAACCCAGTTAGCTAAAGAAAAAAAATTAGATCCTGTCATAGGAAGATCAAGAGAAGCCGAGCGAGTGATGCAGGTTCTCAGCCGAAGGACAAAGAACAACCCCGTACTCGTAGGAGAGCCGGGTGTAGGAAAAACAGCGATCGTGGAAGGCCTTGCTCGTTCGATCGCAATTGATGATGTGCCTGAACCTCTGAGAGGGAAGCAACTATACACCCTTGATTTAGGAGCTCTGGTAGCTGGGTCACGTTACAGAGGTGACTTTGAGGAAAGGCTAAAGAAAGTCTTAAAGGAAATTCGAACCCGTGGAGACATAATTCTTTTTATTGATGAACTCCATACGCTCGTAGGGGCCGGAGCGGCTGAGGGAGCGATTGATGCTGCATCAATACTGAAACCGATGCTTGCTCGAGGAGAATTGCAAACAATTGGGGCTACAACCCTTGATGAATACAGAAAGCACTTAGAGAAAGACGCAGCTCTTGAACGTCGATTCCAAAAAATAATAGTTGATGAACCCTCGGTCTCTCACACAATTGAAATTCTGAAAGGACTTAGAGATCGGTACGAAGAGCATCATAAAGTCACGATAACTGATCAGGCTTTGGTCGCTGCAGCGAATCTGGCTGATAGATATATCTCCGACCGCCATCTACCTGATAAAGCCATAGATCTCATAGATGAAGCTGGGTCACGGTTACGTCTAAAACGAATGGAGACTCCTCCAGATTTTAAAGAAATAGAAAATGAATTAACTATTGTCACAAAAGATAAAAAAGCTGCAGTTGAAGCACAAGATTTTGAAAAAGCTGGCCAACTCCGAGATAGAGAAAAAGAACTCCTCAATAAAAAAGAAGGCATGGAGTCAGAAATGAAAGAATCAGGCGTTGACTTCTTTGATGAAGTAGACGAGGAAGCCATAGCGGAAGTGCTTTCCGTTTGGACTGGAATCCCTGTTTATAAACTCACCGAAGAAGAAACCGCAAAGTTGCTTCGAATGGAAGAAGAACTCCACAAAAGGGTCATCGGGCAACAAGATAGTATTAAAGCAGTTAGCCAAGCGATTCGCAGAACAAGAGCAGGTCTTAAAGATCCCAAAAGACCATCGGGCTCATTTATTTTCCTAGGACCATCGGGGGTCGGGAAAACAGAGCTAGCGAAAACTCTAGCGGAGTTCCTATTTGGGGATGAACAAGCATTGATTAGTCTAGACATGTCAGAGTACATGGAAAAACACACCGTAAGTCGACTGATGGGCTCACCTCCAGGTTATGTAGGGTATGAAGAAGGAGGGCAATTAACTGAAGCCGTCCGAAGAAAACCATTCTCAGTTGTATTATTTGATGAAATAGAAAAAGCACATCCTGATGTCTTTAATACACTCCTTCAGATCCTTGAAGAAGGAAGGCTCACAGATAGTCAGGGGCGATCAGTTGATTTCCGAAACACAGTTCTCATTATGACTTCAAATCTCGGTACTCGAGATCTACGTAAAGCGAATCTTGGGTTCACTAAAAATGATGAATCAGTTACTTACCAAAGAATGAAAGATAAAGTGACCGAGTCGCTCAAAGATCACTTCCGACCAGAATTCCTGAATCGAGTTGACGAAGTGATCGTGTTCCATGAGTTGTCAAAGAGTGAAGTCACACAAATTGTTGACCTCATGGTTGCAAGAGTAACTGATCAACTTGAAAATCAAGGTATGGGACTAGAAGTCACTGTTGAAGCTAAACGTTACCTAGCTGAGAAGGGATACGACCCAGAACTGGGAGCAAGACCGTTACGAAGAGCAATACAACGACTAGTTGAGGATCCGCTATCAGAAAGACTTTTATTGAAAGAATTTACGGCAGGTCAGATCATTGTCGTAGATGTAGATTCTCAAGAAGATGATGAAACTGGTAGCAAAATCGTTTTCAATGCCGTCGAAGGATTTGAACCTCCTTCTGTAGAAGATTTCATCGCAGCGGAATAGTTTCCCATTTAACTAGACGATATTCGGACTATTTGCCTCATGGCGTTAATATGCAATAGTGCGTTGTAAATCTCTCACACTATTCTCAGGATTAGTTGCATTGCTATTTTTTGTAGCTGGTTGCAATCTTCAACTCCGGGTAGTCATTGACGTAGAGAAAAACGGTTCAGGTACGGTCACAGCAGGGGTAGGGCTTGACGTAGCTGCTCGAGAGCAAGTTGTATTTCAGGATCTTGAAACTGTACTACAAACATCTGACCTTGCAAACAGTGGGTGGGGTTTCCAAAATGCAGGACGAGGAGCCGACGGACGTGATTGGTTTGAAGCTACAAAATCTTTTTCTAATTCTGAAGATCTACAAACAGTCCTTAATGAGTTAACGAGTTCAAATAAAACATTCAAAGACTGGGAGATACAGACTGAAACTTCAGAAAAAAAACGGTCATACTCTGTTATAGGAAATGTTGACTTAACAGAAGGATTTGAGATATTCACCGATACCGCATTGAACGATCTCTTGGAGGAGCCGCCACTTGGGATCTCAAGAGAAACCCTTGAAGAAACTTTAGGGGTTCCGTTAGAAGACACTGTCTCTTTCCGAGTTGTTGTGAATCTTCCTGATGACAGTGATGGAAAAACTTTTGACATCCCACTAGGGGAACAAAGAATTATTGATGCATCAGGGGAGAGCGAACATAGAATTGCTCAAGTCTTAGATTGGGTTGTTTGGGCAATTATCGCCTTGCTTATCCTTTCAATAATTTTAGCCCTACTTAACTGGTACCTAGATCTCCGGTTTGAAAAAAAACGCTTACAAAGACGCCCAACTTCAGTTACCCAACAGATACCTGGCGTTGAGGGCGAAAACCGCATAAATACACCAAATTCGGATCCGCAGTTGCAACTTCTGGTAATGGATCTCCACGGAGTGATTTTCAAACAAGGGATGGACCCCCAAGAACACTTACGAATTTTCATTGAGAGCAATGGGGGAGAGATCAATCAAGAAGACCTTGCAGAACTGCACAGGGAAGGAACACTTGGAAGGGTAGAAACCTCAGAGTTCTGGAAACAAGTTGGAGTACCAGGAAACACTGAAGACATCGATAAAAAATACTTAGAAAGCTTTAGTTTCCGAACTGGCGCTAAAGATTTTTTAAGAAACCTTCACAAAAGGGGTATTGCAGTCTCCGTAGTGACAAATGATTTTGCCACATGGTCATATGGACTTAGAGACATGTATGGCTTACAAGGAGTTAATCCGTGGATAGTTAGTGCCGAGACAGGAGTGAGGAAACCTGACCCTGCAGCCTTTGAAATCCTGTACCGAGCATCGGGTCACGCTTATCAATCTTGTCTCGTCCTAGATAACGCTACCAATTTATTGGATACAGCTGCAGTCCTTGGGATGAAAACCGCATTATTCAACCCGGATAATGAACCTACTGATAACTCCAAAAACCATCCTACGGTTAAGAAACTTAACGAATTCTTCCGCCGGCAATAAGCAGTTTTTACGTAGACCGGATCTCTAATTGTTTGCGGTCAAGGATGACGTATTTCTCTCCATTCTGCGAAAGCCAACCTAATCTTATGAAAGAAGAAATTGACTTGTTGACTCTCTCGCGTGAAGCGCCAATCATTCCAGCTAGCTCTTCCTGAGTTATGGGAAGCTGGAACTCATCTAAGTCGCCTGCCATTTCTAATAACCTCTTTGCAGTTCGACCGGTAACGTCCAAAAACATTGTGTCTGCAAGCGCTATGTCAGTACTTTTCAAGCGATCAACCAACATGTCAAGAACCCGCCATAACAAAACAGGATTCTCCTCGTATAAGTTCCGGACAGGAGAGTAAGGAATCACTATCACAGATGAGTCTTCCAATGCCCTAGCTTCCGCAGAACGTCCATCAGAACGGAATAAGGGCATCTCCCCAAATAAATCCCCAGGTTCCATAAGTGCTACAAGTGACTCTCTCCCGTCAAAGGACTTATTCCCGATGGCGATACGCCCATGGGTCACGATGTATAGGTCATTGGGTTCGTCGCCTTCCTGAAATAAAATGTCTCCTCGTTGCAGGTCTAGCTCATCGGCATCGTTCACAATGGGTTCCAACAACTCATCGCTCAAGTCAGAGAACATATCAATAGATCGTAAGAAGTCAGAAGATGTCATGTAATAACAGACTAATACGCAAATATCTGTTCCTCACATCAATTGGATATGTTGATGTAAGTCATTGAAATAAATCGGTAACCTTTGTAGATACCGTTGAACATTACTTGTATAAGAATTTTTGATAGTTGCTAAAGACGAAGGGCGAAATATAAAGATGAGAATTGGTCATGGCTTTGATTCCCACGCATGGGATGACAAAAAAACAAAACCTTTGACTTTGGGCGGAGTAATTTTTGAATCACAATACTCTCTAAAAGGTCATTCTGATTCTGATGTCGTCGCGCATGCATGTATCGATGCTCTTCTTGGACCGATAGGTCTCGGGGATATAGGAATGCATTATCCAGATGATGATCCCAGTAACCTCAACGCTGACAGTATAGAAATGCTCAAAGAAGTCGTTGGAAAGATCGGTGATCACGGTTGGGAAATCATAAATATAGATTGTTCGGTAGTAGCAGAAAAACCAAATATATTAAAAAATAAAAAAGAAATAGAAACCAAAATAAGCCAGGTGACCGGTGCCCCATTTTCCATCAAAGGGAAACATCCCGAAGGGTTTGAACAAATGGACGGCATAGCCTGTTTCGCAGTGAGTCTTCTTAGAGAAAAAAATGAATAAAAAAAATTACCGACCAAACAACAAAAATCAAAAATCTCGTCACGGCTCTCAATATAAAGGGAAGAATAAATCTGCTCGCGAATCCATATACCAATCTCCTAATATGCAGATCGTTGAAGGAAGACACGCAGTAAGGGAAGCACTTCTAGCGGGTACTAGAAGGGTTAGAGAAATAATCGTTTCTGACGGCTTAGATACGGCCCCAATTATTGAAGATATACAAAGATTGGCAGATGAACTTCGGATACCTCTTCACATGTATGCCAAAACTAAATTCAATTCCTTAACAGTCACCGAATCAGCTCAAGGAGTAATGGCGAAATGCGAACCACTACCAGAACTTGAGTTAGAAGACCTTATCGATGGAGTTTCAAACCCTTTTATTCTCGTTTTAGATGGGTTAATGGACCCACGTAACCTTGGCTCAATCATTCGAAGCGGTGAATGCGCTGGGGCTACTGGAGTTCTTCTCCCTAAACACCGTTCGGTACGGATAACTCCGACAGTTGCCAAAACTGCTCAAGGAGCTATAGAACACATACCGATCGCTACGACTTCAGGAATTCCTAAAGCTCTCTCAAAATTAAAAGACCTTGGAGTGTGGACTGTCGGTATGGATGTTTCTGCACAAATAGATATCTACGATATTAAAGTAGCCACTGGACCCATAGCTTTAGTTCTTGGGAGCGAAGGGAAAGGGCTGGGACGATTAACCAGAGAACGCTGCGATGTTATCGCTGGGATACCTCTTTTGGGAGCCACTGAATCATTGAACGTAAGTGCAGCGTCAGCTATAGGCTGTTTTGAAATAGTCAGGCAAAGACGTTCTAACGGGGACAGTGAATAACTAGGTGCGGTTGCTCATAGAATGTAAAAACGCCGGGTTAGCTCAGTTGGCAGAGCACTTCTCTTGTAAAGAAGATGTCGTCGGTTCAATTCCGACACCCGGCTCAACGAAGCAAATTTCAATTCATGGTCCCCGACCTGAACCGTACTTAAAGTTACTCTCTAATACGTGAAACTTTCTGAACGCCAGATTGCCATTATCGGGTTTGAACGAACTGCATGGCAAAGTGAATTATCAAAGAAAGATGCTATCCGACAACTATTCGCTATTTCTCCATCTCGGTACTACCAGATCAGAGACGATTTAATAGATAGTCCTGAAGCCATGGAATATGACCCGATGGTGATTCGCCGTTTGCAAAAACAAAGAAAATCTAGGCGATCTAAACGATTAGGTATTTCAGTGGCAAAAGGCCCAATTCGCTAGAAAAAGTACAAAGATCTAGGATAGATTTAGCAGAAGCCTAATTTGGGAGAAATTTGAACATGAATATTGCTGGGAAAGGAGCTCTCTTAATTCTAGTCGTCGTTGCTATGGGGGTATTCGCCCTAAGTGAAGGATTCGGAGATAGCGCGGGTGAGAACACCTCCCAACCAGTTCAAACTACAAAAGTTGATGAACAAACTCAAGATCAAGAAACAGAAGAAGCCGTTGATCAATCTACTTCTGAAACGACAAGCGAGTCTCAATCAGAGGAATCAGAAGAAACTAGTCAAGAGTCAAGTTCTTCAACAAATGTTCTTCACCCACCCGCTGAAGTTAGAGTCTTGGTTGCTAACGGTACCGAAGTCACCGGCGCTGCAGGGGCCACCCTTGATACCCTCGTAGCCACCCAAGGCTACAACGGAGTGCAGGCTGTGAATGACACAGGAGAAGAAGTCATTGTAAAGACATATGTTTACTACTCGCAAGGGTATGAACTTGATGCCCAAAATATCCGCTTGATTATAAATGGTGATAAAGACTTCGTTCTTCCAATGCCAGTAGAACTTCCCATTGAAGATCTCCTTGACGCAAATGTTCTGGTTCATGTGGGCGCTGACCTATTCCCAGGCGGATAATAGAATTAAATAAATGAAAGTTCTGATTGTTCCGGACAAGTTCAAGGGGACTGCTACCGCTAGAGAAGTGACCGAAGCGATAGCTGAAGTATTCTCTCGTTCATTTGAAGTTGAAACACAACCAATGGCTGATGGAGGGGATGGGACTTTAGAAGTTTTTGGTGGTGGGAACCGAAAATCTATAGTCTCCGGCCCTCTTAATAAGCCAGTAGAGGCATCGTGGAGGTTTGAAGGGACCTCAGCCGTTATCGAAATGGCGCAAGCTTCGGGATTGCATCTGATTGGAGGAAAGGAAAACAATGACCCAGTAAATGCGTCTACCAACGGGACAGGTGAACTTATAGCGAAAGCCATCGAAAGAGGAGCCGAAGAGATACTCATAGGTTTAGGAGGTTCGGCAACAACAGATGGAGGCTTTGGAGCTCTAGAGGCTTTGAAGCCTCTTAGTCGTCTTCATGGGGTAGAACTCAATGTCGCATGTGATGTAACCACAGGGTTTCTTGAGGCAGCTGAGACTTTCGGGCCACAGAAAGGCGCAACTTCTACACAAGTTAAATTCCTGCAAAAAAGATTAGAACGCCTAGCTCAGATTTATTATGAAGAACGGAAAGTAGATGTGACAAAATTGGCGATGGCTGGGGCAGCAGGAGGTCTAGCTGGAGGGTTAGCTTCCGTTGGAGCAAATCTAATAAATGGTTTTGAAGCAGTTGCAGAAAATGTCGGTCTTTTGGAACTCGTTGAAGAAGCGGATCTAGTAGTTACTGGTGAAGGCGAAGTTAATGAATCAAGTTTCAATGGGAAAGTTGTCGGAGGAGTTCTTCAGTTAGCGCGAGAAACAAATACGGAAGCTATCGTGATTGCCGGTCAAGTATCTGGAAATGTAGATAGATCTATTCCAATTTTTACACTTATAGAATGCGCTGGCAAAGAACTAGCGTATGCAGATACTCGGCAAGCAATAAAGAAAACAGCAGAAAAAGCTGTTTGTGACTGGGCGTGAACATATATCGGAAATAAACCAGAATCATTAGAAGTGATATCGGTTTTACAAGTCCAACTCTAATTCTTTCTTAATAGCTAGGACTTTCTGAGGGATATGTGTCCTTCCGTAATCAAAGCCAACATTAAGAAGGATTTCTAAAAGGTTTTTCCGTCCCTCTTCCATTTTCCATGGAAGAGCGATATAAATCGGTAATTCAAATACTCTTAGTTTCTCAAGGTTGCTGTAAATCTGTTCTTGGTAAAAATATCGTTGCTCCCACGGCCAATCATCTGGTCCAAACCCTGTTCCCGGGTCAAGGATAAGTTGATCTCTTTTAACGCCCGATCTGTCAAGGCGGTTTATGGACGTTTCGAACCAATCAAGTATGTGATTTACAGGATCTCCAGAGATGAATTGAAGACTTTTAGGATCATCACCACTTAGAAACGGTAAAATTACAGGGACACCTGTTTCTGAGGCGATTTCTACCATCGCCGGATTCTGCAAGCCGTCAGCGGCATTCATGAAGTTAGCCCCAGCTTGAAGTGCTCTAAACATTATTTCTGGATTCCATGTATCAACGGATAATTCAATTTCTAAATCAGCTATCGCTTGAATTTTCCCATCTAAACGTCCCCATTCTTCTTCAGTACCTATACGTTCAGCGTATTGAGTCGACCCTGCACCACCGAGATCTATTCCTACGCATCCGTGATTAATTAATTCTTTAGCACGGGTTACAGCAGAATCAATATCCAACGTGATAGAAAAGTCGGCTAGAGAATCTTTGGACGCATTTACAACTCCATGCAGTTTCACATCATTCAAACTAGTGGTGAAAGAAGAACAAAACGAGTCGTAAATTACCTTAATTAAGTTCCATTCAGATACTTCCTCTGATATGAAAGAACAATTCAGACCGATACATTAAGAGTGTGAGTGTAAGCATCCGTATTCCGACAACTTTCCGAGAGCTAACTAAAGGAGAATCAGTTATTGCAGTTTCTGAAGGATCTATATCAGAAATTTTCAATGAGTTAGCTAAGAACCATTCCGATTTCGTAGACCGTGTCCTAGATGAAAACAAGAACCTGCAACGATTCGTAAATATCTTTTTAGACGATGAAGATATTCGCTTCCTAGATGGACTAAATACGATAGTTTCTAACGGGCAGACGCTTTCAATAGTTCCTGCGGTTGCTGGAGGAACTTAATTAAGTGGGAAAATCACTGCAGGTGAGTAAAATCTCAATTACCAAACGGTATGCGGTTCCGAATTGGTATCACAAAAACAATTTCGCGGAATAAAACTACAAGAAGATTTGTTGTAGAAGTAGAACAAAGTCAAGGAGAGAACATAAATGGCAAAAATCATTTCATTTGATGAAGAAGCTCGGCGAGGTCTAGAAGCAGGTATGAATATCCTCGCTGATGCTGTACGAGTCACACTCGGACCAAAAGGAAGAAATGTTGTCCTTGATAAAAAGTGGGGCGCTCCCACAATAACTAATGATGGAGTTTCCATTGCGAAAGAGATAGATCTTGAAGACCCGTACGAAAGAATAGGGGCTGAACTTGTCAAAGAAGTCGCTAAAAAAACCGATGATGTTGCAGGTGACGGAACAACAACAGCGACAGTTCTAGCATGGTCAATGGTGCGCGAAGGGCTCCGAAATGTCGCTGCTGGGGCAAACCCAATGTCGCTCAAGAAAGGGATAGAGGCAGGCGTTGCTGCTGCAGTTGAATCAATTCAAGACCAGTCGCAGGATGTTTCTTCAGATAAGGATCAAATCGCTAATGTTGCCGCAATCTCTGCAGCTGATTATGACATTGGTGCCAAAATAAGTGAAGCAATAGACAAGGTAGGCAAAGACGGGGTCATAACAGTCGAAGAATCTCAGACCTTTGGCATGGATATGGATTTCGTAGAAGGAATGCGTTTCGATAAAGGGTACATTTCCCCCTATTTCGTAACTGACCCAGAGCGAATGGAAACAGTCCTTGAAAACCCGTACATTCTGCTCGTTTCCTCAAAAATTTCAGCTGTTCGCGACATAGTCCCTCTACTTGAAAAAGTAATGCAATCAGGTAAACCACTATTGATAATTGCTGAAGATATTGAAGGAGAAGCGTTGGCTACGCTCGTAGTTAACAAGATTCGTGGAACTTTCACTTCAGCCAGCGTTAAAGCACCTGGCTTTGGCGATAGGCGAAAAGCAATGCTTCAAGACATGGCGATACTAACTGGTGGTCAGGTTATTAGTGAAGAAGTGGGCTTGAAACTAGAAAGCGCAACTCTTGACCTTCTAGGTGAAGCAAGAAAAGTAGTTGTTTCCAAAGATGAAACTACGATCATAGAAGGGTCAGGTAATAGAGAAGACGTGGATGGTCGCATCTCACAAATTAAAGCTGAAATTGAAAATACTGACTCAGATTATGACCGAGAGAAACTCCAAGAAAGATTAGCCAAACTTTCAGGAGGCGTAGCAATTCTTAAAGTTGGAGCAGCAACAGAAGTTGAGCTCAAGGAGAAGAAACACAGAATTGAAGATGCTGTTTCAACTACCAAGGCAGCTATAGAGGAAGGTGTCGTAGCTGGGGGAGGAGTTACCCTTCTCAGAGCACAAACAGCTGTACAAGACATAGCAGAAACATTGGGAAGCCACGATGAAAGCACTGGCGCTCGTCTTGTAGCAAAAGCATTGGAAGGTCCGTTAAACCAAATAGCTGTTAACGCTGGTTTAGAAGGCGGCGTCATTGTAGAGAAGGTACGTAATCTAGAAGGACCGAATGGTTTGAATGCAGCAACTGGAGAATACGAAGACCTTGTCAAAGCAGGAATTATTGATGCTGCGAAAGTTACTAGATCAGCGCTTCAAAACGCTGCTTCAATAGCTGCGCTTTTCTTGACGACAGAAGCAGTAATTGCAGATGCCCCTGAGGAATCATCAGCAATGCCTGGCATGCCAGATATGGACTTTTAAGAAGTTCCAAACCCAATGTGCGGATCAGGCACGATGTTCCATATAAGTAACTAGACTTTAGTCATGGAACCACTCAAACCTTCAGAGGGATTAGGTGTTTTGCACTTATTCTGTAAATCTTCTGAGCAAATAAAAACGGATCTTCTTATAGAAGTCGTTGATGGAATCAGCTCACAAGGTGGTCAGGTGATTCCGGTATCCATTCTTGGCCATAAAGCAGATTTGGCTTTCATGGTTTTAAGCGAAGACTGGGTTTCTCTTAGAGAATTTCAGACAGGTATCACTAACTGTGGTTTACAAATAGTTGACTCGTATGTTTCATTAACTGAGATTTCAGAATATGCGACAGGTGTACCAGATGAAATGCGCAACGCTCGCTTATATCCGGAACTTCCTCCCGAAGGTAAGACAGCGTGGTGTTTCTACCCAATGTCGAAGAGAAGAAACGTTGATCAGAACTGGTTCACGCTTGATTTTGAGAAAAGAAAAAACCTCATGTACGAACATGGCGCTTCAGGAAGAAAATTTGCTGGTCGCGTTCTGCAAGTAATTACAGGTTCAACAGGGATAGACGATTTTGAGTGGGGTGTTACTTTATTCTGCGAAAAGCCAGATGATCTTAAAGATGTGGTTTACACAATGCGTTTCGACGAAGCTTCTGCCGAATATGCAGAATTTGGACCGTTCTATGCCGGCATAGTAGGAGAAATGCATCAAGTTCTTGAAGTTATATCTTAAGTATCTTTTTCTTGGTCAGCTATCCACTGTTTTTTGATGCTTCTCCATGCTTCATCGGTATGGTCTCTTCTCCAGTAAGGAGAAATCGATGCAGATTTACTATCAATACCACGGTCAAGAATCAGATGTTTACGGATCTCGCGAATTTCACCAGCTTCACCATGGACAAAGACATCGTATTCCCCATCTAGGAATTTATGCTCTTTAATTGCTTCTAGAAGCGTAGTTTCAGGATTGATAGCCTCTGACCTGTAGACCCAATTAACTTCATGCATTGAGGAAGAAGAGACATGTATCTTATTTTCAGGTCCATCCACAACAAGAAATATGACGCATCGTGAAATAGGTGACATAGCTTCTACAGAAGAACTGATTGCTGGTATAGCGCTTTCATCGCCGGCTAGTAGGTGCCAATCAACTTCGGTATCAGGGGCGTAGCTACCGTTAGGGCCTTTAAATTGGAGTCGGTCGCCTATTCTGGCTCTTTGAGCCCAGGTTCCTGAATACCCGTGATCCCCATGCACAACAAAGTCGATAGTCAGTAGTTCAGAATCAGGGTTCCATTTCCTTACCGTAACCCTTCGAGGCTTTGGACGGTAGGCATCACCGGACGATCGGATCTTTTCAAGAACAAAAGGCACGTAATAAGGTGCCCCTTGTGGAATGAAGTAGGCGTTTATGTACTGATCCGTGTAGGGGGTCGACTCAAAATTTTCCAAGTCTCCATCTCCTAGAACAATCCGGATCATGTTCGGCGATATTTCCGTAACTTCTTTTACTTCTGCATACATTGCTGCACTCCTAGGGGGTATCGCTCAGAGAACTCCGCTAATTTCCTTATGTAAGATTACATAAGCACTGGTCTATTGACGGCACCTTCGACATCAACGCGACTCTGCCATCGTCCCTAAATACAATTTGATAACGTTTGGATCATGGAGCAGTCCTTCGCCGGTTCCATCGTAGGCATTTTTCCCTTGGTCAAGAACGTAGCCACGATCGCTGATTTTCAAGCAACGAGTCGCATTTTGCTCAACCATGACGATTGAAACCCCTGTTTTATTTATGGCAGTCACATTTTCAAAAACATCCACCTGCAATGCGGGAGAAAGACCAGCGGATGGCTCATCGAGAAGCAATACAGAGGGTTCCATCATTAAAGCTCTTCCCATAGCAAGCATCTGCCTCTCTCCTCCTGAAAGCAGTCCCGCTCGTTGTTTAATGCGTTCACCGAGCCTAGGGAAAAGGTCGGTAATGTTTCTGATTCTCTCAGCGATTTCCCCTGCTTTCAACTGATAGGCGCCCATTTGGAGATTCTCAGCAACAGTCAATGATGGGAAAACATTCTCAGTTTGTGGGACATACCCGACACCTTTTCTTACCAATTCATGGGCAGCTAGGTTTGTTATTTCTTCTCCAAGTAATTGGACTGTGCCGCTACGAACTTCCACAAGCCCAAACATGCTTTTAACCAATGTAGATTTCCCAGCTCCATTTGGTCCAATAATTCCTACTAATTCACCTTTAAAAAGTTTGAAATTGCAACCCGTTAAAATGTCAACGCCGGGCAAGTAACCAGCAACCAAATCGCTAGATTCAAGAACTACTTTTCTTTCCTCAGACATCTTTAAGCTCCTCAGCGATTGTGCTCCCAAGATAAGCGTCAATTACTGCCGGGTTTTTAGATACATCAGCTGGGGTTCCTTCAGCAATGACTTGCCCTTCTGCTAGGACAACTATCCAATCCGAGATACCCATGATTGCATCCATGTCATGTTCGATAAAGAGTACGCTAACACCCTCATCTCTAAGGTCTTGAATATGTTGTAGTAGAGATTGGACAAGGACTGGGTTGACACCTGCCATCGGTTCATCAAGAAGAATTAGTTTTGGTTCTGACATTAGAGCTCGAGCCATTTCAAGTAATTTTCTTTGCCCTCCAGAAAGTGTCGCAGCGTATTCGTCTCTCATATGTGAAATTTTGAACCGCTCTAGTAGATTTTCTGCATTTTCTAGAATTGTTTTTTCCTGCTGCCGCCAAGTTGATGGGATAAGAGCATTTCGTAGAGACTCACCGCGCTGGTTTGCAGCTCCGAGAAGCATATTGTCAATAACGGTCATCTTCGCTAGTGATTTGGTCAATTGAAATGTCCTAA
>JASLWO010000050.1 GCA_030740795.1 Acidimicrobiales bacterium | reverse complement strand
CTTTCTCAAGGTTTATTTCGTCTACGATTACTTCAAGGACCGTGCCAACAGCAAATCCTCCTGGGTACGGGCTTCTTTCTGAACCGCTTGTTACCAGAATATTCCCAATTTCCACTTCAGCTGAAACTGGAATTCCGTCGGATACTCTTAACGGCTGTCCTACCCCATTGCCTGCAAGGATTCCAATTTGGTTGGTCCCAACCACTAAAACGCCGATATTTACGTTCGGATCAGTAATTAGGCGAACTTGAGCACTCCGTAGTCCCGGATTTTCGATTCGACCTATTAGCCCCCCCACGGAAATAACTGCCATTCCTTCTCGGATACCGCTTTGTGTTCCTTTCCCTATTTCAATGATGTATGGGTCAAAGTTTGAAACTGATTGTGCTGTTACTTCTGCCACGACTGTTTCTTGACCTCCTAGATTCTCAAGATCAAGTTGGGTTCGAAGTGCTGCCAATTCCTCAACGGCTCCTTCAGTGGTTGTCCGGTATTCTAGAAGCTCCCCTAACTGGGTTCGCAAAAGCGCATTTTCTTTTTCTAAACTGTCACCTTGAGATAATGATTCCCATGCGTCACCGATTGGGTCAAAAATAGTATTTGCCATATTCCGAAATGGTTGCACTATCGCCATTGCGGCTTTGCGTAAATTAGTTACGGGTTCGTAGCCTCTCGCGTCAAGGGAGATAAGCGTCACTGATGAAAGCAACAGGATAGCGAGCGTGAACCTAGAGCCACTATTTCTTCGTGGCAGTGCCATTCACAGACCCCTTTTCTTAGATCTGGGTGGAGGTGAACAAAACCCCTTTTAGCGAGTCAAATGCCTCTAGGGACTTACCTGAACCAAGTGCCACTGCGTGAAGCGGGTTAGGCGAAACGCAGACTGGCATTCCTGTTTCGTGGGCGATGCATTCAGGCATTCCCGTAAGTAATGCTCCTCCGCCTGCGAGCATAATACCTTTTTCCATTATGTCTGCGGCTAGTTCGGGTGGTGTAACTTCAAGAGTCATTTTTACTGCGTCGAGGATTGCCGACAATGGTTCAGCGATTGCTTCGCGGATTTCTGATGTCGACGTGACTATTGTTTTTGGTAACCCTGAGATGAGGTCTCGACCTCTTACTTCTGCATAAAGTTCTTCGGTAGACCAGGCACTAGCTAATTTGATTTTCAATTCCTCAGCTGTTCTTATCCCTAAAGCTACGCTGTATTCTTTTTTGATGTATTGGATGATCGAGTTATCTAACTCGTCTCCTCCGACTCGAACTGATTTATTCGCTACTACACCACCTAGAGAGATGACTGCCACTTCTGTAGTTCCACCGCCTATATCAACTATCATGTTCCCGCTTGGATGTTGGACTTGCATCCCTGAACCTATAGCTGCCGCCATCGGCTCTTCAATTATGTAGGCAGGTTTACGAGCACCGGCGAACTCGGCTGCTTCTTGAACTGCTCGTTGTTCCACTCCCGTTATTCCCGATGGCACGCAAATTACCATCCGTGGTTTTGCCAATCGGCTTTGATGGACTTTTTCTATGAAATGGCGGAGCATCTGTTCACACATATCAAAATCTGCTATAACTCCGTCGCGTAAAGGCCGAGATGCTTGTATGTGTGAGGGTGTTCGCCCGATCATGCGCTTCGCATCAGATCCTACAGCAAGTGCAGAGCCATCTCTAATGTCTATAGCGACAACTGATGGTTCGTCGAGCACAATGCCTTCTCCGCGAACATACACCAGTGTATTGGCGGTTCCGAGATCAACCGCCATGTCTCTTCCCATTACGCCAAGAATCGACGCCATTAGAAACTACCTTGTTTCATTGTTATGTACTCTCGCCTCTCTTAGCTTATGTAATGACCTTAAGCCTCTCTCCGCAATATTCAGTGTACGACTTCCTCGCAAAAGTGCAATGCACCCGCTATTTATCATGGCTTTACGTGCTGGTTAACCGAAGAAAATTTTGATTTCCCGTTCAGCTGATTCTGCTGAATCTGATCCGTGAACGAGATTTTCGGTAAATTGTGCGCTTAAGTCTCCTCGGATCGTTCCAGGATCTGCTTCAGCCGCATTTGTAGCGCCCATCATTGTTCGGACAATTTCCCATGTGTCTTTTGGCCCTTCAATAACCATTGCAACTGCGGGCGATCGTCCTATGAATGCTACAAGGTCTGGGTAGAATGGTTTTCCGATATGTTCAGCGTAATGTTTTTCTGCAAGGTCGGGCCCAATCGTTAACATGCGTAGTTGTTTGATTACTAGACCTTTCTTTTCAAATCGTGTAATTATTTCCCCAACTAAGCTTCTTTCAACTGCGTCGGGTTTGCAAAGTACCAGTGTTTGATTCATACGGTGATCCTATCCAGTTGTTGCTTATTTTTGTTCCTCTTTGTAGCTTTCGTAAGCTTCTCTCAAGGCTCCCACTACATACATTGATCCCGTTCCCAGTATCACATCTTCATCTCCTGCAAATTCGAATGCACGTTTCAATGCTTGGCGAGGGTCGGGACAGGTAATAACATTTTCAACAAGTGAAGAAGCTGCTTGTGCTAGTTTTTCTGCAGGCATAGCTCTCGGACTCTCTGCTTGCGTGCAGATAACCAACTGAGACTGGTCCGCTTCCAAACTTGTAAGCATCCATTCAGGGTTTTTCTCTTCGGTCATCCCCACAATAAGTATTCGGTTTCCACTGTGAGGGAACCCGTTCCTGAGTGTTTCCGCTGCAGCAATTGCGCCAGGGGGGTTATGGGCTCCATCAAGGATGAATAGCGGTGCAGAGTTAACCACTTCAAACCGTCCGGGAAGGTTAACTTCTGTAAAAGCCATTTTCACAACTTCATCAGGGATAGGTGAATCTAAAAATGCTTCAACGGCAGCGAGGGCTATCGAAGCGTTGTTTCCTTGATGCCAGCCATGTTGAGCAAGAAAGATATTTTCATAGGTCTTACTCATAGTGCGAAGCTGTAGATGCCGTCCGCCTACAGCTAAGTCGTTTTCTGAGCATTCAAAATCAACATTTCGTCTAAGCACCGTTTGCGGGGATTCCGCCAAGAAAACTTCTTCTAGGTCTTCATCTGTTTCTCCCAAACAGAGAATGCATCCTTTTTTGATAATTCCAGCTTTTTCCCAAGCTAATCGCTGCCTCCAATCTTGTGAGCCGTCAGTGTGGTCATATCCAACGTTTGTAATTACAGATACTTTGGCGTCGGCGATATTGGTAGCATCAAAACGTCCTAACATGCCTACCTCAACAACGGCTAAATCAACCGCATTGTCGGCGAAACAACGAAAAGCTGCTGCTGTCATAAGTTCAAACCAGCTAGGCGTAATCTCTAATGCTGGTTCAACTAGTGCTAGATGCGATATCAGGTCACTAAATTCGTCATCGGTGATCGGTTCCGTGTTGATCTGGATACGTTCAGTGATTGAACTGACATGAGGCGATGAGTACGTTCCCACTTTCAATCCCATTGCTGCAAACAAATTAGAAGCGAACGCTGAGGTGGATCCTTTCCCATTTGTTCCAGTTATGTGAAGTATAGGGAAATCAAGTTGTGGATCTCCAAGTAAATGCAGTAATGCCTGCATGTTTCGTAGAGAGGTATCGTCTATGTTCTCTCTAGTGAGCCGCCGATTGATATGTTGATTTAAAAAATGGAGAGCTTCTTCTTTATGCATGAGCCTTTTGCTTAGGACGCTGCTAAGCCACTCTCTCCACGCAGTACAAGTTTCGGTGGTTGGTTATTTCGGACTACTTCTTCGTTGATGACGCAAGTAACTACATCTTCTCTGCTTGGGATGTCATACATGACTTCAAGAAGCACTTCTTCCAATATTGAACGCAATCCGCGAGCGCCTATATGTCGGTCGAGCGCTAATTCTGCTATCGCTTCTAAAGACTCTTCAGTGAATTCTAGATTCACGTCTTCAAAGCCAAAGATTTTTTTGTATTGTTTAACTAGCGCATTCTTCGGTTCGCTTAGGATCCTCACCAGTGCATCATTTTCTAAGTTTCCGACAGCGCCCACGACTGGAAGGCGCCCTATGAACTCTGGGATAAGTCCGTACTTCACCAGATCTTCTGGTTGTACCTGTGTGTAAAGATGAGTGAGGTCTTTATCAGTTGCGTTTCTGATATCGGCACCAAAGCCTACTCCACTGCCACCAAGTCGGGCTTCTATGATTTCATCCAAACCGGCAAAAGCTCCTCCGCAGATAAAGAGAATATTTTTAGTGTCGATTTGAAGAAATTCTTGATGGGGGTGTTTTCTTCCTCCTTGTGGAGGAACGGACGCAGAGGTTCCTTCCAGAATTTTAAGGAGTGCTTGCTGGACTCCTTCTCCTGAAACATCTCGGGTTATTGAGGGATTCTCGCTCTTTCTTGAAACCTTATCTATTTCGTCAATATAGATTATTCCCATTTCTGCTTTCTTAACGTCTAAATCAGCAGCTTGGATTAATTTCAGAAGAATATTTTCTACGTCTTCGCCGACGTACCCTGCTTCTGTGAGTGCTGTGGCATCAGCAATTGCGAATGGGACGTTAAGCATCCTAGCCAATGTTTCAGCCATGAGAGTTTTCCCACAGCCGGTAGGACCTATCAGCAAGATGTTGCTTTTGGATAGTTCAACATCGTCTTCGTTTTTTTCTCCGACTTGTACTCGCTTATAGTGGTTGTAGACGGCTACTGACAGTATGCGTTTAGCTTCTTCTTGGCCAATGATGTAATCATCTAAAAATGCATTTATTTCTTCTGGTTTGGGTAGTTCTTCGAAACCTACTTCCGCAGGTGTTGATAATTCCTCATCAATTATTTCGTTGCAAAGGTCTATACATTCATCGCATATATAAACGCCTGGTCCGGCGATAAGTTTTTTTACTTGCTTTTGAGATTTACCACAGAAAGAACATTTAAGAAGTTCTGTTGTTTCACCAAACTTTGCCATTTCTGTTTCCTTCCTCTGCTAAACGGCAGCTATCGGTCCGGTATTATCAACAACGGTTCGAGAGTCGATAACCTCGTCAATGATTCCATATTCTTTAGCTTCATATGCGTTCATGATGTTGTCACGGTCTGTATCTAATTGGATTTGTTCTATAGTCTGTCCTGTGTGGTTCGCAAGAACCTCTTCGAGTTGGTTTTTTAAGCGTTGTATTTCTCGCGACGCTATTTCTAGGTCGGATACTTGACCTTGCGCTCCTGCGTAGGGCTGGTGGATTAGGATGCGTGAGTGAGGGAGAGCCAATCTTTTTCCTGGTGTGCCAGCTGCTAGAAGAACAGCGGCTGCGGCTACTGCTTGCCCGTAACAGATGGTTGCGATTTCAGGCTTTATATAGGACATTGTGTCATAGATGGCAAAAACAGAAGTTATGTTTCCTCCAGGGGAGTTGATATAGAGGCTTATGTCTTTATCAGGGTTCTCTGATTCAAGATGAAGAAGTTGAGCACACACTAAATTGGCGATTCCGTCATCAATGGGAGTTCCGATGAAGATAATGTTTTCTTTCAGTAATTTGGAGTAGAGGTCATAGCCTCGCTCTCCCCTATTTGTCTGTTCTACAACCGTGGGCACCAAGTAATTCATTGGTCCATTGTTTATTTCAGTCACTTGAACCTTCTTCCGAGTCGGGGTCATCGCTATCAGGGTTATTACTAGTTTCGCTCAATTCTGCGTCTTTGTCTGTGTTTTTGTCTAAAAGGAGTTCATCGCGGGTTATTTCGTTGCCGTCTTCATCAATGATTTGAATTGAATCTTCTATGAATTTAAGGGCTTTTTGTTTGAGTAGGTCAGCTTTCAAGATTCTGATTTGGCCATGTTCGTGCATTGAATGTTCGAGTTTCTCTTTCTCATGTTCAAGTTTTGGCGCTATGGCATTGTCTATCTCTTCTTGAGTCAAGTCTTCTCCAAGGTCAACGTCATTTGATTCAATAGCTGCCCGCCATGCGTACTGTTTGGCGATTTCTTCCATTTCTTCTTCGATGTCCATTGATGAGATTTCAAAATTTTCTGAGATTGCTATAGCCCTAAGAGCAAGGTCTGTTTTGACTGTTTGCTCAGCTGGTTCACGAAGATTAGTTACAAGATCTTCAATAGATTGTCCTGTTGCTTGTAGGAACTGTTCAAATTGCATTCCTTGCTGTGCCATTCTCATTGCCATGTCTTGGACTTGTTGTTGGATCTGTTCTTGAATCAAGGCTTCTGGCACTTCGTCTGTTACAAGTTCGGACAAGGCTTCACCGAGTTTGCTTGAAAGCAAGGAAGGGGTTTGGTTTCGTTTGTTATCAATTATTTGTTTTTCAGTGTCGGCAGTTAACAATTCAACTGTGTCAAACTCAGTTAGGTCATTAACAAGTTCGTCTGTGAGGTCTGGAAGTTTTTTTTCTTCAATTTTTTTTATGTGGGCTTCAAAGGTGAGTTGAGATTCTTCTTCTGATGGGTGAGGTCCTCCGAATTCAGTTACTTCACCAACTTCTGCGCCTATTAAAGATTCGTTTATTGTTTCTATAATAAATCCGGAACCAATTTCGAATGTGAATCCTTCAGCTGTGAGGCTTTCTTCTGCTTCGCCATTAATCGCCCCTGAGATATCCATGGTTACGAAATCGCCATCTGATGCTGGTCTTTTAACCTCTATGCGTTCCGCTGATTGTTCCCGCAATTTGTTGATGCTTTCTTGTATTTCTTCTTCGCTGGCAGAAATCGATGGAATTTCTATTTGGATTTCTTTATATCCGTTAATGGTTATCTCTGGTCGAATTTCCACTGTCGCTTCAAATAGAACCGGGCCGGTTTCTTGCCCGTCTACTATTTCAACATCGGGTTGAGCTATCACGTCTAGTTCGTGTTCGTTAACAGCTTTGAAATAAACCTCTCCGATGATTTCATTTAGAGCTTCGCTTCGCGCATACCCTCTCCCAAATTTTGCTTCAAGGACTTTACGAGGCGCTTTGCCTTGGCGGAATCCAGGCATTTTTACTTCTTTAGCTATTTTCTTGAATGCTTCGTCTATGGCATCTTCAATTTCATCTTCGGAAACTTCGATGTTGACTTTTACTTTGCTATCTTCAAGATTTTCTATAGAACTCTTCACAGGGCGAAAGTCTACCGCCTGCAGGTCCACTCTCACTCTTCTGGGAAGTGATTTTTCATTCTTCTTTGGTTCGTCAAAGTCGTTCGAAGTTACGATACGATCAATAACCTGCGGGTGTAGTTCAAAGGCTAGAACCTCAGCCTTCCAAGCTGATGATGGGAGTTCGATTCTCCTCACCCGCTCGCATATTTATTGGTAGTTCTTCAAGTGCTTTATAACGAAAGCGGGGTGAGTCTGGATGTCTTTTTTTCTTGGTATCGCTGGTGGTAGCTGTTCTGGAAAAACTACTTTGGTCAATGCCCTTGTTGAATCATTGCCGTGGCAGGTGTCGACTTTAGCTTTTGACAGTTATTACTGTGACCAGAGGCATCTGCCAATAGATGAACGAGCTTTGGTGAATTACGACCATCCGGACTCTTTGGATGTTTCTCTGTTTATTGAAGATTTGAAGGTCCTCCGTTCGGGGAATTCTATCAACTCTCCAATTTATGATTTCGCTACTCATACTCGGCGGGCTGAATCACTTAGGATAGAAGTAAATGAAATTGTGATTCTAGATGGGATACTTCTACTTGTTTTCCCAGAGATTTGTGACTTGCTTGATTTGAAAGTTTTCGTTGAAACTTCGGAATCAACACGGTTAGCAAGGCGAGTTATCCGTGATGAGGCTGAGCGAGGTCGATCCCGAGAACAGGCGAAAGCCCAGTTCTTTAGAACCGTTCAACCGATGCATAAAAAATTTGTAGAGGCTTCTATGAGGAAATCTGATCTTATTATTGATGGAGAAGTAGATCCATTGAAATCTGCTAAACAAATTCAGGAAAATATTTTAGACTTGAGCCAGTGAACTGCAGAGATTATCTTTATTCCGTTTCGTCACTTTCAAGGATAGAGTCTCCACCGATTGTAGTGATGATTGTGTCCACGTAATAGCGGCCTCCTGATGGAATGGTATGGACTCCATCGTTTGTGAAGTATTCAGGGTGATCATTTGAAGCTGCGTACCAGTCAACTAGTCGGGCATTGTCGTATTTATCAACTGCTTCGATTAGGAGGTTGTTTACTTTATCTTCCCATCTTCGGGGGACCCTTACGTTTACAAGCATGACTTTTCTTACTTCAGTGAGTAGCTCAAATGTTTCATCAATGATGCTCTCATCTATCACGCCATTATTTCCAAGGTGAATAACGACTACGTCCCCTAGCCCTGTACTAGCTCCAAGATCTCTAAGGATTTTTTTAAGTTCGTACCATTGACGGTTTTTCGCAGCTGAAACTGTTACGTTTTCAGCAATAGTTGAGATATCAGCCTGGAATGCCTCTTCTACTCCTTCGTTACCTACGTTAGTGATTGCGCCAAGCATGACAGAATCGCCTATGAAAGTGATTCGTTCGTAATAGATTGGGACAGTGTATGAGGTGATGTCAATCAGTTCTGCCCAAAGTTCCGGGTTTGAATTCATGGTTTCTAAGAATTCCACAATACTAAAGACTGGTTCGGACAGGGTTTCTTTTTCCGTGTCATTGCCGGCTGGATCGTCTTCTGGAGTTGGGGTTGGTGGAAGTGGAGTGGGAATCGCAGGTACCGGCGTTGGTGTTGCAGGAATTGGGGATGGTTGCGGCTCAACTACTCTTTCGGTTATTTCTGATTCTTCTTTCGGCGCGTATGCTTCTGCGTTCCAATTCGCTTGTACTTGTTCAAGTGCTACATAACTACCGATTATTCCTATTGCTAAGCAAGCTAATTTTGCGGTCGTGGTTGTGATTTGGTCTTTTTGAAATAAGGTCTTGACTGCTCTACTCATTCTTCGTTCTCGGATAGGCCTCTCAATGTATTGGTAACTTATTTCAACGAGGATGAGCGTGATGACGATTCGGAAACAGAACAGATACCATCCATCCATGTCTACATCCACCCTTGGGCGTGTCAGTTGAAAGACTGGCCAGTGCCAGAGGTAAAGGCCGTAGGATCTCTTCCCGACCCATACCATTGGTCGATTTCCAAGTATTTTCCCGAGGGAAGAATTCGGGATAACAGTAACGGCTATAACGATCGCTGTGATTAGGGACGTGATAAGGAACCCGCCACGAAATAGCTCATCTGAATCGGGCATCATTAATGTGTAGTGCGAGTTAGCCCAGATCAATGCTGCAACTGCTACAACTCCAACTCCAAGAACCGCATTTTGAACAGTTTGCGTAGGTTCAGCTATGGTTTTTTTCGTCATGGTCCACGGTCGCCAGACAAAAGCAAGCAAAGCCCCGATTAGAAGCGCCGATGCTCTCGTATCTGTTCCGTAGTAAACGCGAAGCGGATCTTGGAATGGTTCGTAGAGGATCCAACGAATAGCTGTTGAAGCCACGATTCCGACTACTACTGCTGTAATTGCAATCCTGCGGCTCATGTACTTTAGAAACACAATAGTTATTAATGGCCACAAAAGATAAAACTGTTCCTCTACAGCTAATGACCATAAGTGGTGGAAAAAATTATTGCGCTCAAAGACTTGCGTGTACGAAATATCTTGGAAGATACCAAACCAGTTGTAGACGTATCCTAATGTGGCAGCGATTTCTCCCTTGGTGGGAATTACGTCATCTGCTGTGGCATAAGCAAGAGCTGTTGAACCTCCGACATATAAGAAAAGGGCTGGTAGTAGTCTACGGGCTCGTCGTTCCCAAAAATTGCGAAGATTGATTGAGTTTGCTTGACTGAATTCTCCTAGCAGCAGGGCGGTGATGAGATAGCCACTTATGACGAAGAAAATTTCAACCCCTAAAAATCCTCCGGGCGCGTTATTGAGCTCAGAGTGGTACGCAATTACTGCAGCTACTGCGAAGGCTCTAAGCCCATCTACCCCCGGCATGTAGGGTAGGCCCGATCCACTGCTTTCTTTTCTATCAGTTCTGTGAGGTGGGCTACCGGTTTCCAAGGAAGACTTGCTCATCACATGAGGGTAGTCTTTCGTTCCCCTGAGTTAGTTCCATTAGGGGCTTTCTTGGCGTTCAAGGAACTCATAGACTTCCACCATGTCCACTCCGGGAAACCGCGAGAAACTCTTTGGCAATAAAGGAAGTCCAGATGTTATGTTGCTTCGATCTCGAGCTGATGGCCATGCTACTCCGCTCCAGTGTTGCCTTACGCTAGCTCTTGCTGTGTTGCAACACTCTTTATCAGGGCAATACGAAGTTGAAAATCGTTTCGTGTCACTACCCCTGAACCATTTCGCCTGGTCTGCTGTTGTACCTATAGTTACTGCGTGGTGAGGGAATCGGTCAGCTTCAACATGGGTAACACACCAGAATTGGCCACTCGGTGTATCCGTGTATTGGTAGTGGAGAGAAAAGGAATCTTGGGTGTGGAATGCTTGTCTAGTTCCCCAGTTTCGACACAAATGTTCTCCTTCAATAGTCCCGTCTGTTCCGCGTGGAAGAGGGACTCCATCATTTTCGTAAGCTTTCCAGACAGTTCCTTCATCATCAGAGCGTAGGAAATGAATTGTCACTCCCAAGTGTTTTGTCGCTAAGTTCGTTAGACGGTGTCCAGCCATTTCGTAAGATATGTAGAAAATTTCTTGTAGATCTTCTACAGATATATCATGTGTCTCGTAAGCGTTTTGAAGAAATGTGACTGCTGGTTTTTCGGGAGCGAGGATCGCTGCGGCGAAATAGTTGGATTCGATTCTTTGTCGAAGATACTCTTCAATATCGTCGGTGACTTCATGATCTAAAGCGTAATGTCCCAGCGTTTGAAGAACTACTGACCGTGAGGCTCGTGTGGGCAAATCGTTGCGTTGAGGGATGTAGATGACTTTCTCTCTTTGGTCGGTAATAGATCGGGTTGAGTGGGGAATGTTCTCTGCTCTGCGAACAGAAAAACCGAAGTAATCACAGACATCCACAAGTATTCTTTCTGAGACAGGTCCAGCTCCGGGATAATTTACAGCTTCAAGGATTTCGTTAACTAAGTTTTCGATTTCTTCGTAGTAGTTGTTTCGGTCGCGCATTTCTCGCCTCAAACCAATATTTGAATGCCTAGCAATGGTTCCTGCAGTATTCGGATCGGTGGTCGTTGCCTGTGAGTCATCGTCAAGAGCCGCATAGAGGCCGACAATGTGCTCTAGGACTTCATCTCCCATTCGCGTTGAAGGACGCACGTAAGGCAACTTCCGTTCTTGGTTTCTTGGGTCTTCTTGTAGCCGACGTAGTTCTATTTCAAGTTGGGCTCGTCGTGTCGGAGGTTCAGGATCAAGCAGGTCTGCTGGTGTGCAGTCAAGGACTGAAGCTAATTGACTTACGAGCGTTACTCGTGGTTCGGAATTACCATTTTCTAATTGAGATAAGTAAGGGGCTGGTCTATTGATAAGTTTTCCGAGTTCGGTGAGGGTGTATCCATTTCTTTTCCGGTAATAGCGGAGGCGTTGCCCAAAAACGAGTGAATCCATGGTTCCATATTCCTTATAATCATTTTTCTCACAAAATGGTAGCAAAATAAGTAATAAATATTGCACTTTTTATTAAAACACCCACTTTTCATTCTTTTTATGCCATTATTAAGTTGATTTTTTGTCATCCATGTTGCATCCTTAACTCGCTAGTTTATCCCCTCTAGCTTCTCGAATTTAAGGAGCAAACAACTATGAATAAATCGTTTGAAGAACAGGTAGACGATCTATCGCGCGAATGGCAAGAAAATGAGCGTTGGAAAGGTGTTGAACGCGATTACTCTGCTGAAGAAGTAGTAGGACTACGCGGGTCAGTCAATGTTGAATACACTCTTGCCCGACAAGGGTCAGAAAAGCTATGGGCGCGACTCAACAACAACTCGTACACCCACGCCATGGGGGCCTTAACCGGGGGTCAGGCAGTGCAAATGGTCAAAGGAGGGCTTGAAGCTATTTATCTTTCAGGGTGGCAAGTAGCCGGAGACGCTAACCTCGCTGAGCAGGTGTACCCCGATCAGAGTCTTTACCCTGTGAACTCGGTCCCTACCGTTGTTCGCAGAATTAATAATGCCCTTCGGAGGGCAGACCAAATTGAATGGAGCGAGGGGAAACGGGATCGAGAATGGCTTGTACCTATCGTCGCAGATGCTGAAGCTGGTTTCGGAGGGCCACTCAACGCATATGAGCTCATGAAATCAATGATTGAGGCAGGGGCAGCAGGAGTTCACTGGGAGGATCAACTTGCAAGTGAAAAAAAATGTGGGCATATGGGAGGAAAAGTACTTGTCCCAACCCAACAACATGTAAGAACGCTTACAGCCGCTCGTTTAGCAGCCGATGTTATGGACGTGCCGTCTCTGGTTGTAGCGAGAACAGATTCTTTAGCTGCGACGCTGCTTACAAGCGATGTTGATGAACGCGACCAGCGTTTCTGCACCGGGGAACGTTCTGCTGAAGGTTTCTTTCACGTAGAGAATGGAATGGACGCCGCTATCTCCCGAGGTTTGGCATATGCCCCTTACGCTGATCTTGTCTGGTGTGAGACAAGCACCCCTGATTTAGGTGAAGCGAAACGATTCGCTGAAGCTATGAAGGCCGAATACCCAGATACGATGCTTGCGTATAATTGCTCTCCTTCATTCAATTGGAAAGCAGCATTAGATGATGACACTATTGCTAAATTCCAACGTGAACTAGGATCAATGGGGTATCGTTTCCAATTCATTACGCTTGCTGGTTGGCATGCGTTGAATGCATCCATGTTCGAACTTTCCAAAGCTTACACAGAGAAAGATATGTCAGCGTACGTTGAACTGCAGCAACGCGAATTCGATATGGAAGATGACGGCTACAGTGCCACGCGACACCAGCGCGAAGTTGGGGCAGGGTACTTTGATCAAGTAGCTACTGTCATTTCTGGCGGGACTGCAAGCACTTTAGCTTTGAAAGGCAGCACCGAAGAAGAACAATTCTGATTCTCAATCTAATTCCTACTAAGTTAAGAACAGCATGAAAGCTTAGCTGGGAGGGGCAATGGGCGTTTCAAAAGTAACAAGGGGATCTATGCAAATAGATGCCGTTCTTTACAATTTCGTCAATGACTCCATTTTGCCTGGAACCAACAGGGAAGAACACGATTTCTGGGACGGTTTTGAAAAACTATTTCAAGATTTTTCTCCACGGATTGAACACCTTCTCCGGATTCGCGATGACTATCAAAGTCAAATAGACCAATGGCATGTTACGAACCGAGATGCCGTTCATAATGATGAGGATTATCTTCATTTCCTTTCAGAACTTGGTTACATACAAGAGCGACCGGTCTCTGTTCAAGTTCAAACGAGCAACGTTGACCCAGAGGTAGCTAGTGTAGCTGCCCCACAATTAGTAGTTCCTGTTGATAACGCCCGATACGCCATTAACGCCGCTAATGCGAGATGGGGAAGCCTTTACGATGCCCTCTACGGAACAGACGTTATTAGCGAAGAAGGCGGAGCGGTCCACTCAGGAACCTACAATCCGGTTCGCGGAGCGAAGGTCATTGCTTTCGCACGCGATCTTCTTGACAAGCACTTCCCACTAGTGGATGGAAGCCACGCAGAGTCCACAAAGTACGAAATTATAGACTCAGAGATAATTGCCTCTAACGATGAAACTGACACCCGTTTCGCTAATCCCGAACAGTTCATTGGTTACACCGGTTCCGGAGAAACACCTGAATCTATTTTTCTCAAAAAACATGGGCTTCACATTGAAATCATCTTCGACCCTACAGACCCCATAGGAGCTGATGATGGGGCAGGAATAGCTGATGTGATGGTTGAGTCAGCACTCAGCACGATCATGGATTGCGAAGATTCTGTCGCCACCATTGACGGAGATGACAAAGTTCTCGCGTATAGCAATTGGCTAGGTTTAATGCGCGGAGATCTCCAAGTCGAGTTCTCTAAAGGAGAGGGTTCCATTGTCCGAACACTTGAAAATGACTCACCGATAACTGGGGTTGACGGTTCTGAAATGATGATTCGTCGACGTTCATTGATGCTGGTAAGGAATGTCGGCATGCACCTAATGACTGACATAGTGACATTAAATGGGCAGCGCGTACCTGAGACCTTGCTAGACGCGGTTATAACGACGCTTTGCGGGATCCACGATATCCAAAGTTCAGATGGGAATCGGAATAGCCCAAAGGGTTCTATCTATATTGTGAAACCGAAAATGCATGGACCAGATGAAGTTGCACTATCAGTTGAAATGTTTGACCAAATAGAAAGTTTTCTCGGCTTGGACGCCAATACCGTAAAGATCGGCATCATGGATGAGGAGAGAAGGACTTCTATGAATCTTCTCGCCTGCATAGCAGAAGCAAGAGATCGAGTTGTATTTATCAACACCGGATTTCTGGACCGGACTGGTGATGAGATACATACCAGCATGGAGGCCGGTCCTTTCGTTCCTAAGACTGAAATGAAGGCACAACAGTGGTTATCTGCCTATGAGGACATTAACGTTGATGAAGGTTTAGCGGCTGGCTTGCTTGGCCATGGTCAAATTGGTAAGGGAATGTGGGCTCGTCCAGATGACATGGCTGACATGCTTGCCGAAAAAATAGGTCACCCTGAATCAGGTGCGAGTTGTGCTTGGGTTCCCTCCCCTACGGCAGCAACCCTTCATGCCTTGCACTACTTAGATATTGACGTCGCTAGTGTCCAAAGCGAACTCGAGAACCGAGATGCTACGAACCGGAATTTGATGCTAAAAATACCTGTACTTGAATCAGGGCGTGAACTTAGCCCTGACGAGGTTTCTGCTGAGTTACGAAATAACGCTCAGGGAATTCTTGGCTATGTGGCCAGATGGGTCGGCCAAGGAGTTGGCTGTTCGAAAGTTCCAGATATCAACAACGTACAGTTAATGGAAGACCGAGCGACGTTGCGTATTTCAAGCCAGCATATTGCCAACTGGCTGCATCATGGCATAGTTACCGAAGAACAAATTCTATCAACCATGGTAGAAATGGCTGCTTTCGTTGACGAACAGAACATAAACGACGATGGCTACCATCCCATGTGTGGAGACCTTGATTCCAGCATTTCTTATCAGGCTGCACTTGCTTTGATCTTTGAAGGTCGGGACCAACCAAATGGTTACACCGAATTTCTGCTCACCGAACGGCGACAAAGGATGAAAGCGGTTTCATCCTAGTTATCGAAACGTTGGCGCCCCCGGCAGGAGTCGAACCTGCGACCTACGGATTAGAAGTCCGTTGCTCTATCCATCTGAGCTACGGAGGCCTCCTATAAGACTAGAGGTTTGAACGTCGAATTTGGTATCAAAATGAGCGATCGCCCATAATTTTTGTTGCTTACAGGGTCAGTGTTAGAAAGGTTTGTCACCGACTACGGTGACTCGCTCAACATGTCGGGTTTGCGGATAAAAGTCATTTGCTGCGTGGTGTTGGACGATACGGTTATCCCACATCACGACTGTATTTGCTGCCCATTTGATTCGGCATTGTATGGAAGGGTCGAGCACAGCTCGCTCTAGAATGTGTGTGAGTTTGCGGCTTTCTTCGTCACTAACGCCTTCAATGTGGGTAACAAATGCCCTGTTTGTGTAGATGCTCCGCTCCCCTGTTTCAGGGTGGGTTCGAATAACTGGATGTCGTGCTGGCGGGTATTCTTTGTATTTTTCTTCTCGTTCTTCGTCGGTCATACGTGGTCCGAAGGCCTTCGTGAAATCATGGATCGCGTAGAGTTCATCTACTAGTTCTTTCACAGTTTCTGGGAGGCGATTGTAAGCTTCCGCTGCGTTAGCAAATGAAGTGTCACCTCCAACGTCAGGAATTACGCGTCCGTGCAAGATTGATCCCATTGATGGTTCTTGCCGCCATGTAACATCTGAATGCCAGTTAGAGGCAGCATATTGGACTTTGTCATTTGACATGATTTTCACTATTTCAGGGTAATTCTCTGGACTCGGTGCAAATGGGTGAATCTCTAATTCACCGAAGCAACGACCAAAAGCAATATGTTCTTCCCGGGTGATGTTTTGATCTCTAAAGACCAGAACTTTGTGATCAAGCCAAATTTTCTTAATTTTATCAATGAAATC
>JASLWO010000049.1 GCA_030740795.1 Acidimicrobiales bacterium | reverse complement strand
AGCCACATTAGAGGAAATTAAATCGCTTATTGAAGCTTTCGACAACCTAACTATTCACTTGAGCGATGAGGAGAATGTTGCAGCTGGAAGGTTTACCGGAGCTATTGCATCCATCATGTTGTTGCCAACATTCATTGTTGGGTTGTATGGACAAAATTTTGCTTCAATGCCAGAAACTGATTGGCAGCATGGTTACCTATTTTCTTGGGGAGCTATAATATTTCTTACGCTTGCCCAGATCATCTTCTTCAAAGTCAAAAAGTGGATCTAAACCAGTATCACTTGTTAAGAATCATTCAGGTCTTCTCCTAATTTCGGGATGCAATCCAGGAAGGTTGCATTTCTGGTAAATCGGTTGGTAATTTTCCTTCTCCTGGGAAGCGTTTTCTATTTTCTTGACAAAGCCCATCTTTTACTAATTCTTCCATTGGCATAAAAAAGAGGAATTTGAGAAGTCGTTCCTTGAAACACCATGAACCATTAGCTTTCTCATATCTATCGTAATACCGGAGTCCCGTGTAGTAGGTTTGGCCTTCTTGCGATAGTTCCGCGTGTGCAAGCACGATCCCTTCAGCTTCATTTTCATTTTGAAACGTTATTTTGTGGCTATGCGGGTAATGATATGTGGGTCCCATATCTCCTAAGCGACCACTGTAGAAATCAACGATTTCTTGCCGACCGTTCATTACCGCTGACCCATCTGCGTGACCGAAGACGCCATCTTCGGTAAATAGTCTTTCAATGGTTTCTACGTCACGATCATCAACTGCCATGCTGTAATCCGCTACCAAAGTTCGGATTTCTTCACGCGCTTCAAGGCGTTCAATTCTTTCTTCTAAACTCATAATTACCTCCAATGACTTATGTGCTTATTTTTACGTTGATCTTAAATAACGGTCAATTTCGTTATTGGTTTAATCGTTTCTATGTAGTGTCGCTAGAATCAATTCCTTACATGCAAGAATTTAGCGCTCGTGGCTCAATTGGATAGAGCATCTGACTTCGGATCAGACGGTTGGGGGTTCGAGTCCCTCCGAGCGCGCTAACTCCCTACACAAAGTAAAAATGGAATGATTATCCAACGAATAGCAAAAAAACAATGGATTTCATTGGTCATTTTCTTACTAGTTCTCTGTTCTTGTGGATCAAGCGATAATTCCGTAGCTGAGCTAAGCGAACCTGTTGAAAAAACCGTTCCATCTCCAACAGTTGAACCTACAAAGACTCCGGTTGAAAAAGTAGAAAGTGAAGAAAACGATGTTTCTGCGCAGGAAGAGCAGGATTCGTCTTCTGCTCCCGTAGAGATTGAACCGACACCAATAATTTTACCGGGAGGCAAAAACGTGATTGTCGGAGTGCAAGGTGTTCTCGGCTGGAGTGAAAACGGTGCGTGGATTGGACTCGGTGACGATCCTGTCCCAGCTGCAGCGGGCGACTTGTATCAAGTTATTCGTATCGGAAGCGACGCAATATCTGGAGCTTTAGGAGCTGCCCCTCAACCAAACTGTACCCAAAATTCAACAATCAGTAGGAACGTTGCCATTGACGACCCTTTATTCACATCATTCGCTTCGCTTTCTATGCCTTACACGGAACCGGTAAGCACCCCGATTGCTATCTCAACTGATTGGGATCTAACCCCGCACAACATTACATCACTTGGCTTAGATTCCATTGCGTACAAAGATATTGCTCGGGAACTACTTTCGGAATTTGATATTGACGACCCTGATCCTGAATTAACGGTTCTCGTTGAGACTGACCTTGATGGTGATGGGAATGATGAGATCTTTTTCGGCGTAGAAAGAATCGCTGATTCACTTATGTTCGGCACCGCTGGTGACTACTCATTGCTGTATATGCGCAAAGTCATTGACGGACGTTTTACCAATCTGCTTATTTACGGGGACGTTGAGAATGCTGAATATGGGAATGGGATGCTCAATAGTATTCGTTTATCAGCGGTCGCTGATTTAAATGGGAATGGGCGCATGGAAGTAGTTGCTGGGCTTATGTATTACGAGGGAAGTTCAACATCCGTTATTGAGTTCAATGATGACAAAGAAAATTTCACACAAGTTCTCTATGTTGGATGCAACAATTAGAAGTTCATTAAAAAAGAATGAATCTATTCTCTAGTCTTCCGTATAATCCCGCAGCATCTTCGCTAATTCAAGTTGGTGTTGTTCTTCAATAGCGATCTTAGAACGGGCAAACTCTTCAAGAAATACCGAACCGTCCTGCACTGTCGTTAGAAGCTCTCGGTAAAGCTCAACGGTTGCTTTTTCATGGTTATAACTTTCTCCAAGTACGTCACGAATTGAATGTTGATTCGTTTCTTCTATCGCAGCAATATTTGTTGAAGGGTGCCCACCGAAACCGGTAAGGATCTCCCCCACTTCTTGAGCATGTACTAGCGATTCCGTTGCTTGCCCTTTAAGGAAATCCACTAACGGAATTCGATTGGGTCCAGTAACCATTAATGAATAATGGGTGTATCGAACCACACCTGAAAGTTCAGCTTCCAAAATGGCATTCAAATTACTTATTACTTGCTCTTCATCAAGTTCTGTTTCCATAGGTTCTCAAATCATTACATTGTTCTGTGTATTGACAATTCTATCAGTTCAAATCTCCGTTATGTCCAGAAATATAGGTCGGATGGTTTGGAACTTGGGGCTCGTTGTTAGGTAGGTTATTTATCGGAGGAAAGAAATGATTGAACAAACTATGGAGCAGTGGTTAAAGGTTCTAAACGGGGAACGTGAAATAGACGAACTTTTACATGAGGATTGCGTTTTCTGGTCACCGGTTATTTTTCGTCCACAAATTGGGCGCGAGTTGACAAAAATGTATCTTTCAGCGGCGAGCATCGTCTTCCCCGGAGATAAGGACAACGAAAGTTCCGAGAAAGAAAAATCCGGGAGCTTTAAATACACGAAGAGGGTTTTGGATGGGAATCATGCTGTTCTGGAATTTGAAACATTCATTGACGATATTTTAGTGAATGGAGTGGACATTATTACCTGTGATGATGACGGCTTAATCACCGAATTTAAGGTGATGTTACGTCCACAAAAAGCAGTGGAGAAAGCTAAAGAACAAATGATGTTAGCTATTGAAAAGATGGGCTCTGATAGTTAACGCAGGCACCACTCAGATATCGTCAGAGAGTCGCCACAAGCGAATAATTGCCAACGGAGCCTTTTCTCTGACGAACCGGGCGGGTTCCCAGTTGATTCAGTGAATATGATTTGGTACAGGTTTGTCTTCATCACGTATTGGTCGTTTGTTTCATCAAAAAGCATTTCGTAACCAGTGTTTTCTTCAAAGGCCCATCGTTCAGGCATCAGGAGTGGGCCGCCAGGCACGTTCACTGTTGTCACGAGTGGAGCTAAATCTGGATTATTAGGATCCCAGTCAACAAGCAGACTTTCTGGGAGTTTCACAAGGCCCGGGAACATTTTGTCCCAACCGCGAATTGCATAAAAGGAGTTGTCAATTCCCCATCGTTTGAAACAGGTTCGAAATGGGGAGTAGCAATTACCAAATTCAGCATAAAGGGCACCCCAGTAAACGATGACAACGGGTTCAGCCGTGGTTCCGTCGCTAGTCCAACTGTTCTCATCATTGAAATCAATGAGTTCGTCAGGGTCTCCAAGACCAGATTGGAAAAGTCCCATAGCGATTTCTGCATCTTCAAATGCTGCAACCCCGCAAAGGTCAGCTCCAATAATTATCTCACAACCTGATGGGATGCTTGGAACGCCAGTTGTTGGTAAACCAGATTCTTCTAAAGCAGCTAAATGCGCTGTTCGGGTCCCCTCTCCATACCATCCATCGGCTCCTATTTCGAGGAGTTCTTGTAGTTGTCTCGTATCTTCGCTCTGAACCATCCATTTATACTCACGTGTAAGGATTCCCGTTGGAGTATTGTCAACAACTTCCGTTTCAGCAGGAACTTCTTCTTCTGCTTCTTCTATAACTTCTTGATTAGTTGATGCGTCAGATGTTGAATTTCCATCACTTTTTATAAAACCGAAATAAGCAACAAGGATAAACGCTGGGAGTCCTATACCAAGCATCAGGTTTCTAATACGGCGGTTACGCCGCTTAGGACCAAATAATTGACTCATAGTAGACTCCGCTTAGTCATAGCAAAATGGTAAAGGTAATTCCTCAAATACACAAAAATGGGCGAATTAAAGAAAGCGAAATACATGATTGTCGCTTATTTAATCGAAATATTTAGGATCCGAGTGGTTCATGAAAAAAATGATTCATTTCCTCATATTTTTTGAATTTACCATATGTTTGCTTTCTGATTCATTGAAAGAACTGTCTTAAAAGAGCCCGAAAACCCTTAGATTTCCTAAAGATTTCTTAAGTCTCTAACTTAAACTCAAAAGATTTTGCATTTTATGTAACATAACCAGTCCAAGAAACGATTACCTCTATGACGGTGTAAATCGCACCGCTAACTAATAAAGGAAAGAGTATGAGTTTATTTGGAATAGCAGCTGTTCCTCTGGCAAAGACATTAGCGTCTTTGGTGATGGCAACATCCGTTGGAGTAGCTGGTATTAGCGATGCTGCAATTGTTAAAAGTGCAGATGCTGATCAAGTTAAAAAATATCCTTCTGTCGAAGTGTTTGAAGATCAAACACCAAGACTTCTAAAGGAAAAAAAGGAAAAAATAACAGTGAAACCGATTAAGGATGGCTTAGGTCACGTGGATCATGATCATGATGATCATGTGAACATGGTGATTCCCGGTTGCCCTCATTGCATGGCGAACCTGTTAGCCCCTCACCCTGATTGGATGCCTAATCTTGTCAGGTCAGGAGAAAATGAGTCAGGTAAAATCCTTCCTATTAAAGATTGGAGGGGAGCGATTGTTGATCTGAAATTTAAGGATCAGCCTCTTCGTCTTCCACCAGTTATCTCTGAACAAGCGTTACGGCTTCCGAAACAAAAACCTGTAGGTTCAATTTCGAAAGTTCCTAATGAGTCAGGAATCAAGAATGTTGATTCTTTCCCTGTGAAAGAGAAGTTAGGTCGGGTGGAACATCTCAATCGATCCTCTGTGAGGATACGTTCTTGAGAAACCCTGCTTATTTGTGGAAGCCAGTCGTATTTGTTGGACGAGTTTGTTAAAGCGGACAACAATATGAATGATGGCTAGAAAACCCACAATCTCAGCTCTCCAGGCCGGCGATGAGTCGGCTTGGAGGTGGTTTTGCCAAGAGTTCAATCATTCAATTACCGCATATGCCCGAGGGAAAGGGTCTTCAGATGCGGAGAATCTAGCAGGAAACGTAATGGAAGCAGTAGCGAGATCAATACATAAATTCAAAGGTAATCATAAAGCATTTCGGTCATGGGTTTTTTCTATAGCCCATAATCACATTGTTGATGATTTGCGGAGACAAGGGAGACGTCAAGAAGACCCGGCAGAAAATATTGAGGAACTTGTGGGAAGTTACGAAGAATGTTTTGATTCTGGAGTCGATCCGGAGTTGCTCGAAGAACTGAATCGTTTACAACCAAACCAGAGGGAGGCTTTAGCGTTGCGCTACGCCTGGGGGTTGACATGTAAAGAAGTTGCGGTACGGATTGATAAAAGTGAATCAGCAACTCGCGTTTTATTGCATCGATCTCTTAAGCAAATCCGGGGTGGGTTGAAAGGCAGCCAAACATTAGCTGGGGCTGGTATTGGGTATGTGTCTGAAGAAAGCCGTATTCTTTCAGATGAAGGGAAACAGGTATGAGAGCATCGCTTCGTTCAATTATTCGAAGGTTCGTTAATCTGAGTCGAGCTTCCGTTGACCATGAAACCACGGATGCTACAGCGGCTCGTCTAGCGAACCTTGCCCGTGCTGGACAGCCCTTAGAGAAGGAACCATCAAGGAGTCGTGTAGTTCGCGGGCTTGGTTTCCTCGGAACTATTGGTGTTGCTGGATGGGTCGCTACCGGTGTTGCGGCTGCGGTGACGGTAAGCACGCTTGTCGCCACGAATTCTATGCCGAAACCCATTCAAAGTTTTTCCGCTGATGTTATAGAGACTTTCCGTATTGATGACATTTTCAATTTTGAAGCTCCTCGCCCTGCAAAAAAGAAACCAGACACCAAACCCGAAGAAATACCAGACACCAAACCCGAAGAAATACCAGACACCAAACCCGAAGAGAAACCAGACACCAAACCCGAAGAGAAACCAGACACCAAACCCGAAGAGAAACCAGACACCAAACCCGAAGAA
>JASLWO010000048.1 GCA_030740795.1 Acidimicrobiales bacterium | reverse complement strand
CCATCTGCCGTTGCCCCAGAGCTAGGACAGCACACGGAAGAAATCCTTCTAGATCTTGGTTATGACTGGGATGAGATCGGGAAATTCCGGGAGAAGAACGCAATCTGATCTTGATGCTGGCACCTTCCGGAAGATTAACTTCGCTACCATTCATCTGATGAGATCATTTTCTCAATGTGTAATCACCCTGTTGCTTTCAGTTTTTCTCGTCTCATGTTCGTCGAGTGAGGGAGAAGGAACTGAAGTTGCTGCGGAAACAGCTAGTTCAGTTAGTGAAACCACCACGGTTTTTCAAGATGCAACGGAGATCATCGTTGAGAGAATAAATGATGAAGACACAATAGTTGTCGGCGTCATTATTGACGAAGAGAATTTAATGTCTCCGCATGACCGACAGGCGGGCGTTTCATTTGTAGGTGAGATAAACAAATTAAATGAAACGGGTGGGTTGCTCGGAAAACAAGTTACCGTCCTTCGTGTAAATAGCGAATCTAGATTATCTGTAGTTGATGCCGCAGCTAAAAAACTCATTGAAGCAGGTGCTCAACTTCTTGTTTTGACCTGTGAGTTGGATTACGCTGCACCTGCTGTTCGTAGAGCAAAAGAAGCAGAAGTTCTAGTCATCTCTCCATGTGCTACTGAAACGGAATGGGCCGCAGGTTCAGTAGATAAATTAGCTTTCTCAATGACAACTAGAGCTCAAAAATATGGTGTGGAGATGGCTAATATTCTATGGGATGAAGGGAATAGAACTGTCGGTGTTCTATGGGACAATTCAGCTCCTGAAACTATTCAAGAATGTAGCTCGTTTAAGAATAGGTGGCGTCAGCTAGGTGGAAGGACAACCATAGACAAAGCAATAAACATGGTTACAGCCACTGACATCATCAATGCTGGTGACCGCGCAAGAACACTTGACGCTGACTCAATAGTCTTGTGTTCATTCAACCGTGTGGGAACTCTAGCTCTTCAACGGATCCGCGGAGCGGGTTGGCTTACCCCAGTCATTGCAGGACTTACAATGGATAGCGCAGCATTTAGACCTTTGGACATTTCAGGGATAGGTGATTTTCGACTTCTTAGCTTTGCTTCAACGTCAAATGACGACCCATACTCTGAAGTTCGAGACGCCGCAGTGAATTTCGTTTCTGTAGATGGGGTTCCTCCAGCGAGTGGACGGTTCATATTAGGAGCTGATCTGGCGAAATTATGGGTTTACGCTGTTAATGCCGCTGGAACGTCAACCAGTACAGCGGTCGCTGAAGAGATCAAATCTCTAGAAACATTTGACGCTGTTTCAGGTCCAATAAGTTTTGAAGGGACACAATCAGTTCTGAAACGAGTCTTACGCGTACTTCAACAAGTCGACGGAGAAATGGTGTTTCAAAGAACGTGGGAGTACTAATCAATATCCAGCGCTAATGTCAACACAGCCCAGTATCGGCTCCCCAGCGATATACCTAACAACGTTTTCTTCAACACGATTAGCAAGAAGTTTTATGCCCATTTCAGGGGTGTTTCCAGTATGAGGAGTGATCAAACAATTCGGTAACGCCCACAAGGCATGATCATCCGGGAGAGGTTCGGGTTCTGTTACATCCAACCCTGCTCCAGCAATTTCGTTATCTATTAGAGCATCAACTAAGTCAGACGTGATTATATGTTTACCACGGGCAACATTTACTACTATCGCCCCGGAAGGCAGCAGATCTAAACGTTTTTTGTTGACAACCCCTTCAGTTTCGCTAGTAAGGGCTAAAGCGACAACTAAAATATCTGTTTCAGGCAGAGCAATATCCAAATCCTCCAAAGTGAGTATTTGATCACAACCAAGAAGGGCCTCGTTGGATTTTCTAAGAACCGAAATTGAACACTTGAACGGACGTAGCATCGGAATAAGTTCTTCTGTTATACCCCCTCCTCCAAGAATCAAGACTCTTGAACCAAATAAATTGGTTCCCAAAGGTTTCCCCCAACTTGAACCCATTGAATAGTCCACTATCCCACGTTTTAAAGCAAGGATCATGGCTAACGCATGTTCAGCTACGGCAGAAGCATAAACTCCCTTTCCACAACTCCAAAGCCTTTGGTTGTCAAGCATGTCTATGAATGGTTCTATCCCAGCGAATGGCAATTGCACCCAATCATGTCCATCTCGAATGTAATCGGGTAACAATTCGGGTTGTTCAGGAGCGGCCCAAATAAGCGCAGTTGCCTGTTCAGGTGGACAAACTGTCCCACCAGCTTTTTCTGTAGCTGAAACAAGAGTTTCTTTGCGCCAATTATCTGGTTCAACAGCTATGAGCCCTTTCCGGCGACCTGTAGGGTTAACTTTTCGGGTAGTTTTATTTGTAGTCAATGGTTTCCCAACGTGTGGACCAGACTTTTAGCCCACTAAAGTCATTTACATGGATATTGCAAATTCAGTTCTTGAACTTATCGGACGAACCCCAATGGTTCGTTTAGTTCGTGTCACAGAGGGTATTGCATGTCCTGTCATAGCAAAAGTTGAGACGACAAATCCTGGAGGTAGCGTTAAAGATAGACCAGCTTTGGCAATGATTGAAGCAGCTGAGAGAGACGGGCATCTCAAAGCCGGTTCCACTATTATTGAACCGACTTCGGGTAACACCGGCGTTGGTTTAGCAATAGTTGCAGCCCAAAGAGGCTACGACTGTATCTTTGTCATGACAGATAAAGTCAGCCCTGAAAAAGTTGATTTACTACGCGCATATGGTGCTGAAGTTATTGTTTGCCCAGTGGATGTTGATCCAGAAGATCCAAGATCTTACTACTCAACTGCTGAGAGACTTTCCCAGGAAACACCTGATTCTTTCAGGCCGAATCAATATGCTAACCCTGCTAACCCCCTATCACATTACTTAACTACAGGACCTGAGATCTGGGAACAAACCGGTGGGAAAGTGACCCACTTCGTGGCAGGTGCCGGAACAGGGGGAACCCTATGTGGAATAGGCAAATATTTGAAGGAGATGAATCCTGGCATACAAATAATTGCAGCTGACCCAGAAGGATCCGTCTACAGCGGGGGAGATGGAAGGCCGTATCTAGTAGAGGGAGTAGGCGAAGATTTCTGGCCTGATACTTATGATCCGTCGCTTATAGATCGAGTGATTTCTGTGACCGACGCTAAATCATTCCACCGAGCGAGAGAAGTATCTCAGAAAGAGGGATTATTGATTGGAGGTTCCTGCGGAACAGCTGTAGATGCAGCTATCACCGTAGCTTCAGAACTAACTGGAGACGAAATGGTAGTAGTCCTGCTTCCAGATTCAGGAAGAGGTTACCTTTCAAAAATTTTCAATGATCAATGGATGACTAACTATGGGTTCATATCACGTGAAGCACCTACTTTAAGAGAAGTCTTAGACTCAAAGACATCTGGCATTCCACCGATTGTCCATTTGCAGTTAGAAGATACCGTAGAGAGAGCCATTGCTACTATGAGAGAGTTCTCGATCTCTCAAGTCCTTATCGCTCAGGGGCCTCTTCCTTTGTCGGCGGCGGAAGTTAAAGGGGTGATAAGTGAAATGCAGATTCAAGGACTAACAAGCGACGATAATGCGTACCAAAAAAAATGTTCGCAAGTGATGAAACCTCCACTTCAATTTGTTGGAGTTGGGGAATCGATCACAACAGTAAAGCAAACCCTTAAAGAAGGAAAGAAACTCCTTGTATTAGAAGATGGTCGACCTATTGGAATTGTTTCTTATGCTGACGTTATCGCCTATCTTGATCAGGAAGGGGGCAACTAGAGATGACAGGAGACAAAGAGAACTCTGAATGGGGTATTGAGACGTTAGCGATACATGCTGGACAGGAGCCAGATCTGCAAACAGGTGCCGTAACAGTACCCGTGTACCAGACAAGCACCTATGAACAAGATGCTGTAGGTCAAGACCGAGGGTACGAATACTCTCGAACAGGTAATCCAACCCGAGATGCATTGGAGAAAAGTATCTCAGCTCTTGAGGGTGGAACTTCCGGTAAGGCATTTGCTAGCGGAATGGCAGCAGAAGACACGATTCTAAGGCTCCTAAACCCTGGCGATCACATAGTTATGGGTAATGACGCCTACGGGGGCACATTTCGACTTATTTCAAAAGTTCTAACTCGTTTCAATATCGGTTGGAGTGCAGTTGATCTCTCAAACCCAAAAGCAATTGAATCAGCTATTACGGATAAGACTAAATTGCTTTGGACTGAAACACCTTCAAACCCTCTACTATCTATAGTGGATATTGAAATGTTAGCTTCGCTAGCTCATGACCACGGAGCTTGGTGCGTGGTAGATAACACATTTGCCACACCGTACCTACAACAACCACTTTCACTTGGCGCAGATTTTGTAGTTCATTCAACAACGAAATATCTAGGAGGTCACTCAGACGTAGTAGGTGGTTTCATAGCAATGAATTCAGCGGATTTGAACGAAGAAATAGGTTTTTTGCAAAATGCTATAGGGGCAGTACCAGCCCCTTGGGATTGTTATCTTCTCTTGCGCGGCATTAAGACTCTTCCCGTGAGGATGGACCGCCACTGTGAAAACGCTGAAAAAATAACCCAGTTCCTTAAAGTTCATGAAAAAGTAGAAGAAGTGCTTTACCCAGGTCTAGAAACACATCCAACCCACCTGATCGCAGAAAAACAAATGAGAAAATACGGTGGCATGGTGTCTTTCACTGTCAAAGGCGGGCAGGAAGCAGCGCAGGAAATCGTCAAGCGCACCAAGGTTTTCACTCTTGCTGAGTCGCTTGGTGCCGTGGAGTCGCTAATTGAAGTTCCGGCAGCTATGACGCACTTATCCGCAGAAGGCTCCCCACTCGAAGTTGATGGTTCACTAATTCGTTTATCTGTAGGTATAGAGGCAATTGATGACCTCCTAAACGACCTAGGGCAAGCCTTAAAAGGCTAGATTCAATCTTTTAGGTAACGAGATGGAAAGTGCTATCTGCGATTGACTCTAATTCACCTAACCAATTCTTTGGTTCTGTATATGGCACCAAGACAAATTTACTAGCTCCGGCATCAATGAATTCTTTTAGGCGGCTTTCAAGGCCTTTACGTCCTTGGACTACTATCTCTTTAGCACTTATCTCTGGGCGACGCGCCTTTACTGCTTTCAAGATCGGCTCAGGCATTCTCCCATCTGATGTGTAAATGATAAGAGCCCCGAAATGTTCCCGGTCAATTAGTGGCCGCTCAGCCTCCTTGGAGTGAGTGTCAATGACAGGTATGCCGGTTGCGACATCTTGAGCTGTACAGAAACTCGGTAACCAGCCGTCTCCCAATCTCCCAGCTCTCCGAAGCTCGCTGGGTGCGATTCCTCCAAGCCAGATATCCAATGGTTTCTGGATGGGTTTCGGGAGGACTCGCACATTCTCTATGGAGAAACGGTCACCGTGATGAGTGACTCGGTCCTCTTCCCATAAACGTCGCATCAAAGGGAGTGCTTCGTTGAACCACGAAGATCTATCTTCTCGGTTCACGCCAAAAGCTTGGTGTTCGCCAAGGTTCACAGCGCCTAAACCGAAGGCAGGGAGCACGCGCCCATTGGATATCAAATCTAGACTTGCTAGCGATTTTGCTAAAAGTACTGGATTTCTTCCAGGAACGACCATTACAGACGGGCCGAACTTAAGTTTCTCCGTTCTAGCTGCAATCCAACTCATTGCGACCACAGGATCTAATGCCGAACCTGAAACTCTTTCCGAGAACCACAGAGAATCGAATCGAAAACGTTCCATATTCTCTGCTAGATCACCTAAGGTTTTTGAGTCTGTAGTTTCAGGACTTGTACCTAAGCCCAATCCAATTCTTACCTTCACTTAATTACTCGCATTCGTATTGACATCACTTCCACTGAACAGCATTAAATAACGGATATCAAATAAACCTTTAAACTAAAAATGATATGCTGCAATGATGGAAGATCCAGAAGGTCAGTATGAACTAGGAAAGAGCTTTCTTGACCCTGCAATTCAGGATGATCCCTTTGATGCATACAATGATCTTCGCCAACATTGCCCTGTCTATGAACTTCCAGAAACTGGCCTCTTTATGGTCACACGGTATGAAGACGTACGTGAAGTTCTAACTACGCCATCAGTCTTCTCTAGTAGGCCAGGGGCAGGTGCTGGAGGGGCAAATGAAGCGTCAAAAGCCCATGCCGCAGTATTTGCAGAAAAAGGTTGGATAAAGGCAAGGACTCTCCAAAGAACAGACCCTCCTGAGCACACGCATTATCGGAAACTACTCGGTCGAGTATTCACTAATAGGACAGTAGAGATAATGCGTCCAAGAATTGAAGAAATCACACATGAATTGGTAGACAATTTTATTGATCGTGGTTCTTGCGAATTTGTTTCGGAATTTGCTCTACCTCTCCCGGGAATATTTATCTGTGAGCAACTCGGTCTTCCAGCTGGTGAATACGCAACATTCAAGAAATGGGCGGACGCTATGTTGGCTATGTCTCAAAAACCTTTGTCGCCTGAAGAGGCAACAATCCAAGCTGAATTAGAAGTGGAAGCTCAGCATCACTTGGCAAGAGAATTTGAGAAACGCAGAGAAGAGCCATCTGACGATTTAATTTCTTTGATTGTGCATGCTCATCAAGATGATGAGGCATTCACCATGGAAGAACTGCAGGACCTGATGCATCAATTCGTGACTGGAGGGTTTGAAACTACTACGGCAGCGATTTCAAAATCAATGTGGCTACTTTTGCGGTATCCAGAGCAGATGGAAAAATTGCGAGCCGATCCTTCGCTACTTAAGAACTTTATAGAAGAAAGCTTACGTTTTGATAGCCCCGTTGCTGGACTATGGAGGGCGACAGCTTGCCCAGTTGATATAGGTGGTGCAGCGATACCGGAAGGTTCTCCAGTTATGCCAAGGTTTGCGTCTGCGAATAGGGATCCCGAAATATTTGACTCACCAGATGAATTCAACATAGAAAGAGAAGATGTCAGCCACCACGTGGCTTTTGGCCTTGGGAACCATTTCTGTCTAGGTGCATCACTTGCCCGAGCAGAATTATTGGCAGCGTTTACAGCAATTCTCGAACGGATGGATGACATTCATTTAATTGGGGAGATGGATAAAGAAATTCACAACTTTAGTTTCTTCTTGCGACCGATGAAGAAACTTGAAATAGGGTTCACAAAAAAATAAGTTAATTGGGTTTCTATAAGCGGGTTAAGTTTGTTCGCACTTTTCGGGGACTCCAGCGCGGCACGCGGAGCATTTCCCACACCCAGATATAGGGCTCGTTGATATGGCGTTCCCATCGATGTCAGTTAGCCGGGCCCCTGAGTATGGCGTGGGGTCACTAACATCAGGGATAAGAGGCTTTGACCATTGCATCTGATCAGCAATACCCACAACTACTTCTTGCCACTCTTTCGGATCCCAACCCTGGGCTGAAGCAATAAGTTCAGGTGTTTGGTTAATGTGGGCTATCCCCGGAGTTTCGGTGAACCCGAGATCTCGGATGAAAATTGAATCAGGATCTGTGAACGTCAGTAGATTTTCGCACCACGGCCCTAAGAAACTTTTAGTTTGTTCTGCATTTCCGGCAACGACCCAACCAACTCGGCAATCAGCGCCTGAGAAATTATTTAAAATCCTTCCAGCTGTTTTCACGATCCACGAACTCTGATGGGTAAAAGGGTCTAGGACTACAAGAAGAAGGTGGAATGAAGTCACCCAACTTCTCAAAGGTAAGGACTGGTTGCTCAAAGAAGTTAGGATTGAGTTTGGATCCGGAGTTTTGTGCACAGGTAGAAACTAGCGCATTGTGATTTCAATAGGGAATTCAAACGGGAATAGCTAAAAATCTATTCAAACACATTCATTTGGTTCAACATCAAGGGTTAGAGTTTCTAGAGGGAAGGCAAAATGAGGAAAGCAAATAAGTCCTTGGCTTGCATATGCCTGATGTTAGTCCCGATGCTTTTTCTTTCTTGTTCTGAATCAACGAATACAACAACTGTAAGCATCGAAAGCACAACGGAGAACATATCTCCTCAAGAGACTCCTATTCCTATTCCTACTCCTACTCCTACTCCTACTCCTACTCCTACTCCTACTCCTACTCCTACTCCTACTCCTCCCATTCCACGAGTGGCGACTCTAGCATTTACGGGGGATATCCTTAGTCACACGGCAGTCTTTCAAAGAGCAGCGCTTTATGGATCTGTCGATAAACCATATGACTACACGCCGATGTTTTCTCAAGTGCAGAACTTACTCAGTGGAGCAGATTTGGCTATCTGTCATCTTGAAACTCCGATTTCTTCGGATAATTCAGAATTATCCGGATATCCGATCTTTAACGCTCCTAGGGAACTCGCTCAAGATTTAGCAAATGTTGGTTATGACGGTTGTTCAACTGCATCAAACCACTCAATGGATAAAGGCGTCATAGGAGTCTTTTCAACGCTTAACCAACTAGAGCTAGCGGGTCTGAAATGGGCTGGAATGGCTCGGACCCCAAAAGAAAAAGAATTCCCCACTTACTACGTTGTAAACGACATAGTCATAGCACATCTTTCTTACACATATGGCTTAAACGGATTTACCCTCCCAGAGCAATTCCCATACCTCGTTGATGAGATAGATATGTTAGGAATCCTTCAAGAAGCTCGAGAAGCGCGCAGTTTCGGTGCTGAATTCATCGTTGTCAGTCTCCAATGGGGAAATGAATACCAATCGGACCCCTCTCCGGAACAAGAAGAATTAGCAAATGGACTACTTACCGACCCAGACATTGACTTAATCGTTGGGAGTCACGTCCATGTCGTTCAACCAATAGGTACAATCAATCAGAAACCTGTTATCTATGGGTTGGGAAATTTCTTATCAAACCAGTCGGCAAACTGTTGTCCCGAAGAAACCCAAAACGGAGTTATAGCATTTGTTGAGATCGCAGGGCTTAAGGGGCAAACCCATCAGGTCCAAAAAATATCAATCACCCCGACTCGGGTTGATAGATCAGATTTCACGATTATAGCGTTGCCAAGTGAAGTTCAGAATCTGGAGATTAGCAGCTATGTGAGAAATCTTTACGCGACAGCAATTGAGAAAACACGATCAGTCATAAATATGCTCCACAATAGATATCCAATAAGAGCGAACAACCAATAGCTAGGTCTTGCGTGCTTTTTTGCCTTGACGTCGCACACTTAATATCGCGACAATTGGGAACAAGAGCAAAAGACCTAGAAGAGTGAGTTGTAAAGCTCCGCCTCTGTCAGTAGCGCTTGAAGGAGGTGTTCCTGAACCCGGCTTAGGAATTATGCCACTTCCACCGTCATTCTGAAAAATTTCCACCTCTTCTGAATCGTTGACTTCGTCAGCTAATGCATAGCCACTATCGAAGAAAATCAATTGCACAAAGAGCCCAAATAAAAAGGTAAAAGAAATCATTGCAAAATATAATCCTTGCTTGGTTGCAGATTTCTTTAGCTTCACGTAAGTCATAAGGCAATCTTAGAACTACGTTCTCGTTTGATGCACACTAACACTAAGGCCAATTGCTTCTTTGGCGGGAAGTCGAACTCGTGGCTATTGGCGCATTCTTCTATTTGTATTCTTACTTAAACAAATGCAGACCAAGAGGTTTATTTCCGAAATAGGAACAGTGAAAGAATGAGAGAAAATCCAACCCTCTGCAAAACGGTCTTTAAAGATCTTCAGAAGAGTGGAAGCCATTAAAATGCATAGGGGAATTCTCTCTCCACAAATAAGTGATAGTTTCCATCGATGGACTCCCTCTCATTACCTGAAGCAAGAAGATTGGCTTTAGGGGCACAGGGTTTTGGCGAAAACCGCCCTAAATCAAAAGTCACTTCAGATCAAATGAAGAGAGCCATGCACCTAATGGGAGCAGTTCAATTGGATGCCGTACCTATAGTTATCCGGAGCCAATACATACCTTTCTACTCAAGATTAGGAAATTATGAAGTTGGGCTATTTGACGAAATTGCGTATAAGCAAGATCAATGGTTTGAGCTATGGGCACATGAAGCAAGTATTGCAACAGTAGAAATGGAACCGTACTTCCGGTTTCTTAAATTTAAAGCCAAACAAGGACAGACATGGAAAGGGCTATATCGCGTAGCGACAGAACACCCTCAGTACGTGAAACAGGTTCTCCGTGAAGTGAAGAACCATGGCCCACTGGAAGCTAAGGACCTTAAAGACCCGAGACCAAGCAAAGGTACTGGTTGGGGAAGTCGATCAATGGGGCAGTTGGCATTAAATTGGCTTTACCGAATAGGAGAAGTAGGAATCCGCAGAGGGAAGAATTTTGAAAAAAAATATGACCTGTTATCTCGGATCGTTCCTGAAAAAATTCTATCTTTTCCCACCCCTACGGAAGAAACTGCGCTAAAGAAACTGTTCTTAATAGCCACAGAATCACTTGGGGTCGGAACCGCAACTGACATATCAGATTATTTCCGCATCCGTCATCCAAACACAAAACTATCCCTGAATGAACTCGTTGAATCAGGCAGTATCCAAGAAATCGCTGTGGAAGGTTGGGCGAAGAAAGGATATGTTGCCAAAGGGGCAGAAGTTCCAACAGAAATCAAAGCTTCCACAGTCCTATCCCCATTTGACCCAATTGTTTGGAATCGGAAACGATTAGAACGTCTATTCAATTTCAATTACAGAATTGAAATTTACAAACCTAAGGAAAAAAGACAGTACGGATACTATGTGATGCCCTTCCTACTTGGAGAAGAGATAGTCGCAAGGTTCGATCTGGCGAATAAACGCGAAACAAACTCACTTCATGTAATCGGAGCATTCTCTGAGAAACGGTCAAAGAACAGAGATGTAGGGAAACATGCTTATAGAGAACTCACAGCGTTCGCTTCGTTCCTTGGTAGCCCAAATCTTGAAATAGGAAATCGCGGGAACCTATCCAAGCATTTAGCTAAGGGCAATAAAGTATTTACGGCGTGAGAGCGCTCACGAGTTGCTCGAAGGACTTTTCTGCGATTTCCACCATCTCTTCATCCGTTCTGTCCTGAATAGGGTGCTCGGTGAAGACACATGCTGGGGAGGATCTTAAAGCCTCTGATTGCATTTCGGCAGCTGAGATGAACTGTTCGGTCGCCACAACGACTCCGGGTATTCCACGCTTCTCAAGATCAGTGATGTCATGCACACTGCATGTCGTACAACTTCCTCAATCAGCTAATGCTTCTATAACCGCATCGCATTGAGTTGCAATTTCATGCCTAAGGTCCACAGGAGCGGGTTTCGTGAAAGTAGGTTTCACAAAACGCTTGATAGTAGCCCCAGCTTCCGTTAATAAAGACTCCAAGGTATTTAGGAAAATATCTCCTCTTGGTTTACTGATATCAAGCAATCCAATAGTTGCCCCTTGTAAAGACACAAGTCGGTCTGGACGTGCAACAGCAGACGGCAAATGCTCTGATGTCGGGTCGTAGACTTTTGTATTCATTTGCCAATCTCCTTCGTTAAATATTGGCTACCTTTCGCTCCATTAAGCCATCCGGCAATGCTGGTGGAAAATAGTCCTGCGCCACCACCACCATACACAATCAATAAACCGCCATCAGGTCTAAGTTTTGGTAATTGCAATCCGGCAAAATCAGGGGGGAGTCCCTCTGCGATGCCATCCGCACCTCGAATGAGCAAATCGGTCTCTCGAATACTGTGAGTGATAATTGCTTCATTTACTTTTTGTTTTGACCATCCTTCATCTCTGAATCGAGACGCATGTTCGGGACCAATTATTAGAATTGAATCAAATCCAAGAACCAGTTTTGGGTGCATGTTTCCTATAAGACCAATAGCTAAGCTTCGGGCGAGTTCATCGGCTGAACGCGACAATTGATCCACGATTACTCTCGGCCCTTCACCGGAGAAGACCGTTATGGTGTTTTGGTCTGATGTGAAACCTAAATCTTCAGAAAATGATGGCCATGGAGAACCTTCCTCATCTTCAGCAAAACACAAACCGATCTTTGCAGGGCTCCCATGAGTTGCTCTATCCACTTCACCGGGTCTACCTCCACCTACATTACGGATAGTTAACTGAAGAGCTCGACCGATAGTACTGTTCGCTCGGGTCCCTTGCCCCAACAGGTTCATACCCGAATTCATCCCTATCTCATTTCTGATTGGACCATTTACAAATAGCACAGGTCCAACAGGCATAGTGGTCGCAAGCAGACCATGCATATTGAATTCATCCGTGCAAACTGCTTCCAAAGCAGTGATAACTATGGGTAAATATTCTGGCTTGCAGCCTGCCATCACAGAGTTAATAGCGATTTTCTCAACTGTTAAATCTTCAAGATTAGGGGGGATGAGGGCAACGACTTCGTCTGGCGAGCGGGAAGTTCCTTCAAGCATCTTCAAAATTCGACTTTCGGTAGGAGGAACTAGAGGTAAACCATCGGACCACCCAAGCTTGTACATGCTTTCAAATTCATCCTCGCTTGAGGCAAATTCAATAATTTTACTACCAAGCCCCGAACCGTATTTTTGACGTAGCATCGGTTGTAGATCAGGATCAACACTACGAGAACCGCATCCTGGGCTAAAATCACCAATATCTTCCGGTCCTAGGTTTTTGACTTCACAGAAAATTTCCCATTCGTCTTTGAGCCAGCCTATGATTCTTCCGATTTCTTTCCCCTCGCTTACCTTAAGGAGCGTTGGAACAGTTTCAATTTCGTATTTGAAACTCAATTCTAAGTCTGAATCATCTTCAGTCACTTTCAGTGAAGGGAATTCGGGGTTGTCTTGGGAGAACACAGTCTTTAGGATCCCTATTTCTACCATTTGAGATAGAACTGGTTCAATAAGCGTACACGTAGGGCAATCTTGCTTAACGAAGGCAACAAATCCGTCTTCTAAAACGGGTTTCTCTAATTCCATACGCAAATAATAACATTCCCGCTTATATTCCAAAACTCCGTAAATTGAATTGCAACGCTAAGGATCAGCGACGCTAGCAACCTGAGAGATCAAGAGATAGGTGCTACTTCCTTAACTCTGAGGTAATGTCTAAGAGTTGACGAGCGGAGACAGTAAGGGAGAGAACCATGGAAAATCCCAACATTGATGGGGCAGAGTTCAGAAAAATCCTTGGAAACTACCCGACAGGAGTCACATTGGTCAGTGCAAAAGATGAAAAGGGTCCATTTGCAATGGTAATCGGCTCTTTCGGCTCTGTTTCGTTAGATCCAGCATTGGTGCAGTTCATGCCTGCAAAGGGGTCAAAGACTTGGGAAAGAATCGCTGCGACTGGAAACTATTGTGTAAATGTTCTAAACGAAAAACAACTACCGCTCAGTAACAGCTTCTTCGATAAAGAGAAAGACCCTTTCAACGCTATCGAATGGAGAGAGGGAACTACAGGTTCGCCAATTATCAAAGACTGTGTTGCTTGGGTGGATTGCGTGATCGGGGATATCCATGATGCTGGCGACCACTACATCGTCATTGGGGAAGTCCAAGAGATTGGGTGCGAAAATCAAACCGATGGACCGCTGCTTTTCCTAGGAGGAAGCTATGGTTCATTCACAGAACTCACAGAAAGTTAGTTATTGTTATGCCGATATATTCGCTAGGTGACCTAGAACCATCCATTGACTCAACTGCTTATATTCACCCTGAAGCAGTAATAATCGGAAACGTCACGATCGGCTCCGAATCCTCTGTTTGGGCTTGCGCAGTTCTCCGAGGAGATGATGGTGAGATAACCATCGGGAACAGAAGCAACATTCAAGATGGTGCAGTAATACATACAACACCCATCTTCCCAACGGTTGTAGGGAACAATTGCACTATCGGTCACTTAGCTCACCTCGAAGGATGCACGATAGAAGACGGGGCGCTCATAGGGACCGCTTCCGTTGTCCTCCACGATGCGAAAGTTCAAGAAGGAGCGCTAGTGGGAGCTAATGCAGTTGTTACTGGTGGAACAGTTGTACCTCCAGGTGCAATGGCATTAGGGATTCCTGCAAAAGTAGGGAAAGGACTCGCTAATCAAGAAGAAATCAGCCTTGGAGTAGAATCATATGTGGCAAGGGCCAAATGGTTTAGAGAAGACCTCCGGCGAATAGATTAAAAAAATTAAACGAGCAATTCGGTGCTGGACTCCACTGAGATGAGGGTAGATTGTTACTATCATGATAGGAGAAACTCCATCTAAGGCAGCTCATGACTGAGACAAACACTGGAATTGATTTAAGTAAATATCAGCTCGGATGGAGTGACGAAGAAGACTACGTGTTCAAACCCACCAAAGGGCTCAATGAAGATCTAGTCAGAGAGATCTCATGGATGAAGGGTGAGCCCAATTGGATGCGAGACTTCCGAGTCAAATCTTTAGAACGCTTTGAGAAGAGACCCATGCCAAACTGGGGCGGGGACATGTCAGAAATCTATTTTGACGACATCTATTACTACATAAAACCAAGCGAAGCGGTAGTTGATGAGTGGGAAGATGTCCCAGATTCTATTAAAGATACTTATGAGAAGCTGGGAATCCCCGAAGCGGAACGGAAGTATTTGGCCGGAGTTACAGCTCAATACGAATCGGAAGTTGTCTATCACAAGAATAGAGAAGATTTAGAAAAGCAAGGTGTTATTTTCTGCGATATGGATACGGCTTTGCGTGAATATCCGGAAATCGTTCGAGCCTATTTTGGGAAAGTTATCCCACCCAACGATAATAAATTTTCAGCTCTAAACTCTGCCGTTTGGTCAGGTGGCTCTTTCATATATGTCCCTGAAGGGGTAGAGGTTGAAATGCCTCTTCAAGCATATTTCCGCATCAACGCTGAGAATATGGGCCAATTTGAGAGGACGTTAATTATCGCCGATAAAGGATCAAAAGTACACTACATCGAGGGTTGCTCAGCTCCTGTTTATAGCACCGACTCTTTGCACTCTGCAGTGGTTGAGATCATTGTAAAAGAGTCAGCTCGTGTCACATATACAACAATTCAGAACTGGTCAAACAATGTATTCAATCTCGTAACGAAGAGAGCTATCGTTGAAGCGGAAGGTCACATGGAATGGATCGATGGCAATATTGGAAGCCGCCTTACAATGAAATACCCTGCAGTAGTTATGGTAGGTCCCAAAGCATCAGGGGAGGTTCTTTCCGTTGCTTATGCTGGGGCTGGACAACACCAAGACGCTGGTGCAAAAATGACACACGCGGCACCAGAAACAACGTCAAAGATCGTATCAAAATCAATTTCTAAAAATGGAGGAAGGTCTAGTTATCGTGGCCTTGTTCGAGTTGAGGATGAAGCATACGGATGCAAGAGTCACGTTCAATGCGACGCACTTATCCTTGACGAAGATTCCATTAGCGACACCTACCCCTATATGGAGATAGGTTCCAAGGACGCTGTTGTCGGCCACGAGGCGACAGTCTCAAAGGTTGCTGATGAGCAACTTTTTTATCTCACGAGTAGAGGTTTAACAGAAGAACAGGCAATCGGAATGATCGTTAACGGTTTTATTGAACCTGTAACGAGAACATTACCTATGGAATATGCCGTTGAGTGGAGCAGGCTCATTGAACTTCAAATGGAAGGGTCAGTCGGCTGAGACCACGGTTTCAAAGATCCCAGGACAATTCAATCGCTTCACACAGTCCATCCTCTTCAACTGAACTCACGATGTATTTACCTACTGAAAGAACTTCAGTGTGCGCATTTCCCATAGCTACTGGATGCCCAACTACGTTTAAAGCATCCAGATCATTTAAACCATCGCCGACCATCATGACATCAGAAAGGTCAAATCCTAGTTTCAAGGCAAGGTAAGAGATGGCAGATCCCTTGTCCACGCCCTCATCAGTAACGGATATAAAGGCAGCACCGGGTAATGCGGGAGAAGTTGCGGCAGTAAGTTTTCCAAAGCCAGACATAGCTTCTTGAACCTTGTTTGAGGATGATTCTCCAACAACGAATTGCACTCGGACTATTCCACCAGAAAGGTCTGAAGGAGTACCAGGTACATGCTCTACGCCTAGCATTTCTGAGTGGGCGACAGCTAGTTCATACTCTCCTGTGTGATCTAGGATCGCTGCTGATCCAGCTAGATGGCCAGATCTATAATCTCTTGCGCTGTAGAACTCAAGAGCCCAATTGTTCTCTTGACTGACTTCAAGCGCTAAGTCCACTATTCCTTGAGGAAGAGCATGTTCAACGACTTCGTCTGATCCAGTATGAAGAAGAGCTCCGCCCGAATGAAAAATATGCCAGCCATTCGGATTTAGCATCTCTGCGTACCTAAAAGTTGGCCCCATCGCCCCTCGCGCTGTTGAAAGACATAACTGTTGCCCACGCGATAATGCGCTGTTAATGGTTTCTAAAACTCTTTCGGAAGGGACTCCCGATGACCCTATTAGAGTTCCGTCAACATCTATGCAAACTAAAGGAAGCACTACAACAGCGTAACGTCTAATACATGGAACAATTCCAAACTCGCACAACTTACAAACTCAAGAACTAAAGAATAGATTTACGGTCATGGATTTGCACTATCACGGTAGGATTTATAGATAAGGAGTCTCCACCAAGCGGTTGACTCTATGAATCCAGTGAGGGAAAATTGTACGCAACTGAACTAATAGAATCTTTCCCAGGAGAGAAATGGCTCAAAGAGGTTCGAAGAGAAGCAATTTCAACAGCTGAACAAGTCCAGTTCCCTACAGGACAGCAAGAAAAATGGAAATACAGCCCAGTTCACAAACTCAAACTTGAGAAATACGACCCAGTAAGCATCAAGCCGGAAATTCAGAACCGTACTGATGATAAATCAATTTCACTCTCCTCAAACTACGTTGAACTAAATGACGGTTACTTAACGAGTTTTTCAGAATCAGAAGAATACAATGTGCTTCAAGTTTCTAACATTGAAATACCTTTTGAATTCAGGGCAAGTCGTGATTTCTTCTCGCAACTAAACCTAGCCCTTTCACCAGATCCAATAGTTATTAAAATACCCAAAGATGCGAATTTGGATGAACCGCTCATCATCCATAACAACTTGACTACTGATGAAGCGCTGACATTCCCTAAATTGCATTTAGATATTGGATCTGGGGCAGAAGTCTCAATAGTGGAAATCTTCCACAGCGATGACTTGAAGAGTCTATCCATCCCAGAAACCAAGATATTTGTCGGCGATCGGGCAAATCTCAAATACCAACAAATACAGAATATTGGGATTGACGTTTGGCAATTGGGAAACCTTGACGTGACTGTTAACCACCATGCAACCTTCAATGGGGCAACAGTTGGTATCGGCGGAGGGTATGCACGCATGGAAACTCACTGCCGCCTTCTAGGAAGAGGGGCGACAGGGAACCTTTCTGCGATCTACCATGGGACTGGGAACCAAATCCTTGATTATCGGACCTACCAGGAACACGCAGGTCGTAATACGGAAAGCAATCTTTTATTTAAAGGCGTCCTTGATGATCAAGCAAAGTCTATCTACACCGGTCTCATACGTGTACATAAGGAAGCTTCAGGCACTAATGCGTACCAGACGAATAGGACAATAAAACTCAGTGAACAAACATGGGCGGAGTCAGTGCCCAATTTGGAAATAGAAAACAACGATGTCAGGTGCAGCCACGCTTCAACAGTAAGCCCTGTAGATGATGACCAACGTTTCTACTTGGAAACTCGAGGAATCCCTTCTGAAATTGTTGACAAATTAATCGTCAAAGGCTTTATCAACGAAGTAGTTCAGAAACTTCCCGTTACCGAGGTAAATGAGTGGATCCTGGAGCTTCTCACAAACAAGCAGAATGGGAAGGTTGCATGAAGAGTCAAAGAAACTACAGTAATTTTTCACCACGCATTAAAGGAAACTCTTACGCCGGCACGGATATGTGCGGCCATGTAAGCCATGCGTTATCTGACAGATTAGCGCCCGTCCTCATCTCTGAGAAAGGATTTGCATGAGCGAATTAATCATCAAAGACCTTCATGCACGTACGGAAGAAACTGAAATTCTCCAAGGTGTGAATCTTACAGTCCGGTCAGGCGAAGTACATGCTTTAATGGGACCCAACGGTTCCGGTAAGTCAACATTGGCCCACATCTTGATGGGGAGAGCTGGATATGAAATTACGCAAGGGACTATAACGTTAGATGAAATTGACTTGACCGAACTAGGAACGTGGGAACGCGCCCAACTAGGTCTTTTTCTCGCTATGCAATACCCAGTGGAAATCGATGGGGTCACGCTTCTAGATGTGATGAATGAATCATCTCTTGCCCCAGAGGACTTTCAAGAATCTGTAGAAGAGGAATCTCGAAACCTTGGACTTGAGGGAAATGACCTATCGCGGGGAATCAACCTTGACATGTCCGGAGGGGAAAAGAAACGCATGGAAACTCTTCAGCTAATTTCGCTACGCTCCCGAATAGCGATTCTTGATGAATTGGACTCCGGACTTGATATCGATGGTTTACGGGTCGTTAGCAGCCGTATTGAAAGAGCAACAAAAGAAGATGATCTTGGAGTCCTAGTCATTACTCACTACAGTCGATTACTTGAAGAACTAAAACCAGACAAAGTCCATATTTTCATCAATGGGAGAATTGTTGAGTCTGGTGAGGCTGAGCTTGCAATTGAATTGGAAGAAGACGGGTACGAAAAATGGACGTCCTCATTAGAAACTTCGGTCACTCTCGGAGGTTTGTAAACTATGGGAGGACCTGATCGGAAACAGATAATTGCATCAGATCAGGTCTTTACCTCCGAATACAAAAATCTAGATTGGGATCTAAAGGACTCCGAATTAGAAAAAACCTTTGAATTCAAGAACTTCTCTGAAGCTTTTACTTTTATGAAAAAGGTAGCGGAGATTGCTGAAGAACTTGACCACCACCCAGATTGGTTCAATAGTTGGAATACGGTAAAAATCTCTGTGACAAACCACCAAGCTGGTGGAATAACAGAAATAGATCTTTTACTCTGTGCAAGAATTAACGAAACGGCAAAATTATGGGTGACCTAGGAAAAAAGAAAGTTGCTTTAGTAACCGGAGCAGCATCAGGCATTGGAGCAGCTCTGGTGCGCCAACTCACAGCAGATAACTGCGAAGTTCTAGGAGTGGACCTAAACGAAGAAGGTCTAACAAAAGTCGCAGCGGAAACGGGCTGCGAAATACTTACAGGCGATATTTCTGACCAAGAATTTAACGAAACGGCCGTAACGAACGTCTCGGATCTCTTCGGATCGCTTGACTTGCTATTTCTCAATGCAGGAATCCTTGGAAGAAAAATTGAACTCCAAATAAATGATTTGACGCCAGATGAGCTAGATCCCAGTCAGTACACAAAAGTAAGAGCAATAAATTTTGACTCTGTCGTATTCGGGACATTAGCTGCCGCGCCGCTAATGGCGGCAAATAATGGAGGATCGATCATTGCTACTGCTTCTATAGCTGGACTAGCTGCATGGAACCGAGACCCCTTCTATACAGCAACCAAACATGCAGTGGTTGGGTGGGTGAGGGGAATAGCCCCAGCCTTACACGCACAAAGAATCTCAATCAACGCGATTTGCCCCGGAGGTGTAGCAACCCCACTAGTGGGAATTGACCGACTCCAATCAGCTAACCCAAATCTATTGGAACCTGAACAAGTGGCAAAAGCCATGATAGACACGGCACTTGAAGAAGGAACAGGGAAAGCATTTACCGTTAAAGCAGATCACGAACCTGTCCGGCAAGAATACCATTTCACTCAAATAGAAGGCTTCCCCGTTTAGGGATTGGAGATAGTCATGAATTTCGCAAGACAAACCGCAATAGTAGGGATAGGAGCTACAGAATTCTCCAAGAATTCTGGACGTACCCCAATGCAACTCGCAACTGAATGCAGTCTCAAAGCCTGTGAAGACGCTGGAATAGACCCAACCATGGTTAATGGTATTTCAGTATTCAGCGCCGAAAAAAACACAGAAATCGAAGTCGCCCGAAACCTCGGGATACCTGAACTCACATTCTTCTCCATGATTCATCACGGAGGAGGAGCCCCAGGTGGGGTCATCCAACAAGCCGCCATGGCAGTGCACTCAGGAGTAGCTGACTACGTCCTCGTCTACAGGGCATTCAATGAACGGTCCTGGCATCGATTCGGTTCAGGAGTTCAAGGCAGACACCAAAGCCCCGAAGCATTCGATGTCAGCTTTAGTTGGAGTTCCCCCTTCGGCTTACTTACACCTGCATCATGGGTGGCTATGTACGCAACCCGATACATGCACCAGTACGGTGCAACCAGCGAAGATTTTGGAACAATTGCGGTAACAGACCGTAAACACGCAGCCACAAACCCCGCAGCATTCTTCTATGAGAAACCAATAACGCTGGAAGACCACCAGAACAGCCGGTATATCGTTGAACCCCTACACCTTCTAGATTGCTGTCAAGAAAGCGATGGGGGGCAAGCAATGATCGTCACCACATTAGAAAAAGCCAAAGATTTAAAACAAAAACCGGCAGTCATAGCCGCAGCAGCCCAAGGTGTTGCCAAAGACCAACATATGATGACATCCTACTACCGAGAAGACATCACCGGAATACCCGAAATGGGTGTCGTCGCCCGTCAACTATGGGAAGCTACCGGTCTTGGCCCCAAAGACATACAGACAGCTACCATTTACGACCACTTCACACCACTCGCTCTTCCACAATTCGAAGAATTCGGCTTTTGTGAACGCGGAGAAGCAAAAGACTTCATCAAAGACGGAAATATTGAAATTGGAGGACAACTCCCAATCAACACTAACGGGGGGCAACTCGGAGAAGCATACATTCATGGAATGAACGGAATCGCAGAAGGAGTCCGTCAGATCCGTGGAACATCCGTAAACCAAGTTCCTGACGTTGAGAACGTACTCGTCACAGCCGGCACAGCGGTGCCGACCAGCGGACTTATCCTCACTCAACCTGAGTAATCAACGAATTTGGATAGTTAACTTCCTCCGGCTATACCAAATAGATGGACGATCCACTAGCGAAACCGGCAACGACCCACACTATTGAAGCTAATCAGGGAGCTGGGGCACTCATCAATTTTGATGATGGCAGCGATTTTGAACGTGCGCAAAAAGGTCTTATCGCTACTCATGAAACAGGGCGAATTGAACTTGATGGGAGAGCTGTTTGGGATACAGCATCACATGACTTCCTACGCCAGGGTAAACCCGCACCTGAAACAGTCCACCCTGGGTTGTGGCGTCAAGGAAAACTCAACGCCGTACATGGGCTTTTCGAAGTCGCTGAAGGGGTATGGCAAGCAAGAGGCTACGACATATCAAATATCACATTCATGGAAACCCCGAATGGGTGGCTCATCATTGACCCGCTCACGACCAGTTCCACAGCAGAAGCATGCCTTAACCTTGCCAATGAAACATTAGGGAAACGACCTGTCCATTCAATTATCTACACCCATAGTCACCTAGACCATTTCGGAGGAATTCTCGGGGTTACATCCCAAGAAGAAGTTGACGCAGGAAATGTAAGAATCATCGCCCCAGAGGGTTTCCTTGAGGAAGTAGTCCGCGAGAATATTATCGCTGGCCCAATGATGGCCCGCCGAGCTCACTACCAATTCGGTCCACTACTACCAACAGGGCCTTATGGTCAGGTAGACATCGGATTAGGGCAATCACTACCACTTGGAGCGTCACACCTTATCCCTCCAACGGAAACCGTGTATGAAACCGGAACAGAGCTAGATATAGACGGGTTACGAGTCATTTTTCAAAACACACCCGATGCTGAAGCCCCATCCGAAATGAATTTCTTCTTCCCAGACAAAAACCTGCTCTGTATGGCCGAAAACTGCACTCATACCATGCACAACCTTTATCCAATCCGAGGAGCGCAAACACGAGACGCTCTGGCATGGAGCAAATACATTCATGAAGCTCTACTCCTATGGGGTAAACACACGGATACTATGTTCGCAACACACCATTGGCCACGATTCGGCAAACAAGACGTGCATGACTTTCTCTGCCTCCAAAGAGACGTTTACAGGTGGCAACATGACCAGACTATGCGACTCGCAAACATGGGTTACGTCCCCACAGAGATAGCTGAAACCCTCAAACTCCCAGAAGAATTCCTGCAAGAATCCCACGTGCAAGGATATTACGGAACAGTTTCACATAACAGCAAAGCCGTTTACACCAAATACCTTGGCTGGTACGACGGCAACCCAGCAAACCTTAATCCGCTGCCACCAGTTGAATCCGGAAAAAAATATGTTGAATACATGGGTGGAACCTCTGAACTAATTGAAAAAGCCACCAAAGCATTTCAAGAAGGCGATTACCGGTGGGTAGTGCAAGTCATGAACCATGCTGTTTTCGCTGATCCAACCAACTCCGATGTAAGGAATCTTCAAGCTGACGCGTTTGAACAACTCGGATACCAATCAGAATCAGGAACATGGAGAAACGCGTATCTCACCGCCGCACGGGAGCTCAGATACGGGTCACTGCGAATCCCAGCATCAATGGGAAGGCAAATAGCGCACGCAATCACAATTGAGCAACTCTTTGACATGATCGGAGTCCGCTTTAACCCTGAAAAATTTAATCATGGGTCGGTCCGCATCAACTGGCACTTCGAAGACTTAGAAGAAGACCATGTGCTCGGGATTCAAAGATCTACTATCTTCCATGACCCTCACACAAATGATGATGCTGGAGATGCAGGGATTACAACAACGAGAAAAACCATCGCCCTAATACTCGGCGGCCAAAAAACTTTAGAAGAAGCATCTGAGGCAAAAGACATCGTTATTCAAGGGAATATAGAAATGGTAAAGTCGTTCTTTGAATCACAAGAGTCTTTTGTAACTGCTCCACTCATTGAACCTAAAGAGAAGTATTAGTAATCTCATCAATGGATTGGGTGAGCGTGTTCCAGGCAAGTGTCGCGCATTTAATTCTTACAGGATATTTGACTACTCCTTGGAGTGCTTCAAGATCACCTAAATCAATATCAGAAACCGTTGATTCAATTTTCTTATTTCCTGAGAGTTCAGTTTCGTAAATGTCCATCATTTCCTTGAAAGCGTGGATGACCAACTCAGCTTCTTCGATGCTTTTTCCTTTAACGATTTCTGTCATCATTGACGCTGATGCCTGACTGATTGAACAGCCCTGACCGCCAATTTTGATATTGTCAATCTTTCCGTCGTTTAAAGCGACGTAAACTATGACTTCGTCACCGCACAGCGGGTTAAAGCCTTCACAGCGATGAGCTGGGTGGCCCAATTCACCTTGATTTCTTGGAGATCGGTAATGATCAAGAATGATTTCTTTGTAGAGGTCGTCAAGAGCTGCCATAAGTGCGTATCCTAATTCGGTTTGAAGATATCACGGACTTTGCGTAAACCTTCCGCAAGAACGTCAATGTCTGATTCGTCGTTGTATAGATAAGCAGAAGCTCGTGATGTAGCGCCAACACCTAAAACCTGCATTAGGGGTTTAGCGCAATGGTGACCAGCCCGGATGCAAATATTGTCTTCATCTAGAATTTGAGCGATGTCGTGCGGGTGGGCTCCCTCAAAGGAGAAAGATAAGACGCCACCTCGTTTCGCAGCGTCTTTAGGGCCATAAATCGTAATACTGTCTCCAAAATCATTTTGAAGCTTTGTCAAAGCGTATTCCATTAGGGAGATTTCATGGGATCGGACCTTATCCATTCCAATTTCGTTCAAGTAGTCAATGGCGGCTCCTAGTCCAGCTGCTTCTGCAACCATCGGAGTACCGGCCTCAAATTTCCAAGGAAGGTCATTGGTGGAGAATCCTTCCTTCGTCACGTTTAGGATCATTTCTCCACCACCAAGGAAAGGAGGCATAGAATCAAGAATTTCCTCTTTTCCCCATAGGACACCTATTCCCATCGGACCGAGTAATTTATGGCCAGTAAATGTAAGAAAATCAGCTCCGAGTTCTTGAACATCTGTTTGCGAATGAGGCGTGTATTGGCTGGCATCAATAAGAACTTTAGCCCCTGCAACATGAGCCCTCTCGCTCAATTCCTTTGCCGGCGTGAA
>JASLWO010000047.1 GCA_030740795.1 Acidimicrobiales bacterium | reverse complement strand
GATCAGCCTTGGCTGATTTAGCAGATGCTGAAGCGCCTCAGGCAATTCTTTTCGGCACCACATACGGTGGTCGAGATGTAGCTGGCCGCCTGTCTGCAAAATTGGATGCGCCTGTAATAACTAACATTGTTGACATTGTTGATAACGAAGGCCTAGTCGGAGTTGAACCAGTCTTTGGAGGCACCACAAACGTAAACACAAAATTCACGGGAAGTAAACCAGGGATTTTCCTTGTCCGCCCGAAATCATTTAATGCGGAACCTTCAGGTGGAAGCCCAGCAGAAGTTGGAACATTAGCTGTGCCCGAATTAGGGGCGACTGGCTCCGCTAAAGTCGTTAGCCAATTTGTCGAAGAGTCCGATGGGCCTAAATTAGATGAAGCAGGAGTTGTCGTTTCAGGTGGACGTGGACTTGGAGAAGCAGATAAATACCAAATGATCGAAGATCTTGCCAAAAAACTTGGCGGAGCTGCTGGAGCATCACGTGCAATCGTTGACGCTGGCTGGGTGCCATACAGTTATCAAGTTGGTCAAACTGGCAAAGTTGTGAAACCAGATGTGTATATAGCGGCAGGAATTTCAGGAGCTACCCAGCACATGGTTGGCATGAAAGGATCAAAAACGATTATCGCAATCAATAAAGATCCCGAAGCCCCCATTTTCTCAATCGCGGATTTAGGAATTATTGGAGACGTCCATAAGGTACTTCCAGCTCTGCTTGCGTCACTAGAAGGTTAGCTCTAAGCAGATAGAAGCAACTTCAGTGGCTATTGCTTTAAACATTGCTGCATTAGTTCTTGTCATCGGGATTTCATGGGCCGGGGTTCTGTGGTTGGGCAGTTTTTTCCATCGTGGCCAAGACGATGACAAGGCCTCTGCAACTAAAGAAGGCTAAAACTCACGGGTAGTGCAGTTAAAGCGGAGTGCTCGAAAAGTTCGGGATCATTGACAAAAACTTGCGTAATTCTTCAGCAAAAATAAGAAAATCGCCTGACAGCTGTCAAGCGATGAAGTTCCTTAATAATAGCACACCTAGATTTTCAATGTCTGCGAAAAAGCTGTTTTGAGTTAAATTTTTAGGAAATGAGAGAATTCTCCATGGAGAAGAGATTATTTAGCGGTGAGGATTCGAAAAAAGCCTCTTATTCTATCTGTTTAAGTGATAGTGAAGGTTCTTCACGATCGCATATCTTGATTAACGAATTTTAAATGACTGGCCAGGGATACCGAGTTCCAGAGTGATCAGTTGGAAAAACTCCCGTATTGATAAGAGTCCTCGCTCTTTGCGTTATCGCTGACCGTTCGGAATCTGTTAAAAGCGTAGAAAGATTATCTAAAACAGGGTTTGTAGCAAATAATTGAAGGTCTGCAAGTAGCTCTTCTGAAATTTCGGAACCGGCCCAATCCCAAATGACTGTTCTAAGTTTAAAATCAGCATGAAAGGTTAAACCATTATCAATCGCCCAAACCTTCCCGCTGTTTCCTAACAAACAATGCCCTGCCTTTCGGTCCGTGCTATTAGCTACAAAATCGAAGAGGCATATTTTTTGTAAAGCTAGGTGATGACCCTGATCTTCAAGAATATGGAAATAATGGATGTCAAAATCGCAAGGAATGAATAACTGTAAGGAACCGATCCCCAAGGGACCATCACAGTGCACGGTTGGCGGCACAATATCCCATCCAAGGCTTTTAGCTATTTCATAGGAAGCGATTTCTCTTAGATACAGTCCGTTAGGGAAATCCCAGAGAGGACGCTCACCCTTTAATGGCTTATAGATACCTTGCAAGTTGTGCTCTTTATTTAAAACGTTGACAAGGTAAGTGGCGTTTGAGCTCCAAAGCATCTTCCCAACGATCTCTATTTCACTATTTTCTAAGACGGCGACAGCGTCAGTATTAGAAATAGGATCTCGGTCTCGAAAAGGTGCTTCGTCTGTGCCCATATCAAAGTTAGTTAGAACAAGGGCACCAGCCGTCTGCGTAGTTAATTGGATCTCCGCAGATCTCACATGGTGGTCGGCCAGCCCGGATAACGTCATTCGCTTTCGCTATGAAAGCTTTGACTTGTCCCGGCGTTAAATGAAGTTGAGCCATGGCAGCTTCGTTATCATCGCTCAACTCTTCGGCAACAACGACAAATTCTGATTTATCTTTTTCAAAAGCTACGCCAATAGATGAAACGACCCAGTCAGGGGTAACCGGCTCAACCAACTCGAGAGCAAGAGGTATGTCTTCAGGGTTTATTGGTCCTACGTCTTCTATAAGTTGATCAAGGAATTCTGCTAAAGCGTGGACTTGTATTTTCTCAAGTTGCAGAGTTGCTAAATCATCAGGATTGCCAAATTGCAGAAAGAAGACGCGTTGACCTGAAGGTCCGGTAGTTCCTGTAGTGAAGTGCTGCAACGTATTGAAATGGAAGGAACGGTTCATGTTCATGAGGTCTTTGGTAGTAGGGATATGATGTCAGCTCCGGTTGAGTTCACTGCCAGAACATGTGGCGAAGACGGACCGTAAAGTATTGGCGAAACAGAGCAGGGTGAAATATTGATCCTCTGGAAAAGGTCAAGAGGCGTTCCCAGTGCTGTAGCTATAAGCGTTTTGATCGTATCGGCATGGGAAACTGCTACTACGATTTCACCTCGGTGTTCTTCTACTATGTCAGCAATGGCCTTTGCTATTCGAGATTGGATTTCAAGAAATGACTCACCAGACGGGAATCTGAACCCTGAAGGATTGTTTTGAACTTGTTTCCAATCGGGCAACTTTCTTAAATCAGATAACTTCTTTCCTGTCCACGAACCGAAATCAGCTTCAATCAGTCCACGGTGTCTACGTACTTTCACGCCGACACTATTTGCTATTGGTTTAGCGGTTTCTATTGTTCTTTCCATAGGCGAGCTATACACGGCAGCGATTCCATTCACTACAGAAAAATGGTCAGCGACCTTTTCTGCCTGTGACTTCCCTTCGGGACTCAAGTGGAGTCCTTTAGCTCGACCCGGCAGAACTTTCCCAGTAGTGGGGGTATGGCCATGACGAACGAGCACAACGAGTGTGGCCGCCTTACCTGATTTTTTGGAATTATTTTCTTTACTCACCGTTAATTACGTTATCGGCTGTAGGAGTCAATGGAATCAAGAAACGATTGATTCAAAGAAACTTTTCAAATCAGGCAACGAGTTTGAGTAACTACGGCTAGCGTCCATGCAGATGGACCTTAAAGAGATAAATGACGAGATTATTGCGTGCCGTGCTTGCCCTCGTCTGGTCAAGTGGAGAGAAAAAGTAGCGCGTGAAAAGAGGGCTTCATATAAAAGCGAAACTTACTGGGGGAAGCCAGTCCCATCGTTTGGAGATCCAAAATCACGTTTACTAATTGTGGGTTTGGCACCTGCTGCCCATGGTGCAAATAGAACTGGGAGGATGTTTACCGGAGATCGAAGCGGAGATTTTTTATTTGCAGCTCTGCATCGGGCAGGGTACGCGAATCAAGCAGAAGCGACCAGTAGGGGAGATGGCCTTATCTTAGGAGACGCTTATATAACCGCTCCAGTGCGCTGCGCCCCACCTCAGAATAAGCCAACAGCCCAAGAACAGTCTAGATGCAGCGATTTCCTCCAACGGGAATTGGATTTCCTGCCAAACGTTAAAGTAATTCTTGCGCTGGGAGGAATTGGATATGCATCTGTAGCGAAAGAACTCAATATTAAACCTAGGCCAAAGTTCGGGCACGGGCTTGAAGTTCCACTATCCGGTGGCCGAACTCTACTGTGCAGCTATCACGTGAGTCAGCAAAACACATTTACAGGAAGGTTGACAGAGAAGATGTTCGATGATGTTTTAGACCGTGCAAAGGCCTTATCAGCCAATTAGTGAAAAACTACCCAAACGATTTGCCTGCATGGTCGGAGGTTTCGTTTTAATCCGATAGCGTCTGACATCATGAAACTACGTTTTTCACTTATCGTACTTGGACTGCTTCTCCTGACTGCTTGTGGTTCATCAGGGAAACCAAAAAGCTTTTTTGAACAACCAGGTCCACTACCTGAGAAAATATACGAATTTGGAGATCAACTTCTAGTAAATGGAGAAGACCTCGACCTCGTCCCATTAGTACAAAGAAACTTTTTAGAAGGATGCATGATCGGAGGGATTCAAAGAGAACCCTCAATTTCACCTATTTCTTTAGCAAGTGCGTGTGCGTGCAGTTATGACGATTTGGTTGCTTATGTTCGTGAAGTTAGCGCCACTGAAGAAGCTGCCTTTAAACTCTTTGAAGATTTAGACAAATCTCTCCAAAAAGAGGGAGGATACGCATCGCTTGGCAGTGATTACAAGGAGATTTTTGCCTCTTGTCAGAGTTGATAAGACTTCGACTGCCTCTTGCATTGTGCGCTCTATGTGTATTACTCGGTTGCGCTTCTAACCCGGGAGATGGAAGCTTCTCGAAAGATCCCGGGCCAATAGCAGCGAATCTAATTGGAGCTCTTCAAGAAGGAGAAGATCCTAATCTTGTCCCAGAAGTTCAGAGAAACTTTCTCAAAGGCTGCGTAACCGGAGCTTCTGATTCAATTCCGGACCTTGTAGCGATCCAAGAGACAGGGCTTCTTAGCGTTTGTGGGTGCAGCTATACAAGGCTCGTAGAGCATTTCAAGAAGGGCTCAACGGCGTTACTAGATTCTTCGGCGCTGCTATCGGAAATAGAAAATGACGCCTATGAGAGATTCAAAGAACTAGATGAAGATTTCAAGAAAGGCGAAAAAGAATTCAACGAGAATCTACTTGAAATTTTCCAGACTTGTATTAGAGACTCGTCACCTACTGTTTCTTCGTAGGGAGTCCTAACCTCGGGCTTTCATTTGCCCATTCAGGCCATCGAGCCCTGCTTTTTTGAGCTAGTTTCTGCATTAGGGAAATAGCGCCGGGGTCATCATCACCGGGACGGGTTTCAATTACCCCATCAGCAATCATGGCTTCAATGATGGCTCTCCCTAAATCAGTCCTAACAATAGTGAGAGTCCAGTCGGTTAGGTCACCAATCCCACCGGTTGAAATATCTGCGTGTTCAGCTGCGAAATCAGGACAATGAGTGCACCCTTCTCGCGTCCAAGCATGGCATTCCTTCAAATTTATTTCGTGATAATCACCGTTTTTCATCCACACTTGGAAGACACCCTTTATGTTCATCTTCGATATCTCATTTTTGTGAAGACCGTATTTAACCCAGAAGAGTTCATCAAACATAGAGTCATCAAAAGATTTTGAACAAAGAAGCCCGATGTTTAATTTTATAGGTTTGCCAACTTTACCTATTTTTCGATTCCACATCACCGGCGCTATAGATGTTTGGCAACTCATTCCGACAAGGGCTAGCCGTGACAGACCTCGTTCTTTAGCTTCCGGGTAAGCCATGGTATTGGCAGAATACGTATAGCGGCTGCCAGCTCCTTGAAGTACCTCATCCCGATTGGTCGCAACCATAGGTTTTGCTTTCCAACCGGCGCTACTTTCTGCACCATCGGTGTTTTCAAGACCGGAGACTAAAGCTCCGTCAATTACGTTATTCTCCAAACACCAGATGAGAATTGATGAAACCAAGCCCCCATCTTGTCCAGTATCGTAGACGAAATCATCGGATGCTCTAGTAAGAAGAACATCTTTGTAGATTCCGGCAATTTCTCCATCTTCTCGTACTCTCCCAAACAAATGATCATCGGCTTGCGTTTCCCAATCTCGGAACCTTGGGCAAGCACGCGTGCAACTCGTGCATCCTTTCTCCCCATGAACACAATTAGAAATACCCAGTTCATCTTCAAGATGAAAGGGTTTATATTGACCGGGTTCATGTTTGTACCCGATTACGTCATGGGGGCAAGAAATAACGCAGCCTGCGCAACCAGTACAAAGCCCAGATGTGATCACCTCTTCATGTAATTCTTTCCATTGGAAAGACCAGCGAGCTTTTTTCGCTTTAGGTGATGTTTCTACATTTGCCATGATGCGAGGATACATCCTGAGCAAGTCAGAATGTTGCAGGAAAGAAAACTTTGATTTCCTTGTTATCTATCGGAATTTTGCGCCCTCGGCAGGATTCGAACCTGCGCACATGGCTCCGGAGGCCAATGCTCTATCCCCTGAGCTACGAGGGCGAATATTTTCAGGGTAGTCACATCAACACGAAGGTCAAAGCGGGGAATTATTTAACCCCCTGAGGTAATCTGTTCAGCTTTTTCTGTAAGAGTCAAATCAACGAAGGGCTCATCCAACCAACCTTCGGGTAAAGCAACTTTTTTGGGTCCGCCTTTGTGACTACGCGGAATCCGGTACGCTTCTTGAGGTAACGATAACTCAGGGTCGAAACGGCTTATGATTTCGGCGAGGTCATCTAGCGTTTCTATTTGATGAATTTCTCTCCTGATATCTTTCCCAACGGCGAAGCCCGTTAGATACCAGGAAGCATGTTTGCGGAAAGCACGCAAGCCGTTCTCTGAACCGTTCCATGAAACAACGCTTTCAGCGTGTTCATACATGACTTCCCCAACTTCTCCTAGCGAAGGGAAAGGCGAAGGGTTAACTCCTGAGAAGATCTCTCCTAGTTGTTTGAAAAGCCAAGGTCGTCCAAGGCAACCACGTCCGATAACGACACCATCGGCTTGAGAATAGTGCATCATCTGGATCGCATCTTGCGCCTCCCAAATATCTCCGTTCCCGAAAATAGGGATGGATCTTACATGTTGTTTCAGTTCTGCAATAGCGTTCCAGTTCGCCTCGCCACTGTAGAGTTGCTCAACGGTTCTACCATGAAGCGCTATCGCAGAAACCCCTTCATCCTCAGCGATTTTACCCGCATCAAGAAAGGTTAAGTGAGAGTCGTCAATGCCCATTCTAAACTTAACCGTGATGGGGATTTCCTCCGCTGCCGCATGCACAACAGAACTGATTATTCGTTTGAAAAGGGGGCGCTTGTATGGCAACGCTCCACCCCCACCGTGTCTGGTAACTTTTGGGACAGGGCAACCGAAATTCAGATCGATATGGTCAACTTGTTCTAATTCAACTAGCTCTCTTACTGCGGCTTCAAGCGACTCTGGTTCTGTTCCATAGAGTTGGATAGATCTCGGGGTTTCGCCTTCACCGAACTCAGCCAATTTCAATGTTTTTTCATTTTTTTCGACAAACGCTCTAGCTGTGATCATTTGGTTAACAAATAAACCGGGGGTAGAACCAGTCACTGAGAATTCCCCGCCGCTACTCTTCAGCCCTTCTTCCATGAATGATTTGCACAGGCTCCGAAAAGGCACGTCAGTGACTCCCGCCATTGGGGCCAGTATTACTGGTGGCCACAACTGGAGCACCCCGATTTTAGAAGGCGCAAATTCTCCCTCCATAGCACATGGATGTTCATGCTCGCTCACCCTGTTCACGTTATAGGGCAATCTTAAAGCTCGGGGAATACAAACTTTTTTTCTCCTGACAGGTAAATAAATAAGATTAATAGGGTAATAACAAGCGTTGACCTTCGCAGGAACATACGATAGGAATTCAAGGCCTGGAAGGTACTTTCATGATTAACGAAACAATCAAATCTTCTCTGCGCCAGGCAATGGGGGAATTGGGAATCTCTCCTATTCCATCCGACATAAATCTGGAACGACCAGCTAATCGCGACCACGGAGATTGGTCTTCGAATCTTGCACTGGTTATCTCAAAAGAAGCAGGTAGACAAGCCCGAGAATTAGCTGATGAGATTTCGGAACACATAAATGGAAATTTGCCTGAAGGGGTAGTGGGTGTTTCAACGGCAGGCCCTGGTTTCATCAATTTTAAAGTTTCTTTAAGTTGGTTGTACCAGATTCTTATCGAGGTTCTTGAAAAGGGTTCAACGGAATTTGGACGACTAGAGATTGGTGATGGCCTAAATGTCAATGTTGAATTCGTAAGCGCTAACCCTACGGGACCCCTGCATGCCGGGCATGCTAGAGGGGCATGCTATGGAGATGCCATAGCAAATATTCTTTCTGCTGTTGGCTATAGCGTTCATCGAGAGTTCTATATGAATGACCGCGGACTTCAGATGCAGATTTACGGACAGTCTCTTCAAGCAAGAAAGGAAGGCACGGCCGTCCCTGAAGAAGGTTATGGCGGTGAGTACATCATTGAATGGGCTTCGTTGATGCCAGAAGGGCTTACTCTGCCAGAGATTATTGATTGGGGGTGCGCCCATGCTCAGTTAGATCAACAAGAAACACTTGCAGGATTAGGTATTCATTTTGATACTTGGTTTAGCGAGAAGTCAATGATAGAGAATGGAGACATAGAGAAAGTTTTGGGAGATCTAACAGCGGGCAACGCATCATATGAGAAGGATGGGGCGACATGGCTCTCGTCAACGACTTTTGGCGATGATAAAGACCGCGTGCTCGTAAAGAGCGATGGAGAACTCACGTATTTAACTCCAGACGTCGCCTACCATCGGAATAAATATGAAAGGGCTGATTGGTTAATTAACGTCTGGGGAGCTGATCATCATGGTTATGTAGCTCGAATGAAAGCAGCTATGCACGCGCTAGGGAACGACCCAGATGATCTTTCTATTCAGATAACGCAACTGGTTAAACTTGTCCGGTCAGGTAAAGAAGTGAAGCTCTCCAAAAGGCAAGGCGACATTATTGAATTGCGCAGCATAATTGAAGAGATAGGTTCGGATGCAACCAGATTCATGTATCTCCTTCAATCAGTTGATTCAAAGCAGACATTTGATCTAGAACTAGCAGCCTCTCACGCCATGGAAAATCCCGTGTATTACGTGCAAATGGCACATGCCCGTTTATGTTCCATTGGACGGAAAGCGGAAGAAGAAGGTTTCTCTCAAGTCAATCTCTCTGTTCAAGAGTTGGAAATACTGACCCATGAAAGAGAAATAGAAATCCTGCGCCTCTTAGAACTCTTTCCAGAAGTTATTGATCTTTCAGCGAGGGAACTTGCCCCACATAAAATTGTTACATGGACAAGAGACTTCGCAAATGCTGTTCACGGCTTCTACCACGATTGCTATGTGATTGGAGAAGACGTTAGCCCGAAATTAACAAATGCAAGACTTAACCTAGTAGTAGCATCGAGGATAGGCCTTAAGGTGGGTCTTGACTTATTGGGCGTAAATGCCCCAGACAAAATGTAGGGAAAATAATGGTTGCGAAAATTTCTTCATCGCTTCTACCTGACAACACAACTATTCATGAAGATGGGATGGTTGCCTTCGCAGGTATACGAGCCGATGATTTAGCTAAGGAATATGGGACCCCACTTTTTGTTTACGATGAGGCACATATTCGACAACGATGCCGTGAAGCTGTGCAAGCTTTCCCAGATGGCGTTTCATATGCAACGAAAGCATTCCTATGCAAAGCAATGGCTCGATTGGCTTATGAAGAAGGAATGGGTCTTGACGTGGCAACAATCGGGGAAGCATTTGTAGCTATTGAGGCAGGGGTTCCCGCAGCGAAACTAACCATGCATGGAAATAATAAATCATATGAAGAATTGCAATACGCAATGGAGAATGGGATTGGAAAAATAGTTATAGATAGTTTCGATGAAATCGCAAAAATTGAACAATTGTTTTCCAACGGGGGAAGTCCGATTCAGGCTCTCATCCGCATCACACCAGGTGTTGAAGCTCACACACATGAATACATCTCAACTGGTGAAGAAGATTCAAAATTTGGTTTCACTGTTTCAACCGGTTTGGCAGAAAAAGCCATAGATAAAGCGAGCAACTTGAAAGCTATTGAACTCATCGGAATACACGCCCATATCGGGTCGCAAGTCTTTACCCAAGAGTCATTTAGAAAATCAACAGAAACTCTCGCAGATCTTTCCAATAGTTTCTCACTACCCGAACTTTCTGTTGGAGGTGGTTTAGGGGTTCCATATTTAAATAATGAAACTTCCATATCTATTTCGGAATGGGGAGCGATCGTGGGGAAGGTGTGTGAAGACCGGGGTGTCACCGCTCGGGTAACCGCTGAACCAGGTAGGAGCATCGTTGGTAGCGCAGCGGTGACTTTGTATACCGTAGGAACGATAAAGAAACTTGATGGGATCCGAACATACGTTGCAGTTGATGGAGGCATGCACGATAATCCAAGACCTGCCTTGTATGGCAGTGGGTATGAAACGTTTTTGGCCAGATCCGCTGCCTCTGCAAGGCAAATGCCAGTAACCCTTGTTGGGAAACATTGCGAATCAGGTGACGTTTTGGTCCGTGACGGCGCAGTCCCCGAAGACATCACAGTCGGGGATCTATTGGCCACCCCAGTCACAGGAGCTTATGGTCAATCAATGGGTTCTAATTACAATAAGGTTCTCCGCCCTGCAGTAGTTTTCGTGAATTCAGGCCAAGCTGAACTGGTTGTTCGAAGAGAAGAATTAACAGACCTTTTAAATACTGACATGGGCTAGTTAGGAATCGTTTAGTTTCTGCAATAGCGATGCCTTCTCCTCAAATCCGATTAATTTCGTCCACCTAGCACTCTGGCTCATGTAGTTTAGAAGAATGGGAAAAACTCCAATTCGGTTAGGCATTCTCGGCTGCGGTGTTGTCGGCGACGCTCTCGTTGCTTTGATATCGGACCAGCAAGAAGTTATTGCCTCAAGGACAGGTATAGAAATAATCATAGAAGCTATAGCAGTTAACGATTTAGAAAAAAATCGTGGAGAATGGATTGATCGGTCAATATTGACAGATAAGCCCGAAGATATTGTTTCCTCTTCAAAGGTAGATGTCGTTGTTGAACTGATCGGTGGGACCAGCCCTTCAAAGAAACTGGTTGAAACCGCAATCAAAAATGGTAAACCAGTAGTCACAGCAAATAAAGAGCTCTTATCCAAAGAAGGACCTAGCTTATTTAATCTTGCTGACACTAACGGAGTCGATCTTCTTTTTGAAGCAGCGGTAGCGGGAGGGGTTCCTTTGATGCGTGTTCTACGCGAATCATTGATAGGCGAACCTCTTGATCGGGTGATCGGAATAGTAAATGGAACTACAAACTTTATTCTTTCCCAAATGGCAGAGACAGGTGCCACGTATGAAGATGCTCTTATGGAAGCACAAAGGCTTGGATTTGCTGAGAGCGATCCTACCGCTGATGTCAGTGGGCAAGACGCTGCTTCTAAAGCAGCAATAATTGCGATGGTGGCCTTTGGAGCGCAAATCTCTCTTAACGATGTGCCTTACCAAGGAATTTCTGAAATTAACAGCGCAGATATAGCGTTTGCGAAGAAATCTAACCGAACAGTGAAGCTTCTGGCAGTGGCTGAACAGTCAAATGGGTCGATAGAAGTTAATGTTTACCCCGCCATGCTCCCCAATGAACACCCTTTGTCATCGGTGAGGGACAGCTACAACGCAGTTTTTGTTGAAGGTCAAGCAATTGACAGTCTTATGCTTTACGGCCGAGGTGCAGGTGGTAAACCCACTGCTTCAGCTGTTCTTGGAGATGTCATTGGCGCATCCAATAATTTAGTAGGTGGAACATGCCGGGGAGTAGGGGAACTACGCCCAATTGAGCTAAAGGAAATGGATGAACAGCAGAGCGCTTATTACATCAGTGTGCAAGTCATTGATGAACCCGGGGTTCTAGCTAATGTCGCTTCTGTCTTTGGTGAAAATAACATATCGATCCGTTCAATGGAACAGGAAGGCATGGGTGGGGAAGCCCGTCTTGTCTTCATAACTCATGCAGCCAATGAACGAAATTTACGACAAACGTTAAGCCAACTAGGTCAACTCTCATGCGTAGAGAAAGTAGGAACGACCATTCGAGTCATAGAGACTTAAGATGCGATACCTAAGCACGAGAGGTCAAGCCCCTCCCGTTACATTCAGTGAAGTCCTTTTAAAGGGTTTAGCCCCTGACGGAGGGTTATACCTGCCAACCCACTGGCCAAAATACGAAATCGCCGACCTTAAAAAAAGCCTGGGAGCACAGCCAACATATACGGCTTTAGCCGGAGAAATTATCTGGCCATTTGTAGAAGATGCATTGAACAGAGACGAACTAAATGATTTATTAGAAAAAACGTACGCTTCTTTTGCCTCGGAAAGCATTATCCCAACAAAAAGAATCACTGAAAATCTTTGGTTGGCTGAACTCTTCCACGGTCCGACTCTGGCTTTCAAAGATGTAGCGCTACAACTAGTGGGGCATTTATTTGACCACCAACTAAGAAAAAGTTCCGAAAGAATAACTATTGTCGGGGCGACGTCAGGAGATACCGGTTCAGCAGCTATAGAAGCTTGTAGGGACAGGGAAGCTATGGATATCGTGATTCTCCACCCTCATGGGAAAACCAGTGAAGTTCAACGTAGACAAATGACTACCGTGGACTCATTAAACGTTCATAATGTCGCCATTGAGGGGAACTTTGACGATTGCCAAAATCTAGTAAAAGCCATGTTCAGAGACGATGAATTCAGCCAAGCTATCAACATGTCAGCTGTTAATTCAATCAATTGGGCGAGAGTAATGGCCCAGATCGTCTACTACTGGTGGACTTCAATTGAAGTTACCGGTGCCTCAAAAGTAAAATTTTGTGTACCTAGCGGAAATTTCGGAAATATTTTTGCAGGCTATGGTGCGCATCTGACTGGCTTACCTGTTGAAAAATTTATTGTCGCTTCCAACAGTAATGACGTCCTTGACCGGTTTTTTAAAACTGGTGAGATGGAAGCACGAACTGTCGCCCCGACACTTTCCCCCTCAATGGATATTCAAATTTCAAGCAATTTCGAACGCCTCCTTTTCGAGATACTTGACAGAGACGGTCAGAGAGTTCAAACGTTGCTAGAACAATTCCACAACGAAGGTTCTTTAGCGGTAGATGCGTCAACGCTTCAAGAACTTAATATCAAATGGGCTAGTTCACGAGTGAACGATGATGAAACCCTAGAAATGATTGCTGCTATTTACAAAGAAACCGGGGAACTGGTCGACCCGCACACAGCTGTTGGAATAGCGGCAGCTAAACACAACAATGAAGACCCGGATATCCCTATTATCTGCCTAGCTACAGCGCATCCAAGTAAATTCCCGGAAGCAGTTCACACAGCTACAGGAATAAAACCCGAACTTCCACCTCATTTAGACGACCTGTACGAGAGAAAAGAAGATTATTCGGTCCTGCCAAACAGCCTGGAAGACGTGAAAGAATTCATTTTGAACAGAACAGGGAATTGACTGTTTAATAGTTTTCTTCTCCTCTGTTGTGGTCTTAACGATTTCTCCGGTAAAGTTTCATAGTCAGACAAAGCCTTCTTAGGCAAGGAAACTGAGCAACATCTCTTTCGTGAGTTACTCGGACCAAGTCCCTGACAAAGAAGTCAAATTAAAGCGAATAGCGCTTTATAACAAAATTCCCAGATTGAAAACCAGAATGACAACAGAAACTCCAGACAGAAAAGACCTTGAGTCCAAAGATAAGGATTCTCTTATAGCTATAGCTAAAGCGATGGGTGGAAAACCAACAACCCGTGCAACCAAATCCGACCTAGTTGATTCGATCATTGAACTCGCTAGCGGAGATATGTCCGAAGATGCTTCTGAAGAAAACAACGATTCCTCAAGTGCTGAAGGAAACACTGACAGCCAAAACACCAGCACTGCTTACTCAGCAGACCCCATGGCCGACGCACGTGCTGAAGCCAGCAAAGAAACGAATGATACTAACGGTGGCGGTAACGGAGACAACAACGGGAAGAAACGCCGACGAAGAGGTAAAAGTAAAGAAGCGATGGAGGAATGGGCAGGAGAACCAGTTTCAGTAGAGGGACACCTTGACCTTAGAGACGACGGTTACGGCTTCCTTAGGGTAAATGGCTTCCTCCCTAGCCGAGACGATGTTTATGTCCCAGTTAAGTTTGTTCGACAGTACGGTCTTCGTAAAGGAGACCATCTCGTTGGGGCTTATCGGCCAGCGAATCGTTCAGAAAAGAACCCAGCGCTGCTACAACTTGATGCCATTAACGGAACCGACTCCAATGATGCAGTTCAAAGACCTGATTTCGCTGACCTAACTCCGATTTACCCTGATACAAAATTGCGGTTAGAGAGAGCGGAAGATTCTGAGAATACAACGTCGAGAGCAATAGATCTAGTTGCCCCAGTTGGTAAAGGCCAACGCGTTCTCATCGTTTCAAACCCGCGATCAGGGCGAGAAGAAGTCATCAAAGAAATCTCACAATCGATTGAAAGTAACTACTCTGAAGTCAAATTACTTGTTCTGCTTATCGACACCCCGCCAGAACATGTAACAGAAATGAGGCGCTGGCTAACCCGATCCGATGTTATAGCTTCAACCTTTGACCAGTCTCCCGAAGAACATGTCGCAATCGCTGAACTCACTATTGAAAGAGCGAAGCGTATGGTCGAGATGGGAGAAGATGTCGCAGTGATTATTGATGGAATGACTTCTCTAGCAAGAGCGTATAACTTGATTTCCTCTAATTCAGGGAGGCAAGCCTCAAGTGACGTTGACGCATCAGCACTGTATCTACCTAAACGCTCCTTTGGAGCTGGCCGCAAAGTAGAAGAAGGTGGCTCTTTAACAGTCTTTGCAAGCGTGCTCAGTGGAACATCATCGAAACTCGATGAAATGCTTCTTCAGGAACTCCAAGGTGGAAGCACCTCAGAAATTTACCTTTCTCAAGAAACAGCAGAAGCGCATATCGTCCCCGCCTTAGACGTAGCTAAATCCGGAACACAAAACGAGGAAGGGTTGAGCTCGCCTGAAGAGCACAAACAGGTACAGAAATTGCGCTCTGAGATCAGGGAAGCAGCGTCGAAAGGAACAGTTACAAGCGGAATGGAGTTGCTCCTAGAGAAAATCGTCGCCACTGAAGATAACGAAAGTCTCCTCGAAACCTACTCATAGCTAGCAACTCAATCCCTCATCAGGGTGTGCGAACAGAAATCTAAAGATACGATCAATAAGACGAAATCCGTGGAGAGAACAATGAAACCAGACATTCACCCTGAATACCGGGCAGTAGTTTTTCAAGATACATCATCAGGGGAATCTTGGATCACTAGGTCAACAATTGAAACTGACGAAACGATTAAATGGGATGACGGGCAAGAATACCCCTTAGCTAAAGTTCCAATCTCGTCAACAAGTCACCCCTTCTTTACTGGAACGATGACGATCGTAGATACCGCTGGGCGTGTTGAGCGTTTCGAAAAACGGTACGGGAAAAGAAAACGTTCAACTGATTCTGGCGAATAGTTCATAAGAGAATCTTGCGACAAGCATGATTGACGTTGACCGGCGCGCAGGGCTGAATCAAGCCAAAATGGACTCGCTGTTAAGAGAAACGTTCCCTGATAGCCAATTTGAACCTATCCAAACCAAAATAGGGGCGATGCGGTCAAATGGGACGCAAAAATTCTTGTACGCCCCAAATGAAAATGTTTCACCATTAGCGATTTCTCTTGCTCTCGCAACTGACGAAACGGACATCAACCTTGTCGTTGACGCATCAGACCACTTATTACTTGAACAAACCATGGGTTTAGCGACCAAACACAGGTTATGGGTGGTTGAGGGAAACAAACTGGTCCCTCATCCAGAGTTGAAACTCGAAGAACGCCATGCACCCCAACCTCTAAACCCAACTATTGCTTCTTTATTAGAAACAAACGGATGCGAGATAGTTCAAGAAAATGGGATGACCAAAGGAGAGATAAAGGGATTAGAGGTGGCTCGAGTAGTAGAGGGCTCAGAAGGTGAATCGGCTTTACAGGTCGGGGTTGGAATATATGACCAGGAAGCCCACAAACTAGTAGATGGCAATGAATCCACAGAAGAGAAACTTTCCCGAGTGGTTTCAGAGGTGCTTCACTATAGAAATAAACAAGCACGACCGCATCCGCTTAACCGCGTATCTAGACCTAAATGGTTAATTTCTGAACTCGTTAACTCTCCGGAGAATTCAGGATTGGAAGAAGTACGCCGGCTGCCTGTGGCCACCGAGTCTAAAGCGATTACAGAAACCACCCCAGCGGCAGCGTTAGCCAGAGTTGAGAACACAAAGGTTCTAATAGTTGCTTCAGTTGGGGTTGACCTGAACGCTATCCCCATCGCATCTGGATTGTCAGTATCAACACAAGCTGATGAAATCTGGATGATTCAGTCAGAGAGAGATAAGTATCCAGTGCTTGAAAGGCAAGCAAAGCACCTTAAGGTCCCTCATCGTTTCTTAAAGACCGAAGAACCTTGGCCCAGCTAGTCTGGTAGATGGTTTCTTAGAATTAATCAATTCAGCAACACAGATTTAAAGCGAAAGTAAAGGTATTCTCACTTCATGGCAGATCTACATGAAGAACTAGAACAAGAATTCTTGGATCTTCAAGATCGACTGGGCGATCAAGACCTATTAGCTGACCAAAAAGAGTACGCAAAGGCAGCAAAACGGTACAGCGAACTTGAAAACATTGTTAATTGCATACGTGGGATCAGGTCTGCATCAGATGATTTATTGGTAGCTAAAGAAATGCTTTCAGAAGCTGACGGTCAAGAACGAGAAATACTCAGGGAAGAAATAAACCAGAACCAAGAAACCATAGAAACCATAGAAGAAGAACTACGACATCTTCTAATCCCCAAAGACCCCAATGAAGACAAGAACGTCATAATTGAAATTCGAGGCGCTGAAGGAGGGGAAGAAGCTAATCTCTTTGCAAGAGACTTGTTTGAAATGTATTCAAGCTTTGGAGGCAAAAAAGGTTGGAAGCTTGAAGTCCTCAATAGTCAGCACTCTGACATGGGCGGATTTACGACAATAACGTTCATCCTGAAAGGTCAAGACGTCTGGGGTCAGATGAAATATGAAGGGGGACCTCACCGCGTCCAACGAGTTCCTGTCACAGAAACTCAAGGTCGGGTACATACATCTTCGGCCACTGTTTCAGTGCTGCCAGAAGCAGATGAGATAGATGTAAGCATTCAAGAATCAGACTTGCAAGTCGATGTTTTCAGAGCGTCGGGTCCCGGAGGGCAATCCGTTAACACAACTGACTCAGCAGTCCGCATCACGCATAAACCGACAGGGATTATCGTTTCGATGCAAGACGAGAAAAGCCAACTACAGAATAAGGCTCGAGCCATGGTTGTTTTACGATCGCGGCTACTCCAAGCAGAACAAGAACGAGTTCAGGCGGAACAATCAGCTACAAGAAAAGACCAAATGGGTGGCGGTGGACGGTCAGAAAAAATACGGACTTACAATTTCAAGGAAAATCGGGTCACGGACCACAGGATAGGGCTCACACTCTACAAACTGGACCGAATTCTCGCCGGAGAAATGAACCATGTTGTTGATGCGCTCTCGGAAGATGAAAGAACAACCCAATTAACCAAAATAGAAACAGAAGAATGACCTCACAAGACCCTCGAGAGATAGCTCAAGAAGAGGTCTCGTGGCATCAGCTCTATAACAAAGCCAAAGAACAACTCGCATCCACGGATACAGAAACTTCAGCTACGGAAGCAAAATGGATTGTTGAGAAAGCATCCGGATATGAAGGAGCCCAATTCGCTTCAGCAATGAACATGGCAGCTCCCACTCTAGGAATTAAACATTTCGAGATAATGCTTAAAAAACGCTTGGACGGAGAACCACTGCAATACGCTCTGGGCTCATGGGGATTCAGGAACCTAGACTTGTTTATTGATGACCGGGTCCTCATACCACGGCCAGAAACCGAGATATTAGTTGATGTGGCTCACAAGCTTCTCACAAATGGAACTAACCAAACTCCACACCTAGTAGGGGACTTCGGTACAGGATCAGGGGCGATCGGTTTATCCATAGCGCAAGAACGCGAAGATGTTGAAGTGATTCTCGTAGATAGCTCAGAAGAGGCGTTAAAAGTAGCAGCAGCTAATCTAACCGGATTGGGGAACCATGCTAGAAAAGTTCAAATCATGCGTAGCTCATGGTTCGAAACTATCCCCGAGGAACTCAAAGAATCATTCTCATTAGTCGTATCAAACCCTCCATACATCTCAACTAAAGAGTCTCTGCCGGCAGAAGTAGCTAACTGGGAACCGCACATGGCGTTATATGCAGGAGAAAAAGGCACTGAAGACATTGAAACAATATTGGATGAAGCCCGCATTTGGTTACAACCCAAAGGAGCGCTAGCTATAGAAATGGCTCCAAACCAGATTGAACCCATGTCACAAAAAGCTAAAGAAATAGGTTACGAAAATATTGAAATTCATAAAGACTTAACCCAGAAATCGCGTGTAATGAGCTGCTTATGGAAATCATAGATCTTTCCAAAAGCAGGGCACATGCCCTAAAAAATTCAGCAGACACCCTACTAGCTGGAGGAGTAGTGATTTTCCCAACCGATACCGTCTACGGGATTGGAGCGCTACCCAAATTCCCTTCAGCGATAAATAAAATCTTCGAACTGAAAAAACGGCCTACGACAATGCCCTTGCCTTTACTGCTAAGCGATAAAAACCAAATCAACGAAATCAGTTCTCACGACAGCCCGGCAATGACCAAACTGGTTGATGCTTTTTGGCCTGGGCCTTTAACATTAATCCTCCCAGATGTACTCTCGGACTTCTGCCACTCCGCCGATGAGGAAGAAACCATCGCCGTACGTTGCCCGAACCATGATTTCATAAGAGAACTGATATCCCGAACTGGACCTCTTGCAACAACCAGCGCAAATCTCCATGGGAAACCAACCCCAGTGGCTCTACAAGAGATCGCTGAGCTTTTCCAAGAGGTCGAAGTCGGAATTGATGGCGGAGAATGCGACCACGGAGCCGCTTCAACAATCGTTGACTTATCCAAAGCCAACCCAGAAGTAATCCGTGAAGGTCCTATAAGCGAAACACAGATCCTTCAGCTACTTAACGGGTTAGAACAAACATAACTTTCCACTAGCTCTTTTCTCAGAATTTCTCCACATGGACAAGATAACCGCACTACCGTCTAACACATGAACACATATAAAGCCGAAGAGAAAATAGCGGCAGGATGCGATCACGCAGGATTGGCCCTCAAGCAAGAATTGGTCAACTATTTGAAGGAATTAGGGCACGAAGTCATAGACCTTGGAACGAAAACACCCGACCGGGTTGATTACCCAGATTACGGGGCAGTGGTTGGACGAGCAGTCGCTGGAGGCGACGCGGACCTCGGGTTGCTAGTTTGTGGAAGTGGAATAGGGATAGGGATAGCAGCTAATAAAATACCGGGTGTTCGAGCAGCTACAATCCACGACGTCACCTCAGCTCACTTAGCAAGAGAACACAACAACGCGAATATTATTTGCTTAGGAGAAAGACTAATCGGACCAGAAATAGCCAAAGAAGCGCTTTTCGCTTTTATCAGTGCGGAATTCGAAGGCGGACGTCATGCCGACCGTGTTCAGAAAATCGACGACCTTTTGTAATCTCAAAATAAGGTTTTTACGGTAAACCAACCTCAGGGTACAACGGGTTCCGACCAAGAAGCTCAGCGCATAGAGTCCGGTTCTCACTCTGAACCGAACCAGAAAGATCATACTTAGCTTTAGACATCTCTCCAGAGCTAGTAGTCAACGGTTCCGTCGCTTTCAAAGTTGAACATATAATTTCTGCGATATGGTCCATGTCGTCACAATTCATTCCCACGCTGGTCAAAGCAGGAGTTCCCAAACGAATGCCTGACGTGTACCAGGCGCCATTTGGGTCAAAAGGTACGGAATTCCTATTTACGATTACCCCTGACTCTTCCAGAGCGCTCTCTGCTTGGCGTCCTGTCAAACCGAAACTACGGACATCGACAAGGACAAGATGATTGTCAGTGCCATCTGTTACTAGACGACCTCCGCGTTTCTTTATGCCTTCAGCCAAGGCATTAGCGTTATCGACGACTTGTTGAGCATACGACCGAAATGATTCCGTTTTCGCCTCAGCAAAAGCCACAGCTTTCGCTGCCATGACATTGGCGAGTGGGCCACCAAGCACCATCGGGCAACCTTTATCTATATGTTCAGTTAGATCTTCTTCGTTAGAAAGCACAATTCCACCACGGGGCCCACGAAGGGATTTATGAGTCGTGGAAGTAACAATATGAGCGTGAGGTATCGGATCGAAATCTCCGGTGAAGACCTTCCCGGCTACAAGACCAGCGAAATGCGCCATATCCACCATTAGGACAGCGTCAACGTCATCAGCTATTTCGCGCATCTTCGCAAAATCTATTTTTCTTGGATGAGCGGAGTATCCAGCGACAATTATTAACGGTCGGAAATCTTGAGCAAGGCTTCGGATAGCGTCATAATCCACCCTTTCAGTTTCAGGGTCAACACCGTACGATCGTTGATCAAAAAGTTTTCCAGAGATATTAGGGCGAAACCCGTGAGTAAGGTGACCTCCTGCATCAAGAGACATGCCGATCATTCGCTGATCCCCGAAAGCTTTTCGAAGAACCGCCCAATCATTTTCGGTGAGGTCATTAACGTGTTTCGATCCATGCGCCTCAAGAAAAGGGACTTCAACTCGGTATGCGAGAAGAGACCAGAAAGCAACCAAGTTAGCGTCTATGCCAGAATGTGGCTGCACATATGCATAGCGAGCGTCGAAAAGGTCTTTAGCGTGTTCGCTAGCTAATGTTTCAACTTTATCTACAAATTCACAACCAGCGTAGAACCGGTGGCCAGGGGTTCCTTCAGCGTATTTGTCGCTGAACCAGTTACCCATAGCTAAAAGGACAGCAGGTGAAGCGTAATTCTCTGAAGCAATGAGCTTTAACTGGTTACGTTGATTTCCTAATTCTCCACGAATGTACTCCGCTACTAACGGTTCGCTCTTCTCAATAATGTTCAGCCCGTACGAAAATGCTTTGGACTCATCGGTCAAGACCTCTTCATTAGAATTTTCGTTCATAGCTCTCCTTGCATAACTAATGATCGTAGTAGCTATGGCGGATCCTACTAGATCCATTTAGAACTTTGATAGACCAACAGTTGACTGGCGACATTATTGGAGAGTCCTTACTAATTTTGAAACTTTCATGACGGCAATTTCTAGCAACGATGGTAGATTGCCGTAAGCGATTCCATAAAGAATCACATCGCCTAGTTGCAAAGGAGCTATAAAGTTTTGGCAAAGCCAGTTAGAGCTCTTGAGGCAGCGGAAGACGGTGTAGTGGCAGCATTTGAACTCGTGCTCACACCAGCCCTATTTGGGTTTTTTGGATATCTCGTTGATCGTTGGTTGGGAACCGGTCCGGTGTTTCTTGCTCTTCTGGCCGGAGTGGTCGCTGTTTATGAAGTGTGGAAACTCTGGTATACCTACACTCAGAAAATGAAAGCATATGAGGAAGCGTTACCGGACGCGAAAGGGATTGATGAGTAGCGAAAGAAGTGCATTTGAAGGAGCGCCAGAACGCGAAGTAGCATCTGACCTTTTTAGAAGGGGAGTTATGATCTCACCAATCTTGCTCCTGCTTTGCCTTATTTTCTGGGGTGTCAACGGGCTAGCTTGTGGAGCTATTGCCCTAGGCATAGTCCTAGCAAATTTCCTCGCAGGTGCTTGGGTTATTGAATGGGCGGTAAGAATATCTCCTCAACTGCTTCTAGGCGCTGTGCTTGGAGGTTTCGTCATAAGGATGGGGGTAATAACCGGAGTGGTTCTGCCCATCCGTAACAGTACTTGGTTCAATATCGCCCCCTTCGCAGCTGTATTAATTTTCCTACATTTAGGTCTTTTGATTTGGGAAATGCGATACGTATCTGCCACTCTTAGTTATCCGGGTCTAAAGCCTCGTATAAAGAGACAAAAGAAGAAAAAAAGTATAGGTTAGGAGTCGTGTCAAAATTGAATTTACTTGCACTTGATTTTCCTCCCGTAAGCCATTTGTTTGAGTGGCCAGATTTTGCGTTTCACGGAACTCCGTTAGCGATGAACAAAACTGTTTTGATCTATCTCTTTGCGTTTGCTTTAACACTTGGCTTGTTCTTGCTTTCAGGGTCAAAGAAGGGTCTTGTCCCTAGAGGAATCTCTCATGTCGCTGAAGGAGGCATCAACTTTGTTGAGGACAGCATTGTCATGCAGACAATGGGTGCTGAAGGTAAGAAGTACGTTCCGTTCCTCACTACCATGTTTTTCTTCATTTTCTTCTCAAATATTTTCGAAGTAATCCCGTTCATTCAATTCCCAGCTAATGCACGTATGGCTGTGCCAATAGCTATGGCGTTGATGGTTTGGGTTATTTACAATTTTCTCGGGGTTAAGAATCAAGGGTTCTTCGGTTACATCAAGAACAGTCTTTTCCCACCAGGAGTGCCAAAGGCGCTCTATATAATCGTCACACCTATCGAGTTCTTCTCGGTATTTATAATTAGACCACTTTCGTTAGCGATTCGGTTATGGGCCAACATGGTTGCTGGCCACCTCCTTCTCGTAACGTTCGCTGTCCTCTCAGCTACGCTTTGGGACAGCACATACGTCGGGGCTGTAGCTCCGGCAGCAATGCTAACCCTGATGACAGGTTTTGAGATACTGGTTTCGTTTCTCCAAGCCTTCATCTTTACAATCCTCACCGCCGTTTATATGGGCGGTGCCATACACCCAGAACACTAGGAGTAACAGTGCTCAGCTTAATTGCATCAACAATAAATATCCTCGCCGCAGCAGTCACAGAAGGTGAAGGTCTAAAAGCCATAGGCGCAGGTCTTGGCTACGGACTTGCAGCTATCGGACCAGGCGTAGGTATCGGTATCGTCGTCGGAGCAGCAATCGACGCAATGACCAGACAACCAGAGTCAGCGGGAACGGCCAGAACAACAATGTTCTTAGGCATAGCGTTCACCGAGGCTCTAGCGCTCATCGGTTTCGTTGTGTTTATCTTGTTGCTTCCATAAACGACTCAAAGACCCAAAGGGAAAAATCATGAAGAAACGATTTGTTATCGCTTTCATATCCGGAAGTTTGCTTCTCACGTTAGGAATGACGGGCACTGCATCAGCAAGTGGTGAGAGCGTCGGAAGCTGTGCGATAGAAGAAATTGAAGCCTTTGAAGAGGAGACCGGCCTGAGCCTGCATGATTTACATGGCGGCGGTAATGAGGAAGCTCTCCAAACTCTTAGCGACAGCGTCGAAGGATGCATCGAGGCACCTAGTCCCATCATCCCAGAAGTCAATGAGATCATCTGGGGCGGCGGCGCCTTTCTTGTGCTTCTAGCACTAATGCTGTGGAAAGGATTCCCAGCAGTGCAAAAAATCATGAATGAACGTTCAGAGAAGATAGCTTCTGATCTTGATGAAGCAGATAAGGCAAAAGCAGATGCTCAGGCTGTGAAAAGCCAGTACGAGGCAGAACTTGCTGACGCGAAGTCAGCGGCAGCAGCGGTACTTGAAGAAGCCCGCCAGCAGGCCGAAGTTCTAAGATCTGATCTACAGGCACGCGCTGAAACCGAAATTGCTGAAATGAAATCTCAAGCCGCTTCAGATATAGAAGCAGCCCATGACAGGGCAATGGGAGACCTCCAAAGCGAGGTAGCTGACATAGTAGTTGGCGCCGCTGAAAGAGTCGTTGAGGCAAACCTAGATGCGGAAGCTCAAGCACGCCTTATCGATAATTACATTGATCAAGTCGGCTCAAACTAATAGGCGAGTGAGGGACTGATGGCAGACGATAAAATCAACAGTTACGCACAGGCAATTCTGTCAGTAGCCGCTGGTGAAGGAACTGGGACCAAGGTTGAAGACGAACTATATAGGTTCGCTCAAGTTCTTGAAGGTTCAGATGAACTGAAAACAACTCTCAGCGATTCAAGCGTCCCCACTGCCAGAAGGCAACAGATCGTAGAAGACCTTCTTGATGGTCAAGTAACCCAAACTACTGTGGCGCTTGTTTCGATGCTTGTAGCTGCAGGAAGAGGATCTGATATCAAAAGTATCGCCGATCGTGTAGTTGCTCTCGGGGCTGAAACCCGCGAAAAGGCAGTTGCTGAAGTCTTCTCAGTCGTTGAATTGACCGACGATCAGCAATCAAGACTAGCAACTGCTCTTAAATCAGCAACAGGGAAAGATGTAGAAATGAAAGTCATCATAGATGAATCAGTGATGGGCGGTCTGCTAGTGCAGATCGAGGATGAAGTAATCGATGGAACAGTCCGTACGAGACTCAAGCAACTTCGAGAGGCGTTTTAGATATGGCAGAACTCACTATAAACACTAAAGACATCGCGTCAGCGATAAGAAAAAACCTAGATGGGTTTGAACCATCTGTAGCGTCAGGGCAAGTAGGGCGCGTGGTAGAAGTAGGTGACGGTATCGCCCGAGTATCAGGGTTGCCGAACGCAGCAGTAAACGAAATGCTCCAATTTGAAGGAGGTATTGTAGGTCTTGCCCTGAACCTAGATGAAGACACCATCGGAACGGTTGTGCTAGGAGAGACAACCGGAATCGAAGAAGGGCAACCAGTCCGCTCAACTGGAGAGATCCTGTCAATGCCAGTGGGTGACGCAATGCTTGGACGCGTTGTTAACGCACTGGGTGAACCTATTGATGGGAAAGGCGCCATTTCTGGGTCGCAATCACGAAGGATGGAAGTTCAAGCACCTGGGATCATTGGACGTAAACCAGTCCATGAACCCATGCAAACAGGTATCAAAGCAATCGATTCCCTCATCCCAATTGGAAGAGGGCAACGAGAGTTAATCATTGGTGACCGTAAAACAGGGAAAACAACCATCGCCATTGACACGATCATTAACCAAAAAGGCTTAGGCGTTAAATGCATATACGTCGCTATTGGGCAGAAAGCATCAACTGTGGCCCAAACCGTTGCGACCTTAGAAGAATTCGGGGCCCTTGATTACACGGTTGTCGTAGTAGCCCCAGCTTCAGACCCTGCACCATTCAAATACTTGGCTCCGTACGCGGGATGCGCTATCGGCCAGCATTGGATGGATAACGCGGAACACGCCCTTGTCGTCTACGATGACCTTTCTAAACAAGCTGAGGCCTATCGGCAAATGGCGTTGCTGCTTCGACGTCCTCCAGGGCGTGAAGCCTACCCTGGAGATGTTTTCTATCTCCATAGCCGGTTATTGGAAAGAGCTGCGAAGCTAAGTGATGAGCTTGGAGCTGGAAGCCTCACCGCTCTACCCGTGATAGAAACCAAAGCTGGAGACGTATCCGCATACATCCCCACAAACGTGATCTCGATCACTGACGGTCAAATATTCTTGCAGGATGATTTGTTCAAATCTGGTGTCCGCCCGGCCGTGGATGTAGGCATCTCAGTTTCACGTGTAGGGTCAGCAGCACAAATTAAAGCAATGAAAACTGCTGTTGGAACACTTAAATCAGATCTACAACAGTTCCGAGAGCTAGAATCTTTCGCTGCCTTCGGGTCCGACTTAGATGCTGTTTCCCAAAACCAACTTGATCGAGGTTACCGGCTAACAGAACTCCTCAAACAAGGAATTAACTCACCAATGAAAGTCGAAGAACAAGTTGTTTCGCTTTTCGCTGGGACACAAGGTTACCTTGACAATGTCTCAGTAGACGATGTTGGACGTTTCGAAGAAGGACTCCTTGACCTTGTCCGATCACAACACTCCGGTCTTCTCGCTGACATCGTTTCATCAGGGACCGTCGATGAGGAAACCCTTAATTCAATAATTAGCTCATATTCTGAGAACTTTGAAAGCTCAGACGAGAATGAAGATGTTTCACCAGAAGCTCAGGAACAACCTGATGCCGAAACTGCAATGGTGGACTCAGATATAACTCTTCCCGAGACCGATATCGCTCGCGGTGAGGAAAACGAGGGCTAGTTAAATGCCAGGCGGCCAGGAACGTACTCTCCGTCGGCGGATCAATTCGGTCCAGTCTACGAAACAAATCACTCGCGCTATGGAACTTATAGCGGCAACTCGAGTTGTGAAAGCTATGACCCGGGCGAACGCAGCACGGCCATATGCTGCGAAAATGACTGGAGTCATTGAAGATCTGGCTTCAGGTGGCGTTGGGGTAGATGACCCTCTTCTACGCTCAGAGGAAACAATAAAATCTATTGGATTCGTGGTAATAACTTCCGATAGAGGTTTAGCCGGTGCTTACAACTCAGCTGTAATTAAAGCAGCAGAAAAAGAAGTAATGGCAGCGCAAACCGAAGGGAAACAATACAAACTAGTTCTCGTTGGGAAAAAAGCCGCTGATTACTTTAAATTCCGAAATTACAAAATAGAAGCATCGTTTTCTGGAATGACCGACACTCCTTCATATGAAGATGCCAGAACAGTAGCAACTTCAGTTAGGGATCTTTTCATAGCAGAAGAAGTCGACCAGGTAATTCTGGCTTACCAAGAGTTCATATCAATGGGGACGCAAAGAGTCGCCGTAAGGAAGTTCCTTCCGCTTGAATCAATGGAAATCGTGGCATCAGAAGGCAGCGGTGATGCTGAATCACGAGCACTATTTGAGTTCGAACCATCTCCAGAAGGCGTCCTTTCAGCGCTTCTCCCACGCTACGTAGAATCCCGGCTTTACTCAGCGCTGCTAGACGCTTCAGCATCTGAACACGCAAACCGTCAAAGAGCTATGAAAGCCGCTACTGACAACGCTGAAGAATTAATAACGAAACTAAGTCGGGCCTTGAATAGGGCACGCCAAGACGCGATCACGACAGAAATAATGGAAATCGTCGGAGGAGCTGAAGCTCTTGGCGATGGAAGCAACGAAAAAAGCAGTATCCAAGAACACGAAGAAACACAAATAGCGGTATAAGTCTTATTGCCTTTGCCTAGGAGCAGAAATGACAGTTACAGAACCAAATACAACAACTAAAGACGGGAAAGTGGTTTCGATAGCAGGACCCGTTATCGATGTGGAATTCCCACAAGATCACCTTCCTGAGATCAACACGGCCTTGTCCTTTGATCTGGTAGTTGACGGAGAGACCATTACGGTTTACGCCGAAGTAGCTCAACAGATCGGCAATAGCCGAGTTCGGGCGATTTCTTTAAAACCAACGGATGGGTTAACAAGAGGAACCGCTGTCCGTAACACCGGAGCAGGGATCCAAGTACCGGTCGGAGATGTGACATTAGGTCACGTATGGAACGTAATAGGAGAACCCTTGGATGTGGACGCTTCCACCCTCGATATTGATGAAAGATGGGAGATTCACCGCCCACCGCCATCTTTTGACAGCCTTGAACCATCATCGAAAATGTTTGAAACGGGGATAAAGGTCATTGACCTCCTAACCCCGTATAAAGAAGGCGGAAAGATCGGCTTATTCGGTGGTGCTGGAGTAGGCAAAACAGTTTTGATCACCGAAATGATCAACCGTGTAGCCACACAACACGGAGGTGTTTCGGTGTTCGCCGGTGTGGGAGAAAGGACACGAGAAGGAACAGACCTCTTCCTTGAAATGGAAGAATCAGGGGTTCTTGACAAAGCAGCACTGGTTTTCGGGCAAATGGATGAACCACCTGGAGTGCGGCTCAGAATCGCTCTAGCTGGGGTAACAATGGCCGAATACTTCCGTGACGTACAAAATCAGGACGTTCTCTTATTCATTGATAACATTTTCCGGTTCGTACAAGCAGGGTCGGAAGTATCTACGCTTCTTGGCCGCATGCCTTCCGCTGTTGGTTATCAGCCAACATTGGCAGATGAAATGGGGGAGCTGCAGGAAAGAATCACCTCAACACGAGGTAAATCAATCACTTCACTGCAGGCCGTGTATGTGCCAGCAGATGACTACACCGATCCTGCACCATTCACATCTTTCACCCACTTTGATGGAACGACAGAATTGAGCAGGGACATAGCTTCTTTAGGTATTTACCCAGCCGTTGACCCACTCGCTTCAACATCTACTATCCTCACACCCGAGGTAGTAGGGGACAGGCATTACAATGTGGCCCGACGTGTGCAGGAAGTGCTGCAGAGATACAAAGAACTCCAAGACATTATTGCCATTCTTGGACTAGATGAGTTATCTGAAGAAGATAGAATCACCGTTGATCGGGCCCGGAAAGTTGAGCGGTTCCTTTCACAACCCATGTTCGTAGCTGAAGTCTTTACCGGCCAACCTGGAGTCTTTACGAGCATCGACGATACTGTTTCATCATTTGAAGCGTTAATTCAAGGCGACCTTGACCACCTACCAGAACAAGCTTTCTACATGGTAGGTGGCGCTGAAGAGGTAGAGCGGAGAGCCGCTGAACTTGAAAAGAACGCGTGACCACGGCCCGTTTAGATAGGAGCGCCTAAGATGCCGTTGCGAGTAGAACTTGTTTCTCCCGAAAAAATAGTTTATGAAGGCGACGCTGACCTTGTTATCGCTAGAACGACTGATGGCGAGATCGGGTTCCAACCCGGTCACGTGCCTTTCGTGGGGAACTTAGTCTCTTCAGTGGTTCGAATAGCGCTTTCGGATGGAGGGGTGCAGAGAATAGCGGTTCATAGCGGGTTCGTGGAAGTCTCTGATGACCATGTCGCTCTCTTATCTGACGTAGCTGAACTCTCTGAAGATATAGATGTCGATAGAGCCAAGAAAGCCCTTCAAAATGCTCAGGAAAGCATTAATTCTGATGCTGGAGATGAAGAAGCGGCCGCAGCGTTGCAGCGAGCTGAATCTCGGCTTGAAGCTGCTTCAAATAACTAGAATCGTCGTTGAGTTAGAAGTTACCCATTAGGTCCAGAACCTGGGCGGACAATTTTGGCGTATTCTTCTTCCCCTAAACGGGCCCGAATCGCAGGTTCAAGGTCAGGGGCTCTTCGTAAGGTATGGCCGCCATCAACAGCAATGTTTTGTCCCGTAACCCAAGTGCTTTGATCTCCAGCCAACCACACAACAGCGTCGCCCACCTCTTCTGGTTCGCCGACACGACCAAGAGGCATATTCTTTTTATAGTCATCGATGATGTGAGGGAGATGGTCAAACATCATGGCCGTTGCTTCAGACCTAACTACTCCGGGACGGATCGAATTTATGCGTATCCCAAACCCACCGAGTTCATCTGCTGAACTTCGCACCAGCATGTCAAGGGCGGCTTTGCTGGAAGAATACGCTGCACGGAATCTCCCTCCTAAAGCACCAGCTATGGATGAAATAGCGATGATTGACCCTCCTGTTTCACGCATAGTGGCTGCTGAAGCTTGAATAGTGTTAAATGCTCCAACGACGTTTACTTCAAGAACTGAACGGAAAGTTTCCGCATCCATTGTGAGAAATGGCCCTCCAGCGCCGATCCCCGCGTTAGCAACCGAAATGTTTAACACACCTTCATCGTTTGAAGCCGTATCAACAGCACGTTTAACATCATCTTCGTTAGTCACATCGCAAACAGCGATTCTGATATCGTCTGGTGAAGAACTCAAATCACGTAATTCATTAGCTGAGTTTTCAAGGACGTCTTCTCGCCGGCCAGCGATCGTCACCGTAGCGCCTGCTTCAAGAAGGCGAACAGCGATACCGAAACCTATACCGGTGCCTCCACCAGTCACTAACGCGTATTTCCCAGATAAGTCACTCATTATTTTTCCTAGTATCTCGTTTCTTAAATTTAAGCGTAGTCAATATCGCTAATAGCGTTTAATTTATCTTGAGCGTGCTGAGCGTTAACTAAACGAACAGTGCCCGATTTAGATCGCATCACTAGAGATTGGGTGACTGTGGTATTGCTTTCATATTGGACTCCGCGCAATAGATCCCCATCAGTTATTCCTGTAGCGGCAAAGAAACAATTGTCTCCGCTCACTAAATCATCCAAAGTTAGTGTTGCGTCTAGGTCGTAGCCTTCCGCAATTGCTTGTTGTTTCTCTTCATCGTTTCTTGGCCATAGTTTACCTTGGAGGTCACCTCCCATGCATTTCAAAGCAGCTGCAGCGATAACGCCCTCAGGGGTTCCTCCAATTCCGAAAAGAATATCTGCTCCGGAGTCAGGCCACGCAGTTGAGATAGCTCCAGCTACGTCACCATCTGGGATCAGTCGGATTCTAGCTCCAGCTTCGCGTAGCTCTTCTATAAGGTCATCGTGGCGGGGGCGGTCAAGAACAACAGCTGTTAAATCTCTCACGTTTTCTCCCTTAGCCTTAGCAATTGCTTGAAGATTTTCAGTAGGGCTGGCGTTAATGTCAACGAGGCCTTTGGCTGAAGGGCCAACAGCGATTTTTTCCATATAAACGCAAGGACCTGGGTCAAACATGGTGTTTTCTTCACTGACAGCGAGTACGGCTATAGCATTTCCGCGACCCAACGCGGTGAGGGTAGTTCCATCGATGGGGTCAACAGCCACATCGCATTTAGGGGCAGAACCATCACCGACCTTTTCTCCATTGAACAACATCGGAGCTTCATCTTTTTCTCCTTCGCCGATGATGACAACACCGTCCATGCTGACGCTTCGAAGAACGACTCTCATAGCGTTAACGGCCGCTCCATCAGCGCCCTCTTTGTCACCTCTGCCCATCCATCGAGCTGCCGCCATTGCCGCCGCTTCGGTGACCCTAACTAGTTCCATCGCTAAGTTTCGATCTGGCGATTTTATATCAGCCATACATGCTCCCAAATAGTGTTCAACCAAACGCTACAACCGCAAAGCCTATTAAGGGAAGTATTAATCGTGAAACATCAAATTTTTTATTGTTTTGATCCAACATGTAGAAAGAAACCCTTTGGATCTAATGTGGGGGTGTTCTATGAAACCTAAAGGAATAGTTCTGTTCCACGGGGCAGGCGGAAACAAAGATCATCGCGTTCTCACACAAATTGAAGCAGTGTCAGAAATCCCTGTCCTTAGACAAAATTTTGATTACCGGAATATAGGGGGTAGGCGCCCACCTCCTCGAATTGACACTTTGGTTGAAGAAGTGAAGAGAGAATGCGCTGTTTTCGCTGAAAAGATCAATGCCTCAACAAGCAGCCTCCTTGTAGGTGGCCGATCTATGGGTGGAAGAGCGGCTTCGATGGCAGCGGCTAGTGGACTCAATATACGCGGACTCGTTCTTTTGAGTTATCCCCTGCATCCAGTGAAAAAACCAGAGAAATTACGGGTTGAACATTTCCCGAACATAAAGAAACCATGTTTGTTTATTTCAGGTGACCGTGACCCATTTGGTTCACCGCAAACTTTCTCTAAATATCTCAAATTGATTGAATCGCCAGTCACCATGGAATGGCTTGAAGGGCAGAACCATGACCCGAAAAAAACTGATCTTGTAATTGAGAAATTGCAGGATTGGATTCTGTCGCTTCGTTAAGCGATCGCCTTGTTTTCTGGGTTGAGGTCTTCGAGTTCCTGATTCGCTGATTCGGGGAAAAAGAAAATGATGATGAGGACAACTAGGAATGGGCATATTGCAAGGATCGTGAATGTTTGCCCGAAACTCCCTAACCGTTCAGATAAATCCCCGCACAGGAGTAATCCGACTGCGCTGCCAAGAACGGCGATAAGAGAGAGGAACCCGTTTATCTGCCCTCGTCTACCAGTGCCGAACATCTCAGCCCCGTACACGCCGAGAGAAGGACCTGCGCCTGCTGAAATAATGCCAGATAGGACAGCGACCGCCCACATTCCAAAGCCAGAGAAACTGTACGCGCATACAGTAAAAAAACTTCCTAACCCGACAGCAATCACAGCGACCGGTCTTCTACCTTTCCTATCAGATAGTTTCGCGGCTATAGCGACTCCAATGATTTGAGGGGTATGTGCAGTTACTAGGAAGAGAGTTATTTTCGCGGCGCTAAAATTTCGTTCATCTCGGAGAAATTCGTTGCGGAACTGGCTTGCAGGAGCCACGAATATGAATAGGAGAAAAGCAACTGCGGCAAGAAAAATGACACGGGAAATAATCAAATATTGTTTCTGAGTTTCGTTAGTGTTTTCAGACAATTTTTTGTGACGTTGGTAACGTTCGCTTTCTTGCAAGTTGGAACGTATCCACATCACAACTGGAAAGAAAAATAGTGAAGCTAGGAATAGGAGGCGCCAGCCGCGAATATGTAAATCAGCGAGGAACAAAAACCAGACTGGTATCCCGGCTCCTAGACCCGCCGTTAACGTGAGCAAGCCGGCAATGTAGGCTCTGCTTCCTTTCGGGGATGCTTCAGCGGCCATAATGCCGATAAGAATGCTGATAGAAGTAGCGAACCCTCGAGCCATGGATTGGGTTACTCCCAAAGCTATTAAATTGGGGGCGAAAGCACTCAGGAGCGATAAGGAACAACCACCCCACATAGAAAAAATTAGTAACCTTTTGCGTCCATGGCGGTCAGCTAAAGCAGAAACGAGAACAGTTATTAAGGTTCCGATACGAATAGACGCTAGAAGAATTCCTTGGGCTCGATCATCGGCTCCGAATTCTTCGGTAGCGAACGTAGCTGTCTGCCCGATAAGTGCTCCTAGGAAACCGGTAACGACAGCAGCGACACATAGAAAACTCACTGTTCGGCTTGTTGAAGTATCAAATCGGTTCGGTGGCGCCCACCAAAAGGACTTGCCCGAATAGGACCTCTTCTGTAATGCTTTTTTGATAGGGAAATGGAGAAGCCTCCGCCAAACAGGGGAAGCGATTGTGTAACGGAAAGATTCGGTAACCTCAAAACCATCTGAGCAGTTGTTCACCTCAATAGAGCGTTGATAGTGGTCGAAGGGGCCTTCACGTAACGTAAACTCTCCGACCTGTGTTTCATATTCGGATAGGAAGATATCGTCGCGTGCGCCAAGGACTTCGTTTAATTCTTCCTGTTGGAGTAGTCGGGTATGGGAGAATTCAGTCATCGTTTCCTAAATGTAAATAGGTTTTTCATGAAACATCTCTGTTTTGAGGGAATAAGCGCACTCTCAGAGCATAATTGGATCATGGATCGCATCCTCGTTCGACCAAGCGGACCCCTTTCCGGAGACGTCAAAATTAAAGGCGCAAAGAACTCTGCACTGAAACTCATGGCTGCTTGCACGCTAACGGAAGGAACTTTCCATTTAAATAATGTCCCAGATATAACTGATGTTCGACTCATGTCAGAACTCCTAGAGTCACTTGGAATGACAGTCGAAAGAATCCCTGAGAATACGTTAGAAATCGTCAACCCAGGGAACTTAACACCTGAAGCCCCATACGAACTTGTTGAGAAAATGCGGGCATCAATCGTGGTGCTCGGCCCGCTGCTAGCAACATATGGGACAGCGAAAGTAGCGCTTCCCGGAGGTGATGATTTCGGTCCTCGCCCCATAGACATGCATTTACGCGGGTTGGAAACATTAGGTGCACAATTTCACTCCCAGCACGGTTACATAGAAGGTAATTGTGAGGGTTTGACGGGGGCCCGTATAGTTCTTGAATTCCCGAGTGTCGGAGCGACGGAAAACGTGATGATGGCCGCTGTCCGTGCAAAAGGGGAAACAACAATAGAGAACGCTGCCCGGGAGCCCGAAATCGCGGACCTAGCGACTTTCCTGAACCGAATGGGAGGAAACGTTTTAGGAGCAGGAACATCCACAATTGTTATAGAAGGCGTTGATGAGCTCGTAGCAGTTGAACATTCAGTTATCCCGGACCGGATAGAAGCAGCAACATATTTAGCAGCGACCGGCATAGCTGGAGGTGAAGTTAATTTGATTGGGGCCCGGCCAGACCACATGGATATGCTTTGCCAGAAAGTAGGGGAAATGGGGATGCGAATTTCCACTGACCCGAATGGGTTATGGGTGATGTGCAATAAGGACCTTCAGTCCGTGGATTTAGCTACGCTGCCGTATCCAGGAATCGCTACAGATTACAAACCATTTCTCGTTTCAATGCTCGCTGTGGCTTCAGGCGTTGGGATCGTGACAGAAAACTTATTTAGTGGCCGGTTCCGGTACGTTGATGAATTGATACGCATGGGGGCTGACATAAGAACAGAAGGACACCACGCAGTCATACGAGGAGTTATCAGTCTTTCAGGAGCTCCAGTCAGGGCACATGATATTCGAGCAGGGGCAGCGCTAGTTATCGCTGCTTTGAAAGCTGATGGAGAAACAGAAATCAGAGACCCAGAACACATAGACCGAGGATACGAAGGCCTTGTAGAGAACCTCTCCAGCTTAGGAGCTGATATTCAACGCCTAAGTTAAATCCGGCCCTTCAGATTTTTTGGCACGCTTATTAGCTAAAACCAATAAACAAAAAACGAAAATTATTGGTGCGACCACCATCAGGATCTCATCCCAGCCACCCTGATGGCCCAAAACGTAGAACGATTCCATGGAGAAACAATACCAGTTGAGTTGATAAGCAAACGAACTCGGCGTAGCACTTCAATCCGTTCTTCTGATCTGCGGAAAGACATAAATCAGAACAATTCAATCTTTGTTCAGGTTTTGATTATGCTCCGCATCCTACGGAAAGAACTACTTGGAGTCCTTCTACATCGTTTTTGTACTCAAGAATAGATGTAGCACTCCCTTCGTAATACGCTTGTTGGAGCACTATCTCCATTTGGCTATCCCCGTTTAGATCAGCGATTGCTATTAATCGACCGCTAGTAAGTGTTGTAAATTCTTCTCCGCTGTGAAAGTCACTTGCGATTATTTGTTGAGTGACATCTCCTCCAACTATTTTTCTTATAAATAGGATTGAATAGTCACCCACAGATGGGGAAATTAAGGGACCTGAGATCCTTTCCGCACCTACAATTACTTCATCAACTCCATCTCCTTCAAGATCAGTGCGAATTAAGGTGATTAAGTTGGGATCCGGTTCTACGATTCCAATCTCAGCGAGAAGATCGCTTGCGAACGCCTTGTAGACCTCTGACTCAAGATTTAAGAATTCAATATCCTGAGGGGCTAAATCCCAATTGGCTGAGATAGCTATTGGATATGTGTATGGCCAACCATCAGCGTTGAACATCGGGTCATCAATTTCTATCTCTACGGTGTACCCAGGTAAAGCGCCACAACCTTCTATTGGTTCTGAACCCGAAACGCCAATATTAGTTGGGCTACCGGCCCTAAGTACCCTGTATAAATCTCCTTCTTCGGCTGGAATACTTGCAGGGTCAACAGGTGGATCGCCTACGTCAATCCATTCACCGGCAATGCTCCAACCAAGGACGCCTTGAGCAGCAACTATAATATTGGAGCCTTCAGGGATTTCAGGAGTTGCTGTTGGTTCAGGTGTTGCTGAACTAACTGATTCAGGTTCTTCAGAGGGAGCGGGTTCTTCTTCTGGTGGACTCCCAACAGTAGATTCTAAGCGTTCGGATGAATTTTCTTCCGGTGGTGAAGGAGGACTTTTTGAAAGATCAGCCAATTGTTCTTGAGTATCGTCAAGCTGAGCTTGAATCTCCTTTAAATCTTTAAGTAATTCCGCATTTGTATTAGATGAAGAGCTACAAGCTGATCCAGCTAGAAGACCCATAGATAAAAAAAGTATGAAACCTTGCTTAAATTTAACTTTCATTACTTATGAACTCCTCATGTCATGGATGAACGTTAGATGTTCAACCCATATTATTCTTACACCGTATTGGTCTCATCTCAACATAGTTTGATAGTAAGACGTTTTGAACTATGTTGAAATTCGTTAGAGCGATCGGAGGGACTCGAACCCCCAACCTTCTGATCCGTAAGTAACCCATGGGTATTCCATTCGGACCAATATTAGTTTTGTGTCCAACTATTTTGCCCAATTGTTTGGTTCTATGGCGTAGATAAAGCCTTGCAGTAGTTGGTTCTCTTCACGGTTGGAAGCATTCTTTTGAGCTATTTCTATTAGTTTTTCAATAGCTTGGCGTCCTTCAAGTTCACCTGATGAGAACCCTCCATGTTCGTCAAAGAGTTGAGTTCGTAATGTTCTTGCTGTTTGTTCGTGCCAGAAGGAAACGTTCATTTCTGTATCTCCTTGAAATGAGGAGAAAACGAGGTTTGTAGACCCTATCGTTGCCCATTGGTCATCAATGATTGTTGTTTTGGAATGCACATATATTTCTTCATAACCCCACGGTCGTAAAGCAGCGACAGCGGCTAAACAAAAATTCGGGTATTCACCACATTTCGCTAAGGCTTCATACGCGGCTGCAATACCGGGGTGGGCTTTGGCAGCCGCTAACTCTGGCATAGCATCTGCAGGAACGAGAGCGAGAACGGGCACGCCTCTTTCAAGCGTTCCATGGATTACATCTAGGCACGCTCTGCTTAAAAAAATCTGATTCTCAACATACACGTATTCTTGGGCTGCTTCGAAAGCTTCGAGGTACTGCTGGCGCACACTATTTTCCCCTTCAGGCAGTTCAGAGTACAGGTCAGGGAGAACGCTACGAGTTATCTGCGCTCTTACATTTCCAGCATCAGCGGCAATCCCGATCACCTCAGGTAAATCATTGGTTTCTGTTTCTGGCCAACTCCCAAACGTTTTGTCCTGTTCTGAAGCGTGATTCCATCGCATGACAAAATTTGTGTGTACGTCACTGGTGATAGGTCCTTGTATTTGGCAATGAACGTCATGAATATTTGAATATCTTTCGTTACGTTCACCAAACGTTGGTTCTCCATGCGATGGCTCCGCCATTGATCCTTGGGTGATGTTGATTCCACCAACGAACGCAATTTCATTTGGTGTCCCAGCATCAATAATCCAAACCTTTTGATGCTGGCAATTCCTTCCAACCGCATCCCACCGCAACTGCCAACTCGTACCCCTAACAGATAGCATTCCTGCTGTTGTGGCGTCAGCGCATAATGTGTCTTCGGCTTCAGCTGAAGGACCTTCCGGATGCCAAACAAGTGCCCGCACATCAAGCCCTCTATCAGCAGCATCGTCAAGGATGTCAAAAAACGTTCCACGCCCGTTAGGGAACGTGGCTTCTGGTTCAAGAAACGCGACGCACACCCACACCGAAGAAACCGCTACCTCAATCGCGGAAGCGATCCGATCAAACGCCACACCACCGTCAACGAGAGGGGTTACTGCATTATTATCTCTGACAGGGAACAACGCTGAGTCTGGACTTGGAATACCCATATGTAGACATTAGCTAATCAAGGGGTTAACGGGTTCCCTTTTCAACTTGTTCTTTTAACAATTGTAAATTCTTTTCCCATATTGAGGAAAGAATTTTCGCTCCCACGGGATTTCGTAACGGACCACCCATCCAGAAAGGAAAATGTAGAGTTTCTTCCCACATAAACAACGTTCCACCACCTGGATCCGTGGTTAGGGAAAAACGGCCTTCTCCTTTGACTAAACCCTCATGAATAACCCCTATAGATTCTCCGGGTATCCATTCAGTGATTTCTATCCGGTCGTTAAGACGGATAGGACCCACTTTGGTAGCGCAATCAAACTGGGTACCAACCCCGCTACGTCTCCCCCCGATAAAGGTGATGCTTTCAGCATCTTTCATCCAATTAACATGATCAGCGACATTCTCAACAACGGCCCACACCTCTTCAACAGAAGCTTGTATCTGCGTACTTACACGAATTGTTGCCATGCTCCCATTTTAGTAGAAGAGCGTGGTTGATGAATTAGTGAACGAAGTGAATTTCTGCCACAGTGATGTTCCCCATTTTTTTAAGTATTCTTAAAACGTGACAAATTCCATGATTTACCTTGATAACGCAGCGTCAGCTCCGACACGTCAAGAAACAATAGAAGCAATGGTGTCAGTTCTTGAAGAGAACTACGGCAACCCGTCAGGTTCCCATTCAATGGCGAGGAAAGCCCGTCGCGCCATTGACGACGCGAGAGATATCCTGGCCGAAACCCTTGGATGCCGAGCGCAAGAAATCATTTACACTTCCGGGGGAACCGAAGCAGACAACCTCGCTATTTTTGGAACACATAACGCTCTTGGCGGCACCGTTATTTGCTCAGCGACTGAACACCACGCAGTGCTTGAACCCACAGAAACTATTGGAGGGCAGATCGCGAAAGTAAACCCAGACGGATCACTTGACCTAAATCACCTCGCAGATCTTCTCAATGAACAAACCACGCTTGTTTCAATAGGGCTAGTCAATGGCGAAACAGGAATCATCCAAGACCTAGAAACAATTTCTGACCTTATTAAGGAACTGGCCCCTAACGCTCTCCTACACACAGATGCTGTGCAGGGATTCCCCTGGTTAGATATTCCAACCGCAACAAAAACCGCTGACCTGGTTAGTATCGCCGCACATAAATTCGGTGGCCCTAAAGGAATCGGGGTACTCGTCGCGAAAGAGAAAGCGAAACTTGCCCCAATGCAATTAGGTGGAGGGCAAGAACAAGGCATTCGAAGCGGAACCCAAGACGTGGCCGGAATCGTAGGAATGGCAGCTGCCGCACAACAGACATCAAATACAAGACAAGCAACGATTGAACGCGTCACCCCACTCCGCAATCAACTAGCAAATGAACTCACGTCAATAAAAGGAAGTTATGAGACAGGAGTTTCAAGAAACTCAAACGGTGAAACGAACCGGTCTAAGAAAATAGCTGGTTCCTGCCACGTGTGTTTCGACCAGATAGAAAGCGAAGCTTTGCTCTTCTTACTTGAACAGGAAAACATTCTTGCATCAGCGGCTTCTTCTTGTTCAAGTGGAGCTCAAGACCCTTCCCATGTGCTAGCCGCAATGGGATACAACCGTGAATTAGCTGGAGGATCTCTAAGACTGTCACTTGGATATAAGACTTCTGAAACCGACATACAAAAAGCTTTGGAAGTCATTCCAAAATCAATAACCAAACTTAGAAAAACCGGGTCATGAAAAAAGCGGAGAAGATCCTGGTCGCCATGTCTGGCGGCGTCGATTCATCGGTCGCTGCAGCAGTACTAATCAAAGAAGGCTTCGATGTTACCGGTGTGACGATGAAACTTTGGGGCGGTTCATCAGATACTGGATGTTGTTCCGTTTCAGACGTGATTGATGCCCGAAGAGTCGCTGATCAATTAGAAATACCCCACCATGTCTTCAACTTCGGCGACGAATTCGATACCCATGTTGTTGAACCGTATGTAGAAGCTCACGCTATTGGCGAAACCCCAAACCCATGCATTGAATGCAACCGCCACATAAAATTCGACAAATTATTCCGCCGAGCCCACGCCCTTGGTTTCGATCTTCTAGCAACAGGACATCACGCCCAAATCGCTCAAGAAACAAATGGTTTACGAATCAAAAGAGCAGAAGACCACGCTAAAGACCAATCCTATGTTCTCCACATGCTTAACCAAGACCAGCTCCAAAAACTACGGTTCCCTATCGGAACAATGACAAAGAAACACGTCCGAGAAATAGCTAATTCCCTATCTCTACAAACAGCGGATAAGGCAGATAGCCAAGACGTGTGTTTCATCAGCCGGACAAAAGGCGGACGGCAACTCTTCCTTCAGGAACGCTTAGAGATGACCTCTGGACAAGTGATTGACACAACTGGAACACAAATCGCTGAAATAGACGCAGTTGAAATGGTCACAATAGGACAAAGAAAAGGATTAGGAGTTTCCGGAGAAACAAATCCCCACTACGCAATAGACGTCAACGTGCAACAAGCAACCGTAACCGCTGGATCAAAAGAAGACCTCTTCTGCCAACAAACACCGATAGCGAATTTGCATTGGGTTGGGGAGGCCGACCATGGAACCCTACATGTCCAGACGAGCGCCCACGGGAAGACTTACCCAGCTCGCATAGATCAGCGAGTAATTTGGGAAGAACCCCACATGAAGGTCGCACCTGGGCAGTCAATCGTTTTCTACAAAAACAACACAGTTGTAGGATCAGCTATTGCAAAAAAGCACTGACTATTTGCTAAAAAACAGGGATGGAACGACGCTTCGCTTCCTCCAAAGTCAAAGACACCAAAGAAGGAGCGACAAGGAAAGAATCAATATGAGTTGTTTCAGGTGGGGCTAAAGGATTCATTTGTAACGACAAATCCGCCGCTTCTACAAGAAGCACTTCCACCGCTAAACCAAGACTTGAAAGCGTCAAATCTTTACCTTGGGCATCTACTGACGCAGGCTTAATTTCTTTAATACCTGTTCTTCGAAGCAAAAAAGGATCAGCGACAACCATTCCATCGTGAAGCACCAGACCAGCAGGTACAAAAACCAGCCAGCGTTTAGCAAGAGACGAAAGTGATCGGTACGCGAACGTGCAACAGATCACACCAACTGCAGCAAAAACCACACCAAAAAGAACACGTTTAGAAGCTATCAGCAAAGGCGGAAAGATAACTGTAGCGCTTAGAAGCAGCCAAGCTAAAGGGATGGGCCCCAAAAGCAGTGGACCGGGCGGGCGCAAAGGCACGCGAACTTCATCCCCGTAAGACGACCCGTTAACAAACCAAAACCCGACGGTCGGCAATAAGCAAACAGACGCTGAAAAACTCGTAACTACCAGCAGTATCACAGAAGAAATACTTAACTGAGATTCGATAGAACCCCAGATTGAGAGAACAACAGAAATAGGCACTAAGACTCTAAATAGGGTGAGTAAACTGGCAGAAGGGATAAGAGAGACAGCAAGAACTATTGACCAAAGCAACCATAAGCCAACGAAAACCGTTATTTGTACAGGGTCGCTACGAGAAGATACAGCAGAATCGAAAACGCCGTAACCAGCAAAAGGGAGACACGACCATGAAAGGCGGAAAGCCAACATCCAAGAATTTTTCGTCACAGAACAATGGTCGCAGTTCCCAAGGCTATTACGCCAATCCTGCGCCCTACTTCCCAGCAGGGAAGAACCGGCATGAGTAAAGAAGCAATCCTGCGCATGGAGGAACTCAGGGCAATTATCAAAGAACACAACGTCGCCTACTACGAAAACGATGCCCCTACCATCTCCGATGAACAATGGGACAGCCTCATGAGCGAACTCAAGGAGTTAGAACACCAGTTCCCTGACGCTAAGCAACCCGACTCCCCAACAGAAACAATAGGAACCCCAGCTTCAAAAATATTTTCACCAGTGAACCATTCAGTGCCGATGATGTCCCTCGACAATGCTTTCGAAATGAAAGAAGTGGAACAATGGACAAAAAAAGCCCAAAGAAAACTAGAAAACGAAGACATAATCAACGAACTCGTGTGCGAACTAAAATTTGATGGGTTAGCTATTTCTGTTCGCTATGAAGAAGGAAACCTCGTTCAAGCAGCCACTCGAGGAGATGGTTCAGTCGGAGAAGACGTAACCCACAATGTCTTAACCATTGCCGACATTCCACACAAAATAGATGGAGCGCCGCCAGTCCTTGAAGTACGCGGGGAGGTGTACCTTCGAATAAGCGAATTTGAGAAATTAAATGCAGAAGCGGAAAAAAACGATGCTAAGAAATATGTCAACCCCAGAAACGCTGCAGCTGGTTCTCTCCGTCAAAAAAATGCTCACATAGCTGCTCAGAGAAACCTTTCTTTCTGGGCTTACCAATTGGGTGAAGTAGTTGACGGACCCGCGTTAACTTCCCATTTCGAAACACTTGAGTATCTGCAGTCGTTGGGACTGCCCGTGAATAAAAATGCAAAACGTGTACCGAACAACATGGATTCAATCGAAAAATGCATAAATGATTTTAAAGAAAGGAAATCAGAATACGACTACGAGTTCGATGGGATAGTCATCAAAGTAGATTCATTAGACCTCCAAGAGAAACTAGGGACAACAGCCAAAGCTCCTCGCTGGGCTATCGCCTACAAAATGCCTCCTGAAGAACAGGTCACCACGCTACTCAACATCGAAATATCTATAGGAGCAGCAGGGTCCGCCACCCCATTTGCCAGATTAGAACCTGTCTTTGTCGGAGGCGTCACTGTCTCAACAGCGACACTCCACAACCAAGACCAGATCAAAGAAAAAGATGTAAGACCTGGAGATAAAGTCATTGTCCGCCGCGCCGGAGAAGTAATACCAGAAGTCGTTGGCCCTGTGCTAGAAGACCGCCCACCGGGGCTTCCTAAATGGGAATTTCCCAAAAACTGTCCATCATGCAAATCTAAATTAGAACGCCCACCCGGTGAGGCTAGACACCGGTGCACGAATCATTCATGCCCGCGCCAAGTCCGAGGAAGAGTGGAGCATTTCTCTCAACGGACCGCTATGGATATAGAACACCTCGGAGAGCAAACCGTTGACTTGTTCGTAACGCACGCTCTGATAGAAGACGTGGGCGATCTTTATTTCCTAGATTTCGACAGGATCAAAACCTTTGAAGGTTTCGGAGTAACCTCAGTAGATAACCTAAGAAACTCAATTAATTTATCAAAATCCCGCCCACTTGGGAATCTCATATTCGGACTCTCAATCCCTCACGTCGGTAGGACAAACGCAGACTTGCTCGCTTCAGAATTCGGTCCCATGGAAAAAATAATGCAAACCACATTGACCGAATTGGAAGAAGCGGAAGGGCTTGGACCAGTCATAGCCTCAAGCGTTTACGAGTATTTCAGAACACCAAAAAACCTTGAAATCGTAGAGAAATTGAAACTCGCGGGAGTTAATTTTGTCGGCCCTGTAGATGAAGGACTGGAGAAAGTCTTAGATGGTAAATCAATAGTGGTCACAGGAACTTTAGAAAATTTCACTCGAGACGAAGCAGCGGACGCTATCAAAAAACGGGGTGGTAAATCACCAGGTAGTGTCTCTGGCAAAACCGATGCAGTAGTACTTGGAGACAATCCAGGTGGTTCCAAAATTTCTAAAGCAGAACAACTAGGGATCCCGATACTTAACGAAGAAGAATTCAACCACCTTCTAGAAACAGGCGAAGTAGGGTCTTCGTGACGCTTCAAGACCTTCCTCGCGCTGACGTTAAAGCGATCCTTTGGGACTTTGGGGGAGTCTTTACAGGCTCTCCTTTCTACTCTGTTGATAATTACGCAGAGAAACTAGGAATTGAAAGAGAATTGCTTGTCCAATTGGTTCTAGGGTACGGAATTCCCGATGGCGACCATCACTGGCACAAACTTGAACGAGGAGAGATCCCCATGATCGAAGCAGCAAAAGAATCTGTCAGAGCTGTCAGAAAGGCAGGTGTTCAAAATTTCAATGTAAAAGATTTTTTCGCTTCCATGGGCGGCAAAAATGAAAACGCGGGCGAAATGTTCGAAGGAGTCAAACGGTACAAAGAACTAGGGATTAAACAATTCATTCTCTCAAATAACATTCGCGAGTTCGGCAAAACTTGGAAAGCCATGCTCCCTGAAGGCTTATTTGATGGAATCGTAGACAGCTGCGAAGTTGGGGTACGCAAACCCGACCCTGAGATATTCAAAATAGCGTTGACGAAAGCCGAAACGCCACCTAACCAAACCGTTTTCTTAGATGATTACCCTGAACATGTAGAAGTAGCCCGATCAATGGGAATCACGGGCGTAAATGTTGGAGCGAACCCATTAGACGCGTTAAAAGAACTAGACGCGCTTCTCAACGTTTCTTAAAAAGCTACAAAGCGGTGAAACACCATTCAATCGTTTCACGTTTCTCTGGATCCGACAAAGGCCAATACACTGCGCTCACACAATTACGGCCACCTAAAAGTTCTGGAACGGCTCTACCTTCTAACGGCTGGTATAGGAACCTATTTAAAGTCGAGCCGAAACTACCGCTCGTCTGGGCGCTCTCCCTTGGGTTATCTGCATCACGTAAGACATTGATTTGATCTGGAGGGATAGGGACACCGTTAATAACCAACTCGGCCTCATAGCCAGAAATTAAGTCAATGCCTACAAAACTTTGTCTCAGAACCTCAGATCCGGGTTCTGGAAGTAACGACTCAATGACCGGGTTACCTTCAACTCTAATATCAGTACTATCTTGGCTTGAAAGAGCGAAGCCCAAAATTACGCCCACAATGCCTACCGTCACCATCAACGGCCCTAGAACCTTAGAAAATAAGCTCCGCGATTCGTTTTCTTTGACCTCATTTTCCGCCATGGATCTATTCTGGCAGATCTAAGAATATCGATACAATCGTCAAGCGTATGCAAATCCTTTCCGGCAGTAATACGCTCTTTATGTGTCCATATCTTCACAATCTCATGCTGGAAAGGTCATTAACGGCCGTTACCGGCTGATAACCCCTTTGGGAACAGGATCAAAGGGTCAGGTTTATCTGGCAGATGATATACGTCAACGCCGCCAAGTAGCGGTGAAAGTCTTCCACGACGCCTACGCGAATGACCATGAATTACTTGAGCACTTCCGTGGACAAGCACAAGTCGCTTCTTCACTTAATCACCCCAATATTGTCACTGTCCATGATTGGGGGGATAGCGAAATCCCATTCCTTGTCAGTGAATACCTAGGAGGCGGGACGTTGCGAGGCGTGCTAATGAGAGAATCTTCGCTGACGCTATCCCAAGCCGTTGTAGTAGGAATAGAAATCTCTGAAGGCCTTAATTACGCTCACAACCGAGGGATCATCCAACGAGAACTTAAACCTGAGAAAATCATCTTTGATGTGGAAGGCCGATTAAAACTTGCAGATTTCGGATTAGCACAAACACTTTCAGGATCTCCTGCCGCTGAACTATCCAAATACGCTTCACCGGAACAAATCGAAAAAAAATCTGTTGGCACTGGAAGCGACATTTACTCTTTGGCACTGGTTTTATACGAGGCGGTTACGGGAGAAATCCCCGTCGGTGACGGAACCCCAATAGTTCCTCCTAAGGAGATTTTTGGCAGTCTCACCCCAGCTATCACCCAAGCTCTCTCTCACGAACCGAGTAGCCGACCGGATGCTGAAAGTTTGAGAGACATGCTAGTTGCTGCAAGCAAAGACCTCAGTCGCCCCGATTCCTTACCTATTGAGAGCGGTTTAGACGTCAGCGTAGTTACTCCCGCAACTCCAGACCCAACTGGTGCAGGAGAACCTATTCCTTTAACTTTCTTCAACCGAATCAAAGGGATCTTCCGATACGTGACGTCACGCCTCAAGAGATGGTCTTGGCTTCTACTAATGGTGGCGATAACAGCAGGCATCATTTCACTGGTTTATGCAACCAATGAAGAAGAGATCATAAACGTTCAAGAGGTTCCAGAGGCAATTGGGTTAATTCCAGAAACTTTCATCGCTCAGGTAAACAATTTCTGGGAATTAGAAGAGGCGTTAACTAGAGAAGATGGATCTATCGCAGGCACCATATTGAAAACAATCCCACCCTCGGGAGAACTGCTAGAAGAAGGCGAAACTATAACGTATTTCGTTTCACAAGGACCTGAAATCAGGGACATCCCTTTAGGACTCGTTGGATTAACTATCCAAGAAGCAGAGGCTTCTCTTCTCGGCGCGCAATTAACTCTTGGCGTCACTACCCAACAACCAGATGAAGAGATAGCAGCAGGACTAGTAGCCGGTGTCATAAACCCAATTCCTGAACTACCTACAGGGTCTCCAGTAGATCTAATAATAAGTTCCGGACCAGAACTACGAACTATTCCAGACGGGTTAGAGGGAAATTCCTACGAAGATGCTGAAACAGCGATAGTCCTTGAAGGGCTGAAAGTCCGCAAGCAAGAAATGCATCACCCCAGCATCGCTGAAGGAATAGTTATCTCACTCTCTCCACCTCCTGGAGAAAAACTCCAAAGAGATTCTTTCGTTGATGTGATCGTTTCATTAGGACCTGAACCAGTCTCATAATAAAACAACGCACAGACGTCAATAATCTTAAGCCAGATGTATATGACTTCAGATAAGAACCATAGGGACCACAGCGTCTTGAGTTGGGTAGACTCGTCATGATGTCAGAACCCATAACACCTGAGGAAGTAACACACGTCGCGTACCTTGCCCGCCTCCGCCTCACCGAAGACGAACTAAGCCGTTTCACCGAACAACTCGGAGCGGTCTTGACACATGCTGCAGACGTAGAAGCATTAGAACTCGACGATGTAGAACCTATGTCCCACCCGCTCCCCGTTGAGAACACAATGCGTGAAGACGCACCTCAACCGATGCTAAAACCATCTGATTTCCTCAACGAAGCTCCAGCAGTTGAAGACGGAAGGTTCTTAGTGCCTAAAATTCTTGGTGAACAACCATGACCAGCGCTATCCCTGATCATTACCAAAGTGCCAGCTCAATAGCTGCAAATGTCGCATCGGGTGAGATTTCCGCAGCCGAAACGCTTGAACAATACCTCAACCAGATCGAGGACAATGAAAAAGACGTGCACGCCTTCAATCTGGTAACTATTGATGAAGCTAGAGCATTAGCAAATGAAATAGATAAATTGGTTTCTAAAGGAGGCAACCCGGGACCTTTAGCCGGAGTTCCCGTCGCAATTAAGGACAACCTATGCACTAGAGGAATCCCGACCACAGCCAGTTCAAAGATTCTGCAACAATGGAAACCCCCATATGACGCGACCGTTGTTAGGAAACTAAAAGAAGCGGGAGCGACGATTATAGGAAAAACGAATCTTGATGAATTCGCAATGGGAAGCTCGACTGAAAATTCGGCCTTTGGCCCGACACGAAACCCCCATGACTTTTCATGCGTTCCGGGCGGATCAAGCGGCGGTAGCGCAGCAGCAGTAGCAGCCGGATTCGCCCCCATTGCAATAGGTTCAGATACTGGAGGGTCAATTCGCCAACCCGCATCTCTTTGCGGAGTAGTAGGGGTAAAGCCCACATATGGCGGGGTTTCACGATACGGGCTTCTAGCATTCGCTAGTTCCTTAGATCAAGTAGGCCCTTTCGCCAATTCAGTGAAAGACGCGGCAATCGTGCATGAAGTAATCGGCGGTTTCGACCCATTGGACTCAACAAGCATTAAAGAAGCTCCCAGCCCATTCACGGATTTACTTGGTCAAGGGATCAACAATCTTAAAGTAGGGGTAATCAAAGAACTGATGGGGGGAATAGATGGAATCAGCGATGAGGTGATTGCACGCGCAAACGAAGCTGTCACCGCCTTGTCTAATGCGGGAGCTCAAGTAGAGGAAGTTTCCCTACCAGCAGCCTTGTACTGTTTATCCGCCTATTACCTGATCGCTCCCGCAGAAGCATCAAGCAATCTCAGTCGTTATGACGGGGTCCGTTACGGATTACGGGTTGACGGAAATAACTTAAATGAAATGAACATCAATACGAGAACAGAGGGATTCGGAGACGAAGTAAAAAGAAGAATAATGCTAGGAACGTACGCTTTATCAGCAGGGTATTACGACGCGTATTATGGGAAAGCCCTGAAAGTGCGGAGACTCCTCGCAGAGAATTTCGCAGATTTGTACAAAGACTATGATGTGCTGCTTTCACCCACATCACCCTGCACCGCTTTCAAAATAGGGGAGAAGGTAAGCGACCCCATGACAATGTATGTAAACGACGTGTGTACCATTCCATCGAACCTTGTTGGACATCCCGCGATTTCTGTTCCGTTTGGAATAGGAAGCGATGGGATGCCAATAGGGATTCAAATACTTGCCCCGCCGATGAATGAATCAGTGATGTATCAGGTAGCAGAAACCTTGGAACAGGCCGGAACATGAGCCCAGAAATTTTCAAAGAGAACTGGGAACTTGTAGTAGGTCTGGAAGTTCATGCTGAATTGGCTACAACAACAAAGCTTTTCTGCGGTTGCCTCAACCAGTTTGGAAATGAACCCAACACAAACGTGTGCCCAGTGTGCCTTGGACTTCCTGGATCATTGCCAGTCGTCAACGAAAAAGCAGTTTATTTCGCAATGCAACTAGGCAGAGCGTTGAATTGCACGGTTAACCGATCGGTTTTCGCTAGAAAAAATTATTTTTATCCAGACATGCCTAAAGATTTCCAAATCAGTCAATACGATTTGCCAACGAACTCTGATGGTCGCCTTGATTTACCAAACGGTATAACGATAGGAATTGAACGAGCACACATAGAAGAAGACACGGGCAAAACCACCCATATCGGGACAAGCGGCCGAATCTCCGGAGCGGACTATTCACTAGTTGATTACAACCGGGCAGGTGTCCCATTGATTGAGATCGTAACCAAACCAGAGATCCACACCATTGACCAAGCTAAAGCATACGTTTCAGAGCTACGCGCCATTCTCCTAACCCTCGGGGTATCTGACGCGAAGATGGAAGAAGGTTCGATACGGGTAGATGCTAATGTTTCAATCCGCGATATCGGAGAAACGAACTTGCGGACAAGGTGTGAAATCAAAAACGTTAACTCGCTTAAATCATTAGGGCGCGCAATCGATTATGAAGCGAACCGCCACATAGGACTCTACGAAAACGGTGAATCCCCTAAGCAAGAAACACGCCACTGGGATGAAAACGCAGGAAGGACTCGTTCCGGTAGGTCCAAAGAAGACGCTGAAGATTACAGGTATTTCCCTGAACCGGACCTCGTACCCTTAAACCCAAGTAAAGAAACAATCACAAAGATCGACCAAGAACTGCCAGAACTGCCAGCGGAACGACGGAAAGAATTGTTAGACCTGTCTGGAGCGAAACCCAGCGATATAGCTTTACTCGTTGAACGTAATCATGACTCCTTCGCAACCGAAACTATCACATCTGGAGGTTCACCTAATCAAGTGATCAAACACCTTGTAAATAACTTACCCGATGGACTAGGTCAGCTAACTCCGCAAACTCTGGCACAACTGGCCCAAATGGAAGAAGAAGCCAAGATCACAAACACGCAAGCAAAAAAAATACTTGAAGAACTAGTGGAACAGGGTGGAAATCCATCAAATATCGCGGCGGAGTCAGGATTTGAAGCAATTGATACAAGCGAAGTAGAGAACCTAGTGGATGAACTCATCACGTCACATTCTGACGAGTGGGAACGGTTTTGCGCTGGTGAGAAAAAAGTCCAAGGCTTTTTTGTCGGGCAAATAATGAAAGCGACATCTGGTCAGGCAGATGGGAAACTCATTAACCAAATTTTGAATGAACGTTCCGCTAAAAAATAATCACATAGTCAAGCACGTATATGCCCTACAACGAGATCGGTAGGGTACGGTCCAAAGTATGGGAAGAAGACTAGAGAACTTATTTTCAAGCTCAGTAGTCGCTATTGAGAACCGCGGCGTAACAGTTGACGAATCTTTCCTCTCAGAAGAAGAACAAAGTTACCTTGAAAATGTTTCACAAAACCGAAGACGGGAATTTACCGCCGGGAGAGAGTGCGCTCAACTAGCTATGGAAACGCTCACCATAACACCGTCACAGGTCCCTGCAGGAGAAAAAGGTGAACCCATCTGGCCAGCCACTGTCGTGGGGTCAATAACGCATTCACGAGGGTACGCGGCCGCAGCGGTAGCTAAAACATCCGAGTTTCTTACATTGGGTCTAGACGCGGAAATAGATGAACCTCTACCCGAGAAAGTTCTTTCAAGAATAGGAGATAGAGAAGAAAAGGAATGGGTTCAAAAAGTTAAAGGTTCTAATTATCTACATCCAGGAAAAATTCTTTTCTCAGCGAAAGAGGCGACTTTCAAAGCCTGGTATCCCGTCACCCACCAATGGTTAGGATTTCAAGAAGCCCACATTGATTTCCACAGCGACGAGAACACCTTCACAGTGCAGATTCAAAAGAAAGGCCCATTTAAAAAACTTTTCGGGAAATTCGCGATACAGCAGGGCATAATCTTGACAGCTATTGAAGTTCCGATCGCACAGTCCGAAAATTAGGCCATGAGGCAAAACGAATACATCTTCAATAGCTCAGCAAAGCTATCCATTGTCCTACCCGCGTTTAATGAGGAGAGGAGACTCCCTCCGTTATTAGATGCGTTATGTGCCATAAACCATGATCCGAAAGACATTGAACTGATCGTCGTTGATGATGGAAGCACTGACGGTACAAGTTTGATCTGCCAGCAAATCATCAACGATTTCTTTCCGAATGGGAAAGTAATAACGAAACCCAAAAATACTGGGAAAGGAAGTGCGCTACGAACCGGAGTAGCGGCTGCAAATGCGCCAATAATAATCACAATGGATGCAGATATGGCCACTGACCTATCCGCTATGGAACCTGCAATAAAAGGACTTCAGACACATCACATTGTCGTAGGATCACGATCAATTGAAGGATCACAAACTCAAGGAATCACCAGCACACGAAGATTTGTAACCATTGGATTCTCCTTCCTTTTGCGATTACTAACTAGGCATAGAATCTCGGATACCCAATGCGGGTTTAAGGCATACAAAAGCCCAGTTGCCAAAATACTATTTTCATCTTCAAGAGTGAAAGGGTTTGCGCAAGACGCAGAAATCCTCGATCTCGCATACCGACATAACTTTTCCATTTTAGAAATCCCTGTCCGTTGGACATCAATTCCTGGTTCGAAGGTAAATCTGATCAGAGATTCAATAAGTTCGTTCTTGGAGTTCATCCGGTATCGGCTGAGCACAGGCAAGACTAAACGGATTGATGGGCTCAGCATTCTTGACAATGAAAGCGAAGAGGGGATAGTTGAAAGTGAAATTCTTAGGTTTTTCCCACCGGGGAATATTTATATTCGGTGCCAATCAACCACGGATATTATGATGCCAGAAGTAGGCCGTGACGAAATAAAGAAAATAGCAAAAGCCTTTCATAGAAAATACCCTGACTGGGAGACCTGTATTTGTAGCCGTACTCTTAGCGACCTTTCTTCCATAAAATACTAATTCAATCCATCGGTTAAATAAGGGTAGGTCGATGGAAGCTCTGATTTTCACCAACGTCTTTGAAAGCAATAGTTGCAGTCTATTCTGATAGTGATAGTATCACTATCATGTATGAAATTGGTATCAGAATATTCACCAAAGCACTGTCCAGCGATATTAACGGGACCACAGCGTCATGATCAATAAGTCTCAGAATCTACCACTTACTCATGGACACGCCGTCAGACGCTCTGAACGGCGCGCATCGGCAGTTGATGCATTCATCGATCTCGTATTGGAACATGGAAGCGCACCCAGCCCAGAGGAGGTCGCGAAACGAGCGGGCGTGTCGATTGCATCTATGTACCGATATTTCGAGACGCTTGATGAGCTACGAAGCGACGCTACCGCTCGCATTGAGGAGCGTTTCCCTGAACTGCTCACCTTTCCAGAGACTGCCACCGGTAATCGCAAGCAACGTGTAGCAGCTTTCACTGGAGTCCTAGTTGCACTTCACGAGAAACTCCACCCTCTCCAACTGCTCAACCGTAAGAATTTCCAGGGTAGTCCGATTGCAGCGAAACAGATTGACTCCACTCGGCTGGTACTCTCCAACCAGATTCGCGTTCACTTCGACCTCGAACTGCGCACACTCAACCCGGCCGGTCGTGAGGACACAGTCGCTGCTATCTCAGTTCTCACTTCGGTCGAATCATGGGAGCAGTTTCGGCGAACACTGAACCGAACACCCAGACAAACCCGCAGAGCCTGGAGCAACGCTATCGACCGCCTGCTACCAGTCGTCGAATAGGGGACAGAATGTCAAAATTATCTGGTCAAGAGAGCAGCTTTAAGGGAACTATCGGAAGAACGTTAAAAGAGTCAGAGCCTTGGTTTGAGTCCCCAAATCACCCTGGTGAAGAAACCCCGAACGTAGTAGTGGTTCTATTGGACGACACGGGATTCGCTCAGTTGGGGTGCTATGGATCTTCTATTGATACAAAAAATATTGATGCTTTAGCAACTCGTGGACTTCAGTTCACGAACTTTCATGTCACGCCGCTCTGTTCACCTACAAGAGCAGCACTTCTCACTGGTCGATCCCAGCATGTGGTTGGGATGAGGTCAGTTTCCAATTTCCGCACTGGATTTCCGCACATGCTTGGGCACATAACCAATGAAGCAGCGACTATGGCTGAGATTTTCCAAGAAGAAGGCTACGCCACGTTTTGTGCTGGGAAATGGCACTTAGCTCCGATGGAAAACTGTTCAGCCGCTGGCCCGTTTGACCAATGGCCTCTTGGCAGAGGGTTTGATCGTTTCTATGGTTTCCTAGAAGGAGAAACAGATCAATTTCACCCTGACCTTGTCAGAGACAATCATTCTGTTGAACCTCCTGCGAAACCAGAAGATGGCTATCACCTAAGTGAAGACATTGTTGACAACCTTCTGGAAATGATCGCTGATTCAAAAGGAATTCGACCAGACCGCCCGTTCTTTGCATATCTCCCATTCGGCGCTACTCATGCTCCCCACCAAGCCCCTCCCGATTACTTAGCTAAGTACAGAGGTGTTTTCGATGAAGGTTGGGATGTCTTTCGTGAACGCTGGCATAACCGTCAGTTAGAACTTGGAGTAATCCCATCAGGAACACAATTAGCTCCCAGAAACCCTGGAGTGGAAAAATGGGATGAACTACCAAAAAATCAGAAACTCTTAGCCGCGCGCCTCCAAGAAGCATTCGCAGCTTTCCTAGACCATACAGATGACCAAATTGGTCGCCTAGTAAACGGTTTACATGACGCAGACGAACTAGATAACACAATCTTCATTCTTCTCTCAGATAACGGAGCTTCTCAAGAAGGAGGCCCATTTGGGGTCATGCACGAAATGAAGTTTTTCAATGGGATATTAGAAACCCCAAATCAAGCCATTGAAAACATTGATGACATAGGGGGACCACATAGTCACACCAATTACCCATGGGGATGGGCGCAAGCAGGTAACACCCCGTTCAAATGGTATAAACAAAATACTCATGAAGGAGGCGTGCACGTCCCCATGATCATTCATTGGCCTAAAGGAATTGAGGAGAAAAACCAGGGTACGTTACGAAACCAATTCGCAAATGTTTCTGACATCGCACCTACTCTTTTTGAAATACTAGACATCCAAGCACCCGAAACATATAAAGGCATTCCACAAATTCCAATCTCAGGTCATTCTTTCGCTCATCTTCTTACAGACCCAAACGGAATTTCTAACAACACAGTCCAATACTTTGAGAACATGGGCAGCAGGGCGCTCATAGCAGGAGAATGGAAAGCTGTTTGCCGCCACCAACAAGGCGCGGATTACGACACCGAGCAATGGGAACTATACAAACTCACTGATGACTGGTCCGAATGCAATGACCTCGCTGAGTCCGAACCAAAAAAATTGGCAGAGTTGCAGAACCTATGGTGGGAAGAAGCTGAAAAGCACGGCGTTCTTCCACTTGATGACAGAGGGTTTGAATTATTTGGAGCACGATTCAGAGACTTGTCACCGCACCCAACGAGCCGAAAATATGTCTACAGGCCTCCAATGTCTCCCATACCAGGTCAAGCAAGTGCAGCAATTGGTGGAAGAAGCTTTGACCTGACAGCCACAGTCACCCGAGAAAAAAACGACGAGGGAGTACTATTCTCAACAGGAACAGAGAACTCTGGCATATCAATATTCATACAAAAAGAGCGCTTAGTTGTAGATTACAACGCATTTGACAACCATTCGGTTGTAACGTCCACCGTTGAGGTCCCAACCGGAAACTCGACACTTCTCGCTCAATTCCGCAGACTCAAAGAAGGCGGAGAAATTGAAATCTACATCAACGGAGAACTATCCGGATCTGTAGAGGTTCCCCTATTCATGAGAATGATCTCTTCCGTAGGCTCAAGCATAGGTTACGACCACGGGTCAGCTGTCTCACCTCAATATGAAAGCCCTTTTCCTTTTGCAGGGCAACTACACCAAATCGAAATCCAACTCGCAGCCAAAAGAGCACCCGATGCAGATAAAGCTCAGGCGCGAGCTGAAAACGCAAGACAATAGATCGCTATTTAACAGGAGGAAACAATGATAGCTATCACTCTTCTCGGAACTGGCTCTCCAATCCCGGACCCCAACCGGGCAGGACCAGCAACCCTGATACAAGCTGGTGAAGAAAACTACCTAGTTGACGCAGGTAGAGGCGTTCTCATGCGGTTGGCAGCCGCAGGATGCGGCGCCAACATGCTCAATGGGGTCTTGATCACACACCTTCATAGTGACCACATAACTGACTTAAATGACGTCATCACATCTGCTTGGATCGCCACGTTCACAGAACAGGAACCTCTTCAAATCGTTGGCCCACCTGGAACAAAAGAGGTGGTTGACAGGCTTTTACATTTCCTTAGCTTCGACATCAAATACCGAATAGACCATCACGAAGATCTCAACGAACCTCCAGCAGTGAATGTTACTGAAATCGAAAGTGGAGTAGTGAAATTAAAAGGTGACGTAAAAATATCTACTGAACCGACAGACCACCGACCAGTAGGCCCCACCATTGCGTTCCGCTTCGACCATGGAAATGATGCTGTTGTTGTAGCAGGAGACACCATCCCATGTGCTGGCCTGGACAAATTATGTACCGGAGCGAAAGGACTTGTTCATACCGTTATACGTAAGGACATTATTGAGAATATTCCTCTCCAACGCCTACAAGATGTTTGCGATTACCACTCTTCGGTTGAAGAAGCTTCACAAACCGCAGAACGCGCTGGAATAGAAACACTTGTTTTAACACATTACGTACCCGCTTTCCCTTCAGGACAAGGAGAAGAATGGGAAGAGATAGCATCCCAACATTTCTCCGGAAGAATTGAACTAGGCGACGACTTACACAGAGTAGAAATAGGATAGTAAAGAGGAGAAACATGCAGACAATACGAACCCCTGACAATAGATTCACCAGCTTACAAAATTACCCATTCGAACCGATCTATGTTGAAATCAATGATGCTGAAGGCGGAACTTTACGCGTCCATTATCTAGATGAAGGCCCCAAAGACAAAGATCCTATTTTATTGCTCCACGGAGAACCTTCCTGGAGTTACCTATACCGGCATATGATTCCCATTCTCGTAGAAGAGGGGCATCGGGTTGTAGTCCCAGATTTAGTCGGTTTCGGTAAGAGCGATAAACCAGTTGAACAAACTGACTACTCTTACGCCAGACATGTTGAGTGGATGAGAGAACTACTCTTTGACCACTTAGACCTAAACGACATCACCTTCTTCGGTCAAGATTGGGGTGGATTAATAGGTTTACGACTAGTAGCACTTTCTCCGGAGCGTTACTCAAGGGTTGTTATCGGAAATACTGGCCTTCCGACTGGGAAAGGAGAAGCAACGGAGGCTTTTCTAAGATGGCAAAAATTTTCACAGACAACCCCAGAATTTCCAGTAGGGGACCTTATCAACTCTGCTTGCGTACGAGATCTCAACCCTGAGGAAATTAACGCATATGATGCGCCTTTCCCCACCGATGATTACAAAGCGGGAGCTAGAATCTTCCCATCTCTCGTTCCCACAAGTGAAGAAGACCCTGCCAGCAAAGACAACGCTGATGCATGGGTAAGACTCAGTGAGTTTACCAAACCTTTTCTTCTCGCATTTAGTGATAGCGACCCAGTAACCAAAGGCGGAGACGCCCCATTTCATGCGAAAGTACCTGGAACTAAACAACAGAACCATGTAACGATAGAATCTGCCGGGCATTTCTTCCAAGAAGACAAAGGTCCAGAACTTGCCGCACTTATTAACGACTTTATATCTAACACATAACACCCGAAAGAAGAACAACTATGGCATCACCAAAATACGGGAACGTTGACTACGATTACGCCCTGCAACTTGCTACCACCACTGCAGATGAAGACGGACCTATTTGGATGGTTAATCTCATGAAATACCATGACGTAGCCCAGTACGAAGATGGAAACACGACAGAAATCACAGGTCGAGAAGCTGACGATCGCTACACACCACTAGGACCCCTTGAAGCCGTAGGAGCTGAAATCGTTTACCTCGGCGACGTTGAAAACAAACTCCTTGGTGATGATCGAGATTGGGATCGGATAGCAGTTGTGAAATATCCAACAAGGAAATCATTCATCGATATGCAAGAAAGAAAAGACTTCCAAGAAAAACACGTACACAAGGAAGCAGGGATGAAAGAGACAATAGTTATGGGCTGCTTACCCATGGATGTTCCAAACGCGCAAAGTTCCCTTCCTAATTGGGAGAAGGTGGAACATCCGCCAAGCAGTGAAGACGGTCCGATAATCGCTCTGCATGTCGTGAAATTTAATGACCGGACTGAGTTAGGTGAAACCCCAGAAAAAATGGCTGAATATACTTTGAACGCAGCTACTGTCGGCATCGAGCAAGGTGTTCGCGTCTCTGGCTGGTTTGGGGTAGAAGGCACAATTGTTGGTGACGGGAGAGAATGGGATCAAGTCCGATTTAATGCTTTCCCAAGTAAAGCGGCTTTCATGGCGGTAGTTCAGGACCCGGCAAGAATAGAAGCGCAGAAAGCACACAGAGAACCAGCAATCGCAGATACGTATGCGTTGATAGTTCGAACAAAATTCGATCAGATTAAAGATTCAATAGAGCAATAAGAACTGAATGCTGAAGTTCTCATTTTAATTCAGTTCACCGATTATCTTTTTTTGATAGCACGTAAAACAATCACGGACAGCATAAACCAAAAGGGTGTAGGGAATCGCCGAGTTTATTCAGCCATCGGTGACACAGCCGTTGGATGCGTCTTCAACGAGGCGGATGTACTTCCATAAAGTGCCTGAAGTGGCCTTGAACGGTGGCGCCACCCATTGTTCGGCACGAGCAGCAAGTTCGTTATCGGCGACCTCCACGTTCATCTCGTGGCTCTCGTCGTCAATCGTGATGACATCACCATCACGCACCAAAGCGATCGGTCCGCCTTCTTGGGCCTCTGGAACGACGTGTCCAACGATAAAACCGTGGCTTCCACCAGAGAAGCGTCCATCGGTGATCAAAGCGACATCGTCAATGAACCCCGCGCCTGCAAGAGCGCTAGTGGGTGTCAGCATCTCGGGCATTCCTGGCCCACCTTTGGGGCCTTCATAACGAATCACAATCACATCACCCGACTGGATCCGGCCTTCTTCAAGTCCAGCGATCATGTCCTCCTCAGAGTCGAACACACGCGCTGGACCCGTGAAGAGTAGACCTTGTTTGCCGGTGATCTTGCCCACCGAGCCGCCAGGAGCAAGGTTGCCGCGCAGGATCGAAATATGACCCCTCGACTTCACTGCGGCATTGAGCGACGAAACAACGTCTTGATCCTTGATGAGACGTGGCACTTCGGACAGGTTCTCACCCAATGTCTTGCCTGTCACCGTCATCTGGTCTCCGTCGAGCATGCCCTCGTCGAGCAGGTACCGCATCACACCAGGAACGCCGCCAACGTCATGGAGGTCTTCCATCACGTACTGTCCTGACGGTTTCAGGTCGGCGAGCAGCGGCACTCGTGCGCTCGTTGCGAGCCAGTCGTCGAGGTCCAGCTCAAGCTCAAACGCACGGGCCATCGCGATCATGTGTAACACAGCGTTGGTTGATCCACCGAGTGCCATGGTCACGACCATTGCATTCTCGAGCGACGCACGGGTGACGATCCGGCGCGGCGTCAATCCCTCTGACAGAAGCATTCCCATCATTGCACCAGCATTAACGCACTCTTGGACTTTGGCGGGGTCCTCAGCAGGGGTACAGGAAGAGTATGGCAGGCTCAAACCCATTGCTTCAATGGCGGTGGCCATCGTGTTTGCAGTATACATCCCACCGCACGCACCAGCCCCAGGAATGGCACACGACACAATCGTCTGGCGTTCTTCTTCTGTAATCGTACCTGCAAGGAATTGCCCGTAACTCTGGAAGGCCGACACAACGTCGAGTTTCTCTTCAGCACCTCCTATGGTGGCGCAACCTGCCCGGATCGTACCGCCGTAGACCATAATCGCAGGTCGATCGAGGCGACCCATCGCTATGACACAGCCCGGCATGTTCTTGTCGCACCCGGGCAAAGCAACAAGGCCATCGTACCATTGTGCTGCCATGACCGTTTCGATCGAATCAGCGATCAGATCGCGGCTCTGTAACGAATACGACATGCCATCTGTTCCCATGGAGATACCATCGGAAACACCAATCGTGTTGAATCGCATACCGACGAGACCCGAGTCAACAACCCCGCGTTTCACATGTATACCAAGACCGTCGAGGTGCATATTGCACGGGTTGCCCTCATACCAACATGCTGCAATACCGACCTGAGGCTGACCCAGATCCGATTGGCTCAGACCGGTGGCCAAGAGCATCGCTTGGGAGGCGCCTTGGCTCTTGGGCTGAGTGATTCGTGATGAGTGGATGTTCATCTGGACTGGTTGTTCGTTCATCATGCCACCGTGTTCGGCTCGTTCCGTTATTGATACGGCAGGTTAGCAGAGTTTTGCCAGTTCTAAGTTGCGTAACTCTGAAAAGGTAGTCATAACTGCACAAGTGAAAGAATGGCTGCTAGTTAGCTGAAACCCCAAAAACTATTCGCCTGACCGTATTCCTTGGCTTCCTTGGTCATCCATTCAAATTTCCCCTGCCTAACCTCAGAAGATGATATCGGAGCGATTCCTTCTGAAACCTCTAAAAGGATCTCCTCAGGGACTGGGATATTATTTCTTGGGGCAACTGCCAACTTAGGCAACCGCCGTAGACAGTCCCTCATATGTGCCTCATCTTCGTAGAAGGCTAAATCCTGCAATTGTGCCCATTTATCTGCACCAAGAACTACAACATCATAACCTTCGGCAATATCAGCAATTAATTGCTTAGATGTTCTAACCACTTGAGCTTCAGGAATCGACGATAGGGATTCCTGAACTACGCTGACCCTCTCTTCAAGAGAAGGACCTTTAATGCTTTCTTTTCCCAAAGCCACTTCGGAGATCGTAAGATCAATTTGAGTCAAAGAAAGGCTTCTAACAGCGCTTTGAACGATTTCTAAATGTCCGATCGTCGGTGGATTAAACGACCCAGGGTAAATAGCTGTGGTCATTAGATTAGAACATCTCCGTCTTCTAATTCTCCTGACAGCCCGAAAGCTTTTAAGACAATAAGAAATGCAAAGCTGAGAGTTACAGCCATTATTATTGAGACAGGACGCATTCCAGAACTTTCATACACTCTTGCTCCAATGATCGCTCCGAAGAACCTGCCCAAAGCCCACCCAGCGTACACATAGCCCATCATCGCCCCTCGTGCATTTCGATCAAGTTCCGTACACGTTGAGAGCATTGAAACAATCACAGATTCTGTGCAAACAAACCAAAAGGAAATCAATAGCAGGGCAGTCCAAATAGAAGATTCCCCAAGAGGAAGGCAAAAAGAAAGAGGAAGAGAAAGTATCAATGCGAACTTCACTACCTTGACTTTCCCAAACCTGTCACCAAAAACGGTTACACCCCCAGACCCTACCAACTCAGCTACCCCAATAATCAGAGCGATCAACCCAAGCCCAGAAGTTGATAAACCATGCTCGTCCTCAAGAAATGTAGCAAAAGTGACAAGCATCATCATGTGGCCAGCTCCGAGAGCAACCATTGCCAGAAGAGCGAAACGGGCAGTTGAGGAAAGACGTGTCCGGGAACGAACCGCATATGGTTCCTGACTTCCGGCAATAAAGATTTGAAACACTGCTCCTGTAACAGTGCAAAGCACCGCAGTGACAAGAAATGGTGTTCGCCACGTTCCTGCCCGTATTAACACTGCGGCGATGGGCATCCCAATAATGAAAGAAAGAGCCCATGTCGTTTCAATCAATCCAATAGCTCGAGATCGTTTCTCAAAAGGCACAGATGCCCCCGTCCATGCACTTGAGCCAATATCAAAAGAGTTCTTTGAGATTGAAGCTAGGACAAGTGCAAAAACAAAAAGTATCAAACCAGAACTCGCTCCTTGTAATGCAGCAGCCATACCCAAGCCGCAGATACCGGCGACCATAGCCTGAGATGTGCCTCTCCTATCTGTGACTTTGCCAAGTAAAGGACTAGAAACTTCAACAAGGTCTCTCATCGCCAACGCAGTTCCCATAGTTCCTGTGGTGACCCCCAAACCCCGCGAAACTGTCGGAAGAAATGGGAAAACTAAACGATAGGCAATATTAGAAACAAACCTTCCAAAGGTTATGAGAACCAAACCAGAAGGCAACTCTTTGTAGAATTTCCTTAAATTAAATCTCAACGTCGCATTGAAGCTCACCAAAACGAGGGTACGAGAGAATTGGTCAACCACCACAAAAATTCTGTAATAATCATTTTTCCTAAAATCCTAAAATGTAGGGGGCTTCTCTGTCGGTACCGTCCAACTAATGGGTACCGTAAAGGGTCAGATAACTCAAATCGCACAGAGGTAAGCGGCATGCAAACTAATGGTGGGAAAGCCTTAATGAAAAATCTTGAAGCTCAAGGAGTTGAGCTTGTTTTCGGTTTGCCTGGCGGAGCTATTTTACCCGCCTATGATCCTCTAATTGAATCGTCTATTCGACACGTGCTAGTTAGGCACGAACAAGGAGCCGGCCACATGGCTGAGGGTTACGCCCACGCTACAGGGCGACCAGGTGTTGCTCTTGTAACAAGCGGTCCAGCCGCCACAAATATGGTTACGCCTCTAGCTGACGCAATGCTTGACTCCGTTCCAATGGTTTGTATAACAGGGCAGGTAGCTAGCGGAGCGATAGGTTCCGACGCATTCCAAGAGTGCGACACAACCGGAATAACCATGGCTGTAACGAAACACAATTTTTTAGTTACAGACGCTGAACAAATCCCTCAAGTTATACATGATGCTTTCTATATAGCTACAACCGGAAGACCAGGACCTGTACTCGTTGACATCCCCAAAGACCTGATAGACGCCAACAACCCTGTATCCCAATTCGAAGATTATGAACCTTCCGGACATGATTTACCAGGATACAAACCAGAAACAGAACCAAACCCACAAGAAATCCAAGATGCTGCAAAGCTCATCTTCCAATCTGAAAGACCAATTATCTACAGTGGAGGGGGAATTCTTAAAGCACGAGCAGCCGAACAACTTAAAGACTTAGCTGAACTGTTAGATATACACGTAGTCACAACCCTCATGAATCGAGGAGGTTTCCCAGATAACCACCCACTTGCTTTAGGCATGCCAGGGATGCATGGAAACTACACCGCCATAACCGCAATTCAGCAGTCAGATTTATTGATTACCCTAGGGGCTCGTTTCGACGACAGAGTCACAGGGAAAGTAGATGCCTTCGCACCAGATGCCAAAGTTATCCACGCCGATATTGATCCAGCTGAATTCAACAAAGTACGTTCTGCTGATGTCTCAATACAAGGAGACGTTGGAAGGACCATCACCGAACTTATTAAAGCAATCAAACAAATGGGGGAGACAGAAAGTCACCCAGACAGATCCGCTTGGAAATCACAGATAAGCGGATGGAATGAAAAGTTCCCACTCGTATACGATGACTGGCAGGCGGGAGAAGGGTTAAAACCCCAGCATGTTATAGAACAGTTACGAGACAACACTCCAGACGACACAATCGTGGCATCGGGAGTAGGGCAGCATCAAATGTGGGCCAGCCAATTTTGGAGCTTCAATCATCCATATACCTGGATCAACTCCGGAGGGTTAGGAACCATGGGATACGCAGTTCCAGCGGCAATTGGAGCGAAAGCAGGAAAACCCGACCGAATGGTATGGGCCATTGATGGTGATGGATGTTTCCAAATGACCAATCAGGAACTAGTAACAGCAAGACTAGAAAATTTCCCCGTAAAAATAGCAGTCTTGAACAATGGTTATTTGGGAATGGTACGCCAATGGCAAGAACTCTTCTACGACAAGCGCTACAGCGAGGTTCACCTCCAATCCGACCTTCCAGACTATAAAATGCTAGCTGAATCAATGGGTTGTGTCGGAATCCGAGTTGAATCCCCAGAAGAAGTCAAACCAGCAATAGAACAGGCTAATGAAATCAATGACCGACCGGTAGTCATAGATTTCCGAACAGAATCAAGTGAGAATATATACCCAATGGTTCCAGCAGGTAAATCAAATAGTGAGGTAATCGTTCACCCATCACAAGGGAACGAAAAATGAGTTCGGTTCGGTTCCACACACTTGTCGTCAGAGTAGAGAACAAACCCGGAGTTCTAGCACGAGTTTCAGGACTCTTTGCAAGAAGGGGATTTAACATTGAATCACTTGCGGTAGCTCCGACAGATAATGACCTATTTAGCCGAATCACTATTGTCGTAGATGCTGAATCTGCACCTCTGGAACAAGTAGTTAAACAACTCAACAAACTCATTAACGTTGTTGAGATACAGGAATTATCGCCTGAAGACTCGATAAGTCGAGAACTTATCCTCGCTACAGTCAATGTAGAAGAAGGCCGAGAAGATCAAATTATGCGAGAAATAGAGTCATTTGAAGCGAATGTCCTAAGTGTAGGAGATCAGAAAATAGTCGTATCATTATCAGGAACTCCTGAGATAGTAAATGATTTTGAAGTTGTATTAGAAACCTATGAGATTGTGGAAGTTCAACGCACAGGAATAATAGCGCTTTCAACAATCACATCATGAATGAGAGAAAAGAAGATCTAGGAAGATATAAGCCAAATTAATAAGGAGAAACAGTGGCAAACATCTATTACGAAGCCGATGCAGATCGGACGCAGATTGAAACAAAAAAAATTGCTGTACTTGGGTATGGTTCTCAAGGGCATGCGCATGCTTTGAACCTAAAAGAATCTGGTATTGAAGTAGCAGTGGGTTTACGGCCAGAATCAAGTTCGGTCGTAAAAGCACAAGAAGCTGGACTTCAAGTAATGAGTATTGCTGAAGCATCAGCCTGGGCGAACGTAGTTATGCTTCTTCTACCAGATACCGATCAGGCAGAAATTTATGAAAACCATATAGGGCCGAACCTAAATGAGGGCGATACTTTGATGTTCTCACACGGTTTTAATATCCGATTTGATTTAATCCAACCTCCATCAAATGTTGACGTTGTCATGGTTGCTCCCAAAGGACCAGGGCACTTAGTTAGAAGAACGTATGTTGAAGGCGGCGGTGTTCCATGCTTGATAGCAGTTGAGAATAACCCTTCTGGCAATGCAAAAGAATTCGCACTAGCGTACGCCGATGCAATCGGTGGAGCCAGAGCCGGAGTAATTGAGACAACGTTTACTGAAGAATGTGAAACGGACCTTTTCGGCGAACAAGTCGTCCTATGTGGCGGGTTAACCGAACTTGTGAATAGCGGGTTCAATACATTGGTAGGTGCCGGATACCAGCCAGAAATAGCTTATTTCGAATGCTTACACGAGCTTAAGTTAATCGTTGATCTTATGTATGAAGAAGGTATCGCTGGTATGCGTTATAGCGTTTCTGATACCGCAGAATATGGTGATTTAACTAGGGGCCCTCGAGTAGTAGACGATCATGTTCGTGAGACAATGCAGACCATTCTAGAAGAAATTCAAAATGGAACATTCGCTGAAGAATGGGTAGCTGAAGCAAGAGGTGGACGTAAACGATTCCTAGAGCTTGAAGCGGCTGGCCATGACTTGCCTGTGGAGCAGGTAGGTAAAGAATTGCGTGCCATGATGCCCTGGATTTCATCTGGAAAACAAAGTGTGAAAGATACTAGTGGGGGACAAGGCTAAAGAAAATCTCCTCACAGGTTGCAGAATGACGTAGATTCTGGTTCAATCAATAACAACATTAAGAGAGGTCATTAGTGGCCCGGCAACCTAGGACGGACACCCAAGGTGCTTCCCAGAAATGGGGATGTGGTACGAAAGTACAAGTAATTGTCCCAACGGATAAACACACATCGAGAAATCAAGCAAACTGGGATCCTTTCAAGTAAACAATAGAAAGGTAAACATGAGCAATTGGCAATTTGAAACTCAGCAAATACACGCTGGGCAAGAACCGGATGCAGCTACGAATGCAAGAGCTGTTCCGATATACCAGACAACCTCATTCACATTCAATAGCACCGAGCATGCTTCGAACCTGTTCGCGCTAGCAGAAATGGGAAACATATACACACGAATCATGAATCCAACGCAAGGGGTTTTTGAAGCGAGAGTGTCTGCTTTAGAAGGGGGAACAGAAACAGCTGTAGGAATCCCTGGGGCCTTGGCAACGTCGTCTGGGCAAGCAGCAGAAGTTCTTGGTATCTTGACAATTCTTGAATCCGGAGACCACATTGTGTCAGGGGCATCTCTGTATGGAGGAACTTACAACCTATTTCACTACACCCTTCCTAAATTAGGTATAGAAGTTACATTCGTTGAAGACCCTGATGATTTAGAAGAATGGCAGTCTGCAGTGCGAGACAACACAAAACTCTTCTACGGAGAAATGAACCCAAATCCGAAAAACAACTGGCTTGATGTCGCAGGTATCAGCGAGGTAGCTCATAACAATGGCGTTCCGCTGATGGTAGATAATACAGCGGCTACCCCATATCTCGTTAGGCCACTAGAGCATGGCGCAGACATTGTTGTTCATTCAGCCACAAAATACATAGGTGGTCACGGAACTTCAATTGGTGGCATTATTGTCGACGGGGGTAGCTTCGATTGGGGAGCTAGCGGGAAATTCCCTAATATGACTGAGCCAGACCCAAGCTACGGTGGTCTCGCATACTGGCCTGCGTTAGGGCATGGGTGCTACATAATCAAAGCCCGAGTGCAAATGCTTCGCGATCTGGGAGCATCAACA
>JASLWO010000046.1 GCA_030740795.1 Acidimicrobiales bacterium | reverse complement strand
GATGATTTGTACCCCATAGGGATTACTGATGGAAGAAGATACCTCAAACGCTCCAAAATTTCATATAGATAGAAGCCAATACGGACAAGGGCTTCTTACATGGTTTACGGAGGCACACACCGAACATCGAAACGTGGAAATAGGAGAAATAGACATTCCCGTAGCAACGGGTTTTTCCAATGAAACAGTTTTCTTCAATATTTCATCTGATACTGATGAAGGAAGACATGAAGGAAGGTATGTAGCACGAATCGAACCCGAAGACGGGGGCATGTTCCCAGCTCAAACACCGGAATGTGAAATCTCTGTCGCTTTACAACAACGTGTCATGAAAACAGTTCAGTCAAACAGTGACGTTCCCCTCCCAACAATCGGAGAACTTAAACCCAGCACCTACCTGGGGCTACCTTTTTTCGTTATGGTTCACGTTGATGGGCAAATCCCATCTGATCGACCCAGATACACCGAAGAAGGATTCGTCGTTGATGAAGCCACTGACCAGCAACGAACACAAATGGTGCAAACCGGGATTGAAGCGATGTCAGGGATCCATCAGATTAACTGGAAAGCAGCAGACTTACATTGGTTAAACCCGTGTGATGGTGAACCCACTCAACTAAAGCAAATAGAAATTTATCGAAATTATGTGCAGAAAGAACTTAAAGGCCGCGAACACCCAGTTATGGAGTACGCACTTGATTGGCTGACCCGCAATGACCCCAATGATGAAAGGATCGGGTTGAGTTGGGGAGACGCCAGACTCGGAAATATCATCTGGCAAGACTATAAGCCAGCAGCAGTGGTTGATTGGGAAGCATGCGCATTAAGCCCCACTGAAGCTGATCTTGGCTGGTGGCTAATGTTTGACCGGATGTCATTTGATGACGTAGGCGTTGAACGCCTTTCCGGTTACCCAACAAGAGAAGAACAAGCAGCATATTATGAAAATATTTCCGGAAGGGAAGTCCGTCACCCGCATTATTGGGAAGTTTTCGCCATTATGCGATTCTGTGCGATTTTTATCAGACTTGGTGACCGTTTAGCCAACTCCGGCCTGCTCCCTCAAGAAATGAATCCAGCAGTTGGCAACATGGTTACCCAATCACTGGCGGAGATACTACAAATAGATAACCCGACTCCCAGCCTGATCTAAAACCATTTCTTTTACCCGTTAATTAGTTAGATTCTTCTTATAGGTGCGAAAGAGCAGAAAAAGAAATCCCATTACAGGCACTAAACCAATGAACGACACGTAATGGCACAATGTTCGATAATCAGTTGTTGACACCATTAACCCAGAGCCCAAACCTGCAGCACCTCCGGAAGCGGACATGATCGTATCAGCTAAACCTTGGACACGAACCCGGACCGAACCTTCAAACTCATTTGTAAGAAGAACTGAAGAAGCGATGAGCCCGCAACTCCAACCCAAACCGATAAGGAATAAACCTATGAACACGCCGGCGCTTTCACTAGGTTCAGTATGAGATGCCATTTCCGATCCGATAAATAGCAGCATCCCCCCTAAAGCCAGAACCGGTCCAGCTGTTAAACGGTCCACGACCCATCCGATAATCGGTGCCGCAGCGTACATTCCGATGATGTGTAACGAAATCACGAACCCAATGATTTCCAACTCATGCCCGCCGTCGTTCATGTGTAATGGAGTCATTGTCATTACTCCAACCATGACAATATGCCCAGTTGCCATTGACCCCACAGCTAACTTTCCTATAGCTGAACCAGCAATAGATTTAACCGCTCCTTTAAATCCCCGATCTTTTTTAGATGCACCCAATCCACCTGCGACTATGAGAGGGTCCGGACGTAACCTAAAGTGGATAACTGCCGCAGCGATCGCGAAGAGTACGGAAGAAATCAGGTATGGGCCAGCTAATTCAGCTATGCCAATGAGTTGAGCGAATCTCTTTGCAGGTCCAAAACCAATAGTTGGGCCAAGGACAGCACCAATCGTAGATGCCCACACCAACGTGCCAATCGCTCTCGCTCTATGATCAGGAGTAGCAAGGTCAGCAGCAGCGAAACGGGCAGCCAAGCTTGCAGCACCTCCTACCCCAATACTAAGAATCCCTGGAATCAATAATAGATACCAGCCTGTAAGAGCGGCAGTCATGGCTATTAGAGAACCTACAGAAGCGACAGCGTACCCTGTTAGTAGACCGGGTCGTCTGCCGTAAATGACCATCATTCGTGCGAGCAATAACGTAGCGATAGCTGACCCTACCGTTGCGCTGGCGGCTGCGAGCCCGCCAAGAGTTTCAGAATCAGTGAGTTCTTCGCCAAGGACAGCAGCGGCAGAATACGCTGAAGTTAAAGCCGCTCCAGCAGGAACAAGGCCGGTCATTAATGTTCGTATGGTTCGACGCTGCAAAAGCAACAATTCACCAGAGTTCACTTCAGTCATAATTAAGAAGTAGTCAGTTGTTCCGTGCGCGCATACCACCATCAACTGGGACAGCGGCCCCCGTGATATAAGAAGCAGCGGGAAGCACAAGACTAAGCGTCACATGAGCAACTTCTTCTGGATTTCCAAATCTTTTCAAAGCTGTTCTTCTTCGTGCAAAAATCTTTTTTGCATCTAAAGGAATTTTTGCTGTCATTCCCGTATGAATAGGACCTGGGCAGACTGCGTTTACGGTCACACCCGATGGTCCAAGTTCAACTGCTAACGCTTTCGTCAATCCGACTACGCCGTGTTTGGAAGCTGTATATGGGCTTAACGCCGCTGACCCTCCAAGACCTTCAGTACTAGAAATATTTACAATTCGTCCTTGCTGTTCACGGCAAAGGTCATCAAGACAGGCTCGTATCAGCCTCATCTGAGCATCAAGATTTACAGCGAAGGTAACATTCCAAAAATCCTCAAAGTCAGGGCTATCAATAGGTCCTCCGACACTAACTCCGGCATTATTCACCAGAATATCAATAGGTCCTAAATCTGACCTGACCTGCTTAGCAAGTTCTGATGGAGCGTTTCCATCCTGAAGATCAACGACGTAACCCTTGGCTGATCCACCTGATTGGTGAATTTCGCTAACAACACGCTCAACTCCTTCAACGTTAATGTCGCACACAGCGACTTTTGCTCCCTCATCGCTGAACAGGTGGGCTGTGGCACGACCCATTCCACTAGCAGCACCTGTCACGATGGCGACTTTTCCGCTGATCGATCTACTTAACTTACTTAATGGGTTCACCTGAAAGATCCTATAAGGAAGAAAGCCATTTCGCCTGCACAGAAGGTAAAGACGAAACAACTCTTATAAAACACTTATTTACACGGATCGACAAGGTACATGTTCTTTGAACATAGAAAGTAAGGGATTTCTTTGCAAATATGATTTCAATCAGCAAATAAAGGGCTATGCCTGATATCCGACAGTGCGAAGAATTTCCTGGAATTTCTGATATTGAGCTACGACAGTTCGCATGTTTTCAACGTCAAAAACCTCAAGAATGCGGCTTGTATAGTTCTTGACAGTTGAGTCTGCGATGTGGAGTTCTTTGGCGACTGATTTCCGATCAGGCTGCACAGCGTATGCGCCTACGAGTTCAAGTTGTCGCTCTGTGAGAGAGAAGAATCGTTCTATCAAGAGAAGGTCTTCATCTGGGAGGTTACTTTTCGCTACTCGGACTGTGTAACCATCAAAAGGTCGTTTGCCATCTGCGACTTTTTGAACAGTTTCTTGAAGTTCTGCAGTAGGGCGCACCTTTGATTCAATAGCGAAGATGTTTTTTCCGATAAGGCCCTTGATATCTCCGAGAAGGATTGCTTTATTGATGTCAGCTCCCGTATACATAATAAATTTCGATAGGCAGTCTGCTTCCCATGCTTTTTCCGCTAGATCAAAACCTCCTTTGCCTACTTCTCCAAAGTCAAGGTCACAAATAATGATGTCTGGTTCCCATTCAAGGATCATTGGTAGTGCTTGATCAAGATTCGCGCAGCCGCGGGTTTCATAATCATCTAGAAGTGCGGTGATACCGGAGATCATAACTTCATGGTCGTCAACGATAAGAATCTTCATGGTTCTATCCTACTCAGTTTGGGATAGACGCGATGATCCGCACTCCACCAGCAGGGATGTTTTCAATAGTTAAAGTCCCCCCAATTCTATCAATTCTGCTGCGCATGTTTTGCGTTCCGCTTGATCGCTCGAATTGGTCTGGTAGCCCTATTCCATTATCTGTAACCTCAAATTGCAACTGATCGTTATTCGCATTGACTGTCAGAGTGAAAGAATCACCTTCGGAGTGCTTTATCGCGTTAGCGAAGGCTTCTTTTATGATATAAAAAATTTCGTGCTGTATAGGTTCGTCAAGTTTGTCAATACCGTCTATCAGGGTATGTGAGACAGTGTGGGTATCTGAAGAGAAGAACTCCATGAGGCCATTAAGTCGAACAGAGAGAGGGGCATTCCGTTGTTGTTCTTGTTCAATGAGGGCACGAAGATCGGTTTGAACTTTCTGTAAGGCTATTTGTAGGTTCCACATATCTGCGAGGAGTTCCTGTTTATCCCGTGAGGGATCTGTGCCCGTTGACAAGTTCAATGTCAGAACATGCAGGTCTTGAAGGACGTTGTCATGGATTTCCTGTACGAAGTGGAGATTGTCATCCGTCATATTATTTCAGGATATAGGAAAGTGTTTGTACAATGTGGAGATGAACCGTGAAGGTATTATCCATAACATAAATTCGAATATGGCTGCCCTCTCAATGTTGTGGGGAGCTAACTACGTTGAAGGTTGCGACATCACTGTCTCAAGAGAACATGCTGATGCCATCAATAAGGCCATAGCTGATATTCGGAGTCTTCTAGAAGAGTACGAAACCACGAACTGATGCTGCGAAACACCATCCTTGTTGTTGATGATGAACGTACGGTTCGGACAGCGATGTCGATGTGGCTGCAGACCCAGCATCCGGAAAATGAATCCGTTCTAACTGCTACAGTTGAAGAGGCACAAGCGGTACTTGAGACAAAGCAAATCCATGCGGTCATCACAGATTGGGATGTGTCAGAAAATGGTGATGGAGAGCATTTACTCAGGTACTTGATTGAGATTGGATTTGATCTATCTCGAGTTCTTGTCTGTGGAAACCTCAAAAATCGAGATGGGATTCCGGAAGACATTAACGTAGCTTTCGTTGAGAAGAAGAATATCGAGAGTTTAAAAAGTTGGTGTGATTCAAATATTGATCCGTATCCGCAGACTATTCACTCGGGGGAAACTGAGAGAACTCTGCTGATAATAGATGACAATAAACTGGTACGGGAAACGTTCAAGACGTGGGTAACACATACCTACCCTGCTTTGGAAATTCAAGAAGCTGGTTCGCTTGCAGAAGCTAAGGAATGCCTACGTGAAGAAGCCACACCATATGCAGTCATTACAGATTTTGATCTTGGTGTTGGGACAGCACTTGACGTCCACGCTGCATTCGAAGAGATTTGGGGTTCTGAGAAGGCGCAACAAGACATTGTGGTTGTTTCGGGTTTGACCCGTACCGATATTGGTTTGACCGCAATTAACAAAGGCAACCTCGGAGACCTTGCAACCTGGATTGAAGATCGTTTTTATAAGACTCACCCGTAAGAAACACGGTTTTTAGAAGGTAATCATGCTTGGCCGTTAAAATTTTTTCCTGTTCGAATTGAGCTAGTAGGCGGGGAGCCATAGGTCAATGAAATAAAACGCCACCGTTAGAGAAGGAACGGGAGACAGTAAAAGTAAGAATTTCATTTTCTTTGAAGAAACTAAGGTGAAAAACCGGACAGCAACGATTATCCAAACCAGTGAGATTACGGACCATACAATTACCTTTGCTGTGACTTTTTTGTTTCCACCGAGTCCACTACTTCCAATAGTGTTCGCGGATTCTTGAATCTCCACGCTCAAGAGTTGTTCGCAGTCTTCACAAGGCACCGACTCAGTGGTCTTTTCAGCATCAAAGGTTATTTGCTTCTGGGATGAGATTAGGTGAGTTTCGACACTCGTTTCTGTCGTGGTTTCCATAGTATTTGCGATAAGTTCGTCAATTTCCTCCTGGGAGGGGATGTATGCGGCTGTGTCAGAGACAAGTTCAGCCACGACCACATAGCGTTGGTTAGATGAAAATTTCGGGTGGCAGGAAGTAAGAGTCAAACGGTTATCGCCCTGATCCTCAATAACCCACATTTCATCTGGGGAGATAACGAAACGGTCGATAACCCTGTATTCAAAATCACCGTATGTAGCGTGGATGAAGATACTATCTCCCCAAGATATTTCAGCGATGTCTCCAAAGGGTGCGCCGTAGGTTGTTCGATGGCCAGCGATAGCGCTGTTTCCGCCCATTCCTGGGAGTGGCGTGTTGGGATAGTGGCCTGGCCCTTTGCGTAAATCATTCACGGAGATCCCTTCGACAAAGTTCCAACGCAGGTCAATGGCGGGAATGCGGATACTACCAATTGCTTCTCCCTCCTGTTTCCATACAAGATTGGCTACCTGCGAAAGTTCTTCAGCCGTCATGTTTTCATATCGACTGGATGTGGTTTCATTGACAGTTTCAACCTCTACCAGCTCAGTGGTACCCGTTGTGCTCGTGCACACCTGCTGATGAGTGTCCAGAGTAAAACCCTCTGGACAGAAATATGAGGTGGTAGTTGAGAAAGCTCGTGAAATCGCTGCAACATTTTCAACGATGGCCTCATCGGTTTTTATAGTTGCGTCAAGTTTTGATTGTTCTCTAGCTGTAATTAACCCAGTGCCGAAGAGTTGATACACGCTAAAAAGACCTAAGACTATCCCTAATAGGATGAGTGTGAGGCCAATCCGGCGGGAAACGGTTACTTTCGTCCGTTTCGTCTCTTCCCCGGCGACAAGATCATAAGCAAAGATCTTTTCATTGTTGGGTTCTGCGTATTTCTTTTTGTCATACATAACAGGAATAACAATAACTCTGAAACCTTCGATTCTTTAGGGATCTAAGTCCCTCTATCTATACCCCCTTGTCTCTAATCGGGCTCTAGCAAATCTTTCATAATGACTTCATAACAAAACCCGAATAACACGTTTGGAGAAAACATGAAAAAGAATATTGATACATCTACAAAGAGCCGTACAGCACAAATAATGGTGCTGGCATTGCTGATTCCAGCCATTTTTCTGGGATCTTTGGCTTTGGGAACATCAAAAGAAGCGTCCGCAGCAGAACATAATTCTGAACCCACAATTAACTGTGACAATGGAGGAAGAGTTGACGAGGACGATGTAGCAGAACTCATGGAGCCTTGGGGCCAAGATTGGCATATCCCAGCTTGGTTACAAAGCCATGCTGATAACGGATGTTTTGACGAACGAATAACAGTCACTGTTGAAGAAGTCCAGTTGACGTTTGAAGAGTGTGTAGCTGAGGGACTTGTAGAAGGAGATAGTCGAGTGGTTCTAGATGTCACTTTTGAATGGGACCCAGATGTAGCAGCTTCAATCGCTGATGATTCTTTAGAAATCAAAATCGATGAAGCCAATAATCAGGACAATCACTTCTTCAGTGGTTTCTTTACATTCCAAGAAGGTATTTCTCCCGGTGTAACATCTCGTTTCGTCTTGGACGTAGAACCTGACGATTTGCGGCATTTGTATGTGTACATCGCTGAAGATGCTTCATTTTCGGGTTGGAGAGCGAATCGTGGAGCTTTTCTCTATAAGTCAAACCGTTCTACGGAAGGTGATCCTGACAATCTCGTTAGAACAGTTTGTTCAAATGACGCTGATGGTGACGATGATGGGATCCCCGACGGATCTGATCTTGAGCCCACGGTTACGGCTCCTGAACTTGTTCTTTCTTTCCCAGATGATGGCCCAGAGAACGGAATCATTTTCCCTACTGAAATGGGTACTCCTCATACTTTTGAAATTGAAGTCATAGGAGATGGAGGTTCTGCGATCTGCGACGTCGAAGAAGAAGCCTTTGGCTCTATAAGTTCTGCATTTGGGGAATACGCCGATAGTGAAGTACCTGGTTTCCCAGACTACTTTTTTATAGAAGCAAGCGCTTCGGTGGATGAAGGAACCAATTCATTTTCCTTTGAAATTATGCGTGTGGGCGAACATATGACTGAATATCCTTCGCCGGCAAAGTTAACCCTCACGGTGGATAATCTTTTCCCTCATTGTGATATCCGGAATTATGGAGGTTTAGTATCTGAGGTTTTTGGTGTTGGCGTAGAGACCGACGAAGTGGCACTTAGGGACTTTGTTATTCAGATACCGGTTTACTTTGACTCTGATGGTGATGGGCTTCTCTCTGATGAAGATCCAGATGACACCGATGATGACGTTGATGGTGACGGTGTTCTCGATGGTGCTGAAGAAGAAGGCTGCGTTGAAAACGCTGACTGTGACGGTGATGGTCTAGAAGATGGTGAAGATAGCCAGCCTTTGGATAACGACCACGACGATGACGGCTTGGTAGACAACGAAGACCCTGATAGCACCAACCCTGACGTTGATGATGACGGTGTTCTCGATGGTGCCGAAGAAGAAGGCTGCGTTGAAAACGCTGACTGTGACGGTGATGGTCTAGAAGATGGTGACCCACGTGAGCTCAACCCTCTAGAACCGTATGAAGAAGCCAAAGTAACAATCCAAGCCTGGGGTTCGAGCACAATGACTGGGATCATTACGGAAGAGGGAGACTGTAACTCCTTTGAAGTAGGGATCTTGGACGGGTATGTTCTCGAAGGTGAAACCATAACCGTTACCTGGGAATTCGTACCAGGAACCGATGAAGCCGTCTTTACTGACCCAGAAGGTTCTGTAACCCTCTCAGTTGACGACAGAGCAACCAAAAACGTTGAAGTTTGCCCGGAAGATGACCGTTTAGTGGACGGGACACAAAGCTCAACCGTCGTATTCACAATCGAAACAAACCTTGAGAATTCACTTGTTAAAGACCTAGAAAGTGGATCAACAACAAGATCAAGGACTGTAAAAACAAAAGACAACGATGTTGACGCTGATGGTGATGGGCTTCTCGCTGATGTAGACCCAGATGATAATAATGATGACGTTGATGATGACGGCCTTCTCGATGGAGTAGACGAGTTCCCTGAAGATAACGACCACGACGATGACGGCTTGGTAGACAACGAAGACCCTGATAGAACCAACCCTGACGTTGATGGTGACGGTGTTCTCGATGGTGCTGAAGAAGAAGGCTGCGTTGAAAACGCTGAC
>JASLWO010000045.1 GCA_030740795.1 Acidimicrobiales bacterium | reverse complement strand
ATTTGGCATTGCGATATGGTGATTACTTCTATCTCCGTTTCCGATAGGAAGTAGTGAAATTATGGACATATCTGAAGTTGATAAATAATGTGGTAGTCGATCTGGAGTGACATAGGGGAGGAAATGCAGTCTGGGGAATTGTAAACCTGCCTCTTTACGTATTTTGCTCTCTATTTTTTGCAATGAAGCAAGAAAATCATCTCTGCCCATAACCATTAAAGCCAAGTGAAAATTACTGGGAAGAAATTCAAGTGACCTTACGATCGTTTCAACACCGCGACTTTCACTCGCCCAACCATGATATGTAAGTATCTTCCCTTCAATTCCAAGATCATCTCTGATCGTCGGTCCAGTGTTGTCTACCAGCGTAACTTGAGGTGCATTAGCCACAACACTCGGCAACGTATCTAACTTATAGATTTCCTTCATAACTTCAGCTTGTAGTTCCGATATGCACACAACGCCATCCACTGAGTCAATAAAATGAGCAACTTCACTTTTCCAAAGTGGAGAATAACGGTGCTCAATACCTTCAACAAGCTCATGGGCATCATAGATAACTTTGGTATTGATTCCATTCCTCTTTAAGTTTCTAGCAGCAGTTACTCCAATACCTATGAGATGAAAATCATTTACATGTATTAGATCTGGCTTTAATCTCTCAATCTGAGGACCAAAGGCTTCTTGAAAATCTAAGTGATCGTTCTGGAAATGTTGATATGTCTTTTTATCTTGAGACTTTAAGAAGTTTGAGAACACACCCCAAGTAATGTTGACGATTTTAGTAATTAGTAGAAGCGTCGTAAAGAACTGGATTCTGACCAATGACTCTAAGACTTTAAACCTAGCTAGTAGGTTTTGTTGAGTTTCGGAAAATGCATAACATTCGCTTTTTCTAATTCGCAGAACCTGGCGATTGAGATTTCGTGCGTCCACTAGGTATTTATATATTTGATGTTCATGAATTTTGGTTCGAACCATATTTTGGAGATCGGATTTGATCGGAAATTTGAGAACAGCAGCGGTTCCAATATGCCCTCGTTCTTCTTTATTTTTTTCGCTCGAACAAATAAGAGTTGAGCGGTACCCACGCGTCGCACTATGTGCTGCGATTTTTTTTACTCTATTGTCGTGAGTAATGTCTTGAAAAGTGATTGAGACAATATGTGGATACTCGCTTGAATTTGGATTATCTCTGGTAATGAGTTGATCAAAGAACTCAGAAATTAGTTCGCAATAGTTCGTTAACCTATTTGGATTTTGGATTTTATTTTCCTCATACGGGTATTTCCCGTTATCAATCAATAATGATCTTTCGCTTTGACTTATTTGAGATAAGTATTTGTCTATTTGATGCTTCTCTTGGTCTTCGGTGTTGAGATATTTAGATAAACATTGCGCATCGCTTAGCAACTTGTAACGAAGGCAGAACATTGCAAAATATTTCAAGATTGACCTGTCAACTGTCTCAGTACGAAATGAAAGGTACAACAAATGGTGGGCCGCATTGAGATAGCCTAATCGCTCGTAGGTTCCAGCTAATCTAACCACTGCACGAGGGGAATAATGATTTGACAGGTACCTCTCCCAAAAATGTCGCTGCATTTCTAAAGATGTCTCCAATGGCGTGAGGTCATCGGAAAGAGACTTTCGGAAATCTTTGAAGAGAAAATTAACCATTCGGTCTGCTGTCTGGTATTTCTTTTCTATATACAGAGTGAAGATAAGTGCGATCTTCAGATTTTCTTTCCACATCCGTTTAGTTAAAAAGAATGTTGGCCATTTCAGGGGACCAAATAACAGATTGCGTAGTCTTATTTTTAAACTAACCATGTAATCCCAACCAATCTATTTCGGTAATCCCAAGTTTCTCACCTATTTTTTCCAAAAGGAATTAAATGCTATTAAATCTAAAGAAAGTTTAATTAGGTCAAACCTAGCAATAAGACATCTCTTGGTAGATAGATAAGGAAGAAAATGGCTTGAGGAGATAAAGAAGCGCTAATTAATTCTAAGATTAAGAAATGACGATAGTTATCCTCCTTGCAGCAGGTTCAGGCACAAGATTTGAGCATTCAGTTCCTAAACAGTTGATTGAACTGAATAAAAGACCGCTTATTGAACATTCTCTTGATGTTTTCTGTACCCACCCCAAAATTGATGAGGTGATAATAGTGACCTCAAAAGAATTATTAGATCCTGTTAAGAGACTCTCTAAGCCTTACTCAGCAAAGGTTCAGAGAATAATCAAAGGGGGATCGTCAAGATCAGAGTCCAGCTTCTTAGGTTTGGAAGCTATTCAGTCAAGAGATAATCCAAAAGTGCTTATTCACGACGCGGCACGACCTTTCGTTTCCCCAGACATGATCACCGGATGTGTTAATGCTTTGGATCAGTATGATGCTGTTTCCGTTGTTGTTCCCGCAAAGGAAACAATTTTTAAGGTAATTGAGGGAAGAGTAAAACAAATCCCAGACCGAAACTTTCTCATGACAGCCCAAACCCCTCAAGGATTCAGGTTGGAAACAATTAAAAAAGGATATGAAAAAATAAAAGATGATTCCCTCTCTTCTCTAACAGACGATTGTGGGGTTATTGCTAAATATCTACCGGACACTCCAATAGGGGTTATCGAAGGAACTGAGAAAAATCTTAAGATCACCTATCCAGTGGATATTCTAATGGCCCAAGCGATCTCTGAAGAAATGTGATGTTTGGGAATGAGTTTGTGAGATCACACTTGAAAATTTCTAGACCTTCCAGCGGTGATATAGTCGCAGGCATCTCAGTCGCCTTACTAGCGCTTCCGCAAGGGTTAGCATACGCTGAGCTTGCTGGTATGCCTGCCAAATACGGCCTCTATGCAGCTGCTATCCCGTCACTCTTGGCCGCAATTTTTGCTTCCTCTTCTTACTTGCAAACTGGTCCAGTAGCGCTTACCGCACTATTGACTTATGGTGCGCTACAAGGTTTTGCGGAACCGTTTTCAAGTGAATTTATAGAACTCGCCGCACTATTAGCCTTAATGGTCGGAATCTTTCGTCTGCTATTTGGGGTATTGAAATTAGGGAGAATAGCTAATCTACTTACAGATTCAGTAATTCTGGGATTTACAACGGGCGCAGCGATACTTATTATTTTCTCTCAACTCCCCAAATCACTTGGTGTAGAGGGTACAGAAGGTGGTGTTCTTAGTTCAGGTTGGGAATCAATTTGTAACCCAGATCAATGGAAAATAGGTGCACTTCTATTCTCTATAGCAACAATCATTGTGATATTCGGAGGTCGTCTCTTGCATCGACTATTCCCAGGTGTACTTATAGCTGTTGTCTGTGGCATAGCTATTAGCCACTTAATTAGTTATTCCGGCCCGGTTGTAGGTGAATTAAGCGGAGGTTTTATTTCATTTAAATTTAGGTTCGCTTGGAGTTCTCTAATAGACCTGCTCGTTCCATCAATAATTATTGCAATAGTCGGCTTTGCAGAACCAGCAGCAATAGCACGAACTTTTTCAAAAGAAGATAAATCAACATGGAACCCAAATAAAGAATTCGTGAGTCAAGGTGTAGCAAATATAGCAGCAGCTATTTCTAATGCATTTCCAGTAGGTGGTTCCTTTGGAAGAAGTTCGCTGAACAAATTTGCTGGTGCTGAAACACCATGGGCAGGCGCGATTACGGGAGCTTTTGTCTTAGCTGTTCTTCCTCTTGCTTTTTTATTGTCGGAATTACCTAGCGCAATTTTGGGAGCTACAGTTATCGGTGCTGTCGTAAAATTAGTTAAGCCAAGAGAATTTTTAAAACTATTTTTGAATGACCTTACTCAATTATTCATCGCTGTTGGAACTCTTATTGCAACGCTTTTAACTGCTCCAAGAATAGATCGTGGGATAATCATCGGACTGCTTCTCTCTTTGATTGGTTTTTTTGGTGGGCGTGTGAGGAGAAGAGGGAATACAAAAAGTAAGAATGGGCCACCGGTTGCCCGTTGACCCATTCTGTGGTCGGGACCGGCGTCGATCCGGTGACCTACCGCTTTTCAGGCGGCCGCTCTGCCAACTGAGCTACCCGACCCCCACAAAATTTCTCCTCTAAGAGAAGAAATTAGTGGCGGTCCCGACGGGATTTGAACCCGCGACCTCCGCCTTGACAGGGCGGCGTGCACTCCAAACTGCACCACGGGACCTTATGATTAACAAAATATTTTTTGTTGTCATTCACCTTGTTGGTGATTTTTCGGTTCAATAGAACCGGTTGCCACTCTACGCCATTGAAAGGCATACACCAATCTAAGACGCTGTGAAGTCTATTTTTTTGTACCCCGTACGGGATTTGAACCCGTGTTACTGGCGTGAAAGGCCAGCGTCCTAGGCCGCTGGACGAACGGGGCAGGGCCCCCAAAGTATGGGTTCAGTCACGATACCAAACGTATTAGCCGCTCCGACCCCAATCGACTAATAACAAATATTTTTTTAAATATTGTCCTGAAGCGAATCAACGATGGAAGTCAACATTTGACCAAAAATTTGGAAAATAATCCATGTCCCATAAGACGGATCCGTTTCACTAGGCTCTTCTTTATCATCATCGGAAATATTAAGATGTTCGGCTAGAGATAAGCGGAGAATGTTTAGAGCTCGCATCATTTCCATAAGTTCAAATTCTGTCACTTCAAGCTTTAATAACGACGTATTCAAATTCTCAAGTGCTGATGTATGAGATGAAAATAAATCGTCAAGAACCATCTCATGGTATTCACTCTCAGCATCTGGCTGGCCAAGATAAGCCGGAGGAAACAATCGCGATGTTCCTCCAGTTTCTTTTTCAGCTTGAAGTGAAGATTTGATTTCAGTCGAGACGAGTGAAATCAAATCTCTTTCTTTTTCTGAGATACCAATTTTGTATTTTCCATTTTCCAAAGAGTTTATGATCATGTGGATCCGCTAATCTTGCTGCATCGTCGCCCAAAGACCATGCTTATGGAGCCGGAAAACATCAAATTCCGCTTTCTCTCTTGAACCTTTAGAAACAACTGCTTTCCCTTTATTGTGCACGTCAAGCATTAATTTCTCTGCTTCCGGTAACGGATACCCGAATAATTTTTGAAATATGTATGTTACGTAGGACATTAAATTAACGGGATCATTCCATACAATAACCACCCAGAGTTTAGCTAGATCCGTAACTTCGTTAATTTCTTGATCTTCTTGAACGGTTACTGAGCCTTCAGTGGATGCAACCAAGGTTGTATTTGCGTTCTTCATGGTGGTTTTCATTGAGAGACCGGCTTTATTTCTTTCACCGGTTCTCTATTGATTGGTAGAAGCAGTGATAACCGCAACTTCAGCGTAAGCACCCAGATTAAAGTGGCACCAGCTACATGAACCCCAACTAATAAGGCAGGGACATCGGTGAAATATTGTAGATAACCGATAGCTCCTTGCACAATAATTGCAGCGAGAAGATTCTGAGCTTCTGGTAGCGATGAAACGCGACCTTTCTTTATCTTTGTGACAACGATGAGTATCACTATGAGAAAAATGATCATTGTGATTGCGTGAATTCTCGCTACATCAGGCACATCAAACGGTAGCCTTTCAACTTCAAGGTCTGAGATTTGAAAATTAATGGCGTCTTCGTTTGCCTCTAAGACATTTTTGGTTTGTTGGCTTTCCGATCCGCTATGAGGTCCAGAGCCGGTAACGATTGTTCCAGTTGCCAAAACGAGAGTTCCGCAAATAACGAGCAATCCAGAAAGTTTTTCCAGTGTTCCCCGAGCTGAGCGTTTTAATTGTTCAATTCTTAAATGCGAGCGGTGGTCAAGTTCAACCGCATTCCAAACGAGAAGTATTGAAATGAGGAAATGGGCTATCACTAGGCTTGGAGGTAAGTGTTCTCTCACGACTAACGCGCCGACAATTATTTGGACTATGACTCCGACCACAAGGCCTAACGATAGAAAGATTAAATCATCCCGTTTCGGTTTTCTGAAGAGAGAACCGAGTACAGCAATCATCACTGCTAAAGCGATAAAGCCAGTGATTGCTCTATTGACAAATTCCACCATGGCATGAACATCATCAACTTCGGCAATGAGTTGGTCATTTTCACATGTAGGCCAATCAGAACATCCAAGTCCGGAGCCGCTAAGCCTTACTGCAGCCCCAGTTACAATGATGAAAGTGAGAAGAAGTAAAGATACACGTGCGACTTTTTGGTAACTTTTTGGTGAAATAGAGATACTTCTCATGTCTATAGTCCATCATGATGCTTGCAGAAACGACACTTCGGGCAGAAAAATCTTTCTGCCGGTAACGAAGTTTCTGAAATCTTGGTGGAAACAGGTACCCGCGCCTAGCCTCGTAATATGGGGATTAGCCTGATGTCAGAATTTTCATTGAAGAACAAGCTATTCGGTTTTATCGCTCTAATGAAACTTCGAGTCGTTGAACTTCTCCTTATAACAACTGTCCCAACAATGGTTGTGGCTGAAGAAGGTTTGCCACCTGTCTGGCTAATTTTCACAACTTTGTTTGGAGGTACTCTTGCTGCTGGAGGAGCCAATGCGATCAATATGTATATAGATCGCGACATAGATAAATTGATGGAAAGAACCAAAGGGCGTCCTCTAGTAACCGGAGTTCTAACGGCTAGAGAAGCATTAGTGTTCGCTGTAGCCATTGAAATCCTAGCGTTTATTTGGTTGTGGGGTTTCGTTAATCTTCTAAGTGCGGTCTTGGCTGTAGCAGCATGTCTTTTCTATGTCTTTATCTACAGTCTCTGGCTTAAACGATCTTCAACAAGCAACATCGTAATTGGGGGAGCGGCTGGTGCTGTTCCAGTTCTTATCGGTTGGTCCTCCGTCACGAACTCTCTTGGTTGGGCTCCTATAATCCTTTTTCTATTAATTTTTCTCTGGACTCCACCACATTTTTGGGCACTCGCTATTCGCTACAAGGAAGACTATTCAAACGCTGCGGTACCTATGCTTCCCGTTGTTGTAGGGACGAAGGTAACTGGTTACAGAATGGTCTTGTATGCTCTTCAAGTTTGGGCAATGTCATTAGTCTTTGTACCAGTCGCAGATATGGGGATAATTTATTTGATTAGCGCTATTTCTTTAGGTGCATTATTTACTTTTTTTTCATTCCAGGTGATGTTACGTCCAACTAGAAAGTCGGCGATGCGCCTTTTCGGGTTCTCTATTACCTACATAACAATGTTGTTTACTCTTATAGCAATTGATCAACTAGTAAGAACAGGGTTTTAAGCTCAGAGCGGAATATAAAAAACAATCTGAATTTCTCGTTATAGTTCGGCTACAAGTCATTCTGGTGACTACAGTCAAAAGTGAATCCGTTGCAAATTGGAATGGATTGTCTAGCATGTTTTTGCTTAATTTTAAAAACTTCGTTCAGCCATTAATGAACGATAAAGAATGACGTGACAGAAAACCAAACAGAAACTGAATCGAACACAGATGAATCAGCGTCAAGGCCTCTTGAAATAGGAGGTCTTGCTGGCGCCTTTGGGACCACTGATCACAAAAAAATTGGCAGGCTCTACATTTTCTTTGGATTGACTGGGGGATTGCTTTCCCTTATCTTGCATTTCCTTCTCCGGTTAGAACGAATAAGCATTGGGGATACCACCGTCCTTGATTTTGGGTCAAGTAACCAGTATTTCCAAACATGGAGCCTCTCTAGAACATCTCTTCTCTTCTTTTGTGTCGTTCCTTTAATACTCGGCTTAGCTACCTACCTGATCCCTCTCCAGATTGGGGCGCCGTCCATAGCTTTCCCTCGAGCTTCAGCGGCAGCTTTCTGGGCTTGGCTAATTGGAATTTCAATTCACGTTGTTACCGTCTTTGCAGATGGGGGATTAGGTATTCCTGAACCAGTAACACAATTTGCGCAAGGTATGGATCCTGAAGCAACAGAACTATCCATTTTGTCCATTGCAATGGTCGTTATAGCAATTCTTCTTGCTTCAATAACTCTCATAGCAACAATTATCACGCAGCGACCACAAGGAATGACATTATTTGAGCTTCCATTGTTTAGTTGGTCAACACTAGTAGCAACTGGAATCTGGATCCTGACTCTCCCTGTCTGGTTGGGAAATTTAATGATTGCCTGGGTTGATTTTAAGGGCGATGACTCTCTTCGTTATGGAAACGTTGAGAATATGTGGGATCAACTGTCATGGCTTTGGTCGCAACCCATGATTTTTGCCTTTGCTATACCGGTCCTTGGGATCGCCGGAGAAATTATCCCTGTTTCCGCTAACCAATCGCAGAGACAATACACGCTTCAGCAAGTAGGGATCGGGGCCTTGGGAGCTCTATCCTTTGGTGCATTTGCCCAGCCTTTCTTTAATGCAGAGGTAGGGAATCAAGCAGTGTATGTAGTCATGGGTCTTGTCGTTGTTCTTCCAGTACTGGCTTTCCTTGGAGGTTTAGTTGACACTTTGGTAAAAGGCACTCCCAAGGTTTCTGCTCACCTCATCCTTGCGTTGATATCAATGCTCTGCCTACTGGTAGCAGCAGCTATTTCTGCGTTAAGCGTTTCAGGACCAGCCCTCGGAGTTATTCAAGAGATCGACAGTGATTGGCTAGGCGGTATTATTAACTGGCTTAAGGATCTTCAGGGTACAGTCATCGCTACATCAGTTATGGAACATGCTTTAATAGCAAGCATCATCGCTTCAGTAGCTGGACTTTATTACTGGTCTCCAAAGATTTTCGGTAATAAATTAAATAATAACGTGGGGGTCCTATCCGGATTGGCAATGTTCGGGGGCCTTCTACTGTCCGGAGGAAGTAATCTCATAAATGGATTTCTTGATGAAAGTGAATCTGTTTATATGGCAAATGCCTATGACGGGATATGGAACCAAAACGCGGTTGAATTTGTTAACATAATCGGGCTTATAGGGTCCATCCTTCTAATCGGCGGGATCTCACTAGTCATCTTTGACTTAATTACCTCAGTGATTCTTGGAAAAGGTGATGTTGATAGCGCTGAGAACCCGTGGAATGGGCACACTCTTGAATGGGCCACCCAATCACCGCCACCTTCGGGCAATTTTGAAGAACCTCCAATTGTGCACTCCGAAAGACCCCTCCTACTATCAGGAGGCACAGAATAATGAACCTTCGAACAACTGACCTTCCAACCGCTCCACCGGTTAGAGGTAGAACCCCACTAGTTGCTACTGGTTTTGCGATCGCAGCGATGCTTATGTATTTCGCAGGAATCTTTGGTGTTTATCTTAAAGAACGAGCTCTTGTTCGCGCTGAAGGGGGCTCATGGATTCCTGACAAGGTCACTATTGAACTAACACAACCTGGGATGATCATCTGGACTCTTCTTATCTCAATCTTTGTTATGCAATGGGCGGTCTACTCAATAAAGAGAGATGATCGCCAACACACTCTACTTGCAATAGGAACAACTATATTAATGGGAGCCATGGTACTGGTTCAAACAGCTTGGCACCTATCGCAAACAAACCTCGTCGCTGACGAAGGACCCACCACAGCAGCAACCTTGATTTACACCATTGTTGGCAGTTATGTCGTAGCAATCGTGATTGGAATGGTTATCTTGCTTCTTACTGGGTTTAGAACACTTGCAGGACAATATGGCAGCCAACAAACAGACGGCGTTGTGGCGGCTTCGCTCTATTGGTATTCATTAGTGTTTGTTTATTTCATAATCTGGATCGCCGTCTTTATAGCAAAGTGATAGGAGGAGACCAATAATGTTTTCACCAGGATATAGGCTCTTCATGGGCTTTGCTGGGTTCGGTTTCGTAGCGGCTTTCCTATACGGCGTTGTCACTGGAGATGGTGGCGGAGCAGACTATCTAGGGTTTATTGACTCAGAAGTATGGGTAGGGGCAGCAAGCCTTGGTTGGTCGGGTGGAGTCGGTGACCACGTTGGTTATGTCACCTTAGTAATGTTCGCCATTGTCTCTTCGGGTCTGGCGATAATGTTGACGGCTTTCAGAGACGCGGATACTGATGCTGTTGCAGAGCTAAATGATGGGAAACTTCCTCCAGCCCAAAGTCCAGTCGCATACAACTATTGGCCAGTTATTGGGGCTTTAGGCCTAGGAACACTTGTCATTGGTCTCGTAACGCATTCAGCTATCTTCACCGTTGGGCTAATTATCCTTATTACCACTGCATTTGAACTCATGATGAGTGCATGGTCGGATCGAGCTACCGGAGATCCAATTGCCAATGCTGAACTCAGGAATCGCCTTATGAAACCCCTTGAAGTTCCAGTTCTTGGAGCAGTCGGAATCGCAGTAACTGTCCTTTGCGCTTCAAGAATATTCTTAGCAGTTTCTAAATCGTGGGCGATTTGGGCAGCAGTCATACTTTCAGTAATAGTTTTCTTTGGCGCTTTAGCTTTCGCTTTAGTTGAGAAAGTTAACAAAAATGTGTTAGCAGGAGTTCTTGCTACGGCAGCAATTGGGCTTCTTACGGCAGGAGTTGTTTCAGCAGTTGTAGGGGAAAGAGATATATCCCACCACCACACAGGTGAGCATTCTGAAACCAATGTTGAACACCATGATGGAGAAGTTGAACACCACGATGAAGAAGTTGAACACCACGATGGAGAAAATGGTGAAAAGTGACCTTCTTTAAACTTGGCGGCACCTCTCAAATCAAGCGAAGCTTGACTAGTAGGCTCCGGAAAGACACAGACATGCACTCCTCACCACGACAGTACCTGAAGTGGATTCTCTTCTTGACCGTGTTCGCATTGTTCTTCGTAACAGGATGCGCCAGCGATGCCCCATTAGATACTCTAGATCCAGCAGGAAGAAAAGCTGATGGAATCAACAACCTAATAAACCCTATTTTTATTATTGCAGGTATCGTATTCGTCATTATTCAAGGAGCGGTGCTCTATATCGCTTGGAAATTTAAGGTTAAAGCACCCACAGGTGACCAAGACGTCATTGATGGAGGGTATACAGACGAAAAATTCCCTGAACAAGTACATGGACATTTTGCAGCTGAGATCGGCTGGACGGTTGGCCCTACGATACTTATGGCTGCAATAGCAATATTTAGTGTCGGTGTCCTTATAACTCTTGATGACGTTGATGCAGCACCAGAAGGAGCACCTTATCCAGATGTTGAAGTGCTTGTCGTAGGCCAGCAATGGTGGTGGGAGTACCAGTATTATCTCGACGGAATGGAAGGTCATAGCGAACCAGATTTCGTTACAGCAAACGACTTTGTAATCCCTGTGAAACAGGACATAAGAATCCATGCAACATCAAGAGATGTTATTCACAGTTTTTGGGTGCCTCGCCTGAATGGGAAGATGGATGCAGTGCCAGGGCGTACCCACCCTTGGGTGATGCAATCAGACCAGATAGGAAGATTTGCAGGTCAGTGCACAGAGTTTTGCGGGTTGAGCCACGCTTACATGCGTAACTATACAGTTGCTGTTTCGCAGGAAGACTTCGCTGATTGGGTAGCCAACCAACTTATTGAGAGAACCCCGATTGTTGAAGGTGAAGATAATTATGAAGGTGAGCAACTCTTCATCACGAACTGTGCAAGATGTCATGTTATTAATGGCGTAACTGAACGTGATAGAGATGGAACAATAACAGCTGACGATATGGCTATGTACGGCAACATAGAAGAATATCGAAATCATGCAGATGGGACGTTAGGACAAGGGAAATTTACTGGAGAAGCGAATCTCACCGCTGGAGCAGCTCCGAACCTCACTCATTTTGCAACACGGAGCAGTTATGCAGGGTCATTCTTTGAGTTGTATCCTGATGCACAAGAAATATCTGATCAGGGTGGATACCTTGGTCTCGCTGAAAGCGATTTCTCCCGAGGAACTCTGGAAGCATGGTTACGAAACTCACCGGAAGCAAAGCCAAATGCACAACCTGAACAGGCAAGAGGAATGCCAAATTTGAACTTAAGCGAAGCACAAATCGACCTACTCGTTGACTATCTCATGGTGTTGAACTGATCATGACGAATTTGCGAATAATAATCGGAGCCAAAAATGGCAATCGTTGAAAAAGAAGAAGCATCAGGTGAACTTGAAATAGGAGAAGCCGTAACGTCTGAAGAGAAACCTCTTGGAGCATTTACACGACCACGAGGAGGAAATGGATGGAAAGACTGGTTATTCACAGTTGATCACAAAAAAATCGGGATCATGTATGGTGCAGCAGGATTGCTATTCTTCGTAATTGGAGGAATCTATGCTTTATTTGTCCGACTGCAACTAGCTAGACCCGCCAACACGATCCTGTCAGCAGAAACATACAACCAGGTCTTTACCATGCATGGGGTGGTAATGATCTTCTTAGCTGCCATACCGCTGGCAGCGGCTTTCGCTAACTATCTATTACCTCTTCAAATCGGTGCCCGTGATGTGGCATTCCCCCGACTAAATGCTTTTAGTTTCTGGGCATTCCTCGGAGGTGGCCTATTTCTCCTTTCGTCAATGTTCATCGGAGGCTGGTGGGAGAACGCCCCTGACGGAGGTTGGTTTGCTTATGCTCCAAATACAGGCGTTATATTCTCACCAAGCAAAGGACTAGATTTCTTTGCAATTGGGCTACAAATAACAGGTATCGCTTCCCTCGTTGGTGCAATCAACTTGATTGTAACGGTCCTAAATATGCGTTCGCCAGGCATGACATTAATGAAAATGCCCGTCCTCTCGTGGATGTTATTCATTGTGCAACTACTTCTCCTTTTCGCCATGCCTGTCATCTCAGTAGCTCTGTTCCTACTGACATTTGACCGGCTTTTCGACGCTAATTTCTACAACGTTGCGGAAGGAGCAGACCCTCTTCTTTGGCAACACCTTTTCTGGATCTTTGGACATCCAGAAGTGTATATTCTCGTACTTCCCAGCTTCGGTGTAATTTCTGAAATCATTCCAACCTTTAGCCGGAAGCCAATCTTTGGATACCCTTTCATGGTCTTCTCGGGAATCACTATCGGATTCCTAGGATGGGGTGTTTGGGCACACCATATGTTCACATCTGGAATAGGACCTGTAGCAGTAGCGGCTTTCTCGGTTTCAACCATGTTCATTGCTGTTCCAACAGGAGTAAAAATTCTGAACTGGTTAGCAACGATGTGGGGAGGGCGAATACGGTTTTCTACCCCAATGCTCTATGCCACTGCAGTCATAGCGATGTTTACCATTGGTGGACTTTCCGGTGTAACACATGCTCTCGCAGCAGCAGACACCCAACAAACAGATACTTACTACATAGTCGCCCATTTCCATTACGTGATATTTGGCGGGATCATCCTCGGTTTCTTTGGGGGGTTCCATTTCTGGTGGCCAAAGATGTTTGGATATTTTCTTTCAGAAAAACAAGGGAAACTGGGTTTCTGGGTCATGGTTCTCGGATTTAATATCACCTTCGGTCCCCAACATATTCTTGGGTTACAGGGAATGAGTAGACGAATACAAACCTACTCACAAGGCCAAGGGTTTGATCTTTGGAACCTAGTCTCAACAATAGGGTCTTTCTTAATCGCACTTGCTACTTTGATGTTCGTTATTAATATCTTAACTAGCTGGCGGGCATTCAAAGCAGGGAAAACTCCGGCACCCGGACCAGACCCATGGGACGCAAGGTCCCTAGAATGGATGACCGCATCGCCAGTACCTGAACACAATTTTGATGAAGTTATACAAGTTGAACGCCAAGACGAATTTTGGCATCGGAAATGGGGCAAAAATGAAAAAGGGGAAGTAGTTCGAAGAGCAACTGCTGAAGAGGTTGCCCATGATGGAAGCAACACAAACGTTCATTTACCAGCTCCATCGTATTGGCCGTTAATCGCAGCATCAGGATTACCAATCATTGGCTATGGTCTTGTTTACAGTCTCTGGCTTTGTATTGTCGGCGGATTACTTATCCTTGGTGGACTTTATGGGTGGGTGTTTGAACCAGTTGATGACCCAAACGCAGAAGGTGACCACCATGATCATGATGGCGACAAAACAAATCTTACTTTAGATGAAGGCAGTGATGCCACGAATGAGGAGGTGGCCATTGACTGAAACATCTGTAACTGAATCGCACCAAGAACATGCTGAACATCCTGAAACTACATTAGGTGTTTCAAATGACAAGCTGGGAATGTGGGTATTTCTTGGTTCAGATTGTCTTCTTTTCGGTGGACTGATCTCTACTTATATGCTTTACAAGGACCGGATTGGACCCACTGATCTCGGAGCTGAAGAAATGTTTGATATCCCATTCACTTCGGTTAGCTCGTTTGTTTTACTTATGAGCTCCTTGACAATCGTGTTAGCCATTACTGCACTACGAAGGAATGACATCCGGAGAAGTCGAATCTGGATTCTATCAACTGCAATACTTGGAGCAATCTTCGTTGGAGGCCAAGTTTATGAGTTCACGGTTTTCTACCGTGAAGGGCTTGGCTACACCACGAACCTATTCGGGACTTCATTCTTTACCCTCACAGGCTTCCATGGCGTTCACGTAACCGTTGGCATAATTTTCCTTATGTCTATGTATATTCAGTCAATGCGTGGAAAATTAACTTCAGCGCAGGAGGAACGGTTAGAAATAATTGGTTTGTATTGGCACTTCGTTGACGTTGTTTGGATTGTAATTTTCACCATCGTCTATCTATTCCCACAATAGGAAAGAAACATGACGGCTACAGAAGAAACACAAATTGAAGAATCCTGGGTCAAGCAAGACTGGGTTTACATCAAAACAGCCATAATTCTTGGCGCATTTACAGCGATAGAGGTCTTTACCTATTTTGAATCAGTGCACAATGCTCCAGACTGGTTAATGGTTTTAACACTCTCTTTCCTGATGGTAATTAAATTTTTCCTAGTAGCAGCTGTATTCATGCACCTCCGTGATGACAACGCAATATTTACCAAGATGATGGTAATGGGACTATGTCTAGCCTGGCCGGTTTACTTCGTTATGGCTTTCGCCTTCGGGTTTCTACCGAACTGGAATGTAATCGTCAAAGTCATCTTTTTGCTAGCTCCTCCGGCCATTATTGGTTTCTGGTTGGGATTCTCATTTAAAGGTGGCGAAGGTAGTCATCACTAGTGTCTCAAGACACATTCATTCTGAATCGCTATTAACTAAAGAGGAATATGTTAGAAGAGGTCCCTAAATTTTCTGATACAGGGGCTAAACATGTCAGGCTGAAACAGTGATGTTTTCAGCAAGTACTGATATATGGCGATACCAATTTCATCCTGAAGTTTGGATAGTCATCATCGGTGGGTTCATACTCGCCTGGTACGTAGTGAAAGTCATCGGCCCTAATGCTGTGAGTACAAATGAACCAGTTTTCACAAGGCGTAACCTAATTGCTTTCTTGATCGCAATGTTTAGTTTATGGTTCGCTTCGGATTGGCCGATGCACGATATTTCCGAAGAGTACCTTTACTCGGTTCATATGGTTCAACACATGATTATCTCAATGATCGTCCCACCCTTGCTTCTCTTAGCGTTTCCAGAATGGTTAGCGAAGCTACTTATCTCTCCATCTGGGGATATAGGGCGATGGGTTAAACAACTGACAAGACCAGTTGTAGCGGGATTCATATACAACTTTGTCATTATCGTCACTCACCTTCCTTTCACTGTAAATTACTCAATAGAGAACGGACCCTTCCACTACTTAGTCCACTTGATTGTATTTATCGCCTCACTGTGGATGTGGATCCCAGTAATAAGCCCAGTCCCAGAACTTAGAAAGGATCTTCCATCCCAGATGGTGTATCTCTTCCTCATGTCAATCATTCCGACAGTTCCAGCAGGGTTTCTTACTTTCGCTGGAGGAGCTCTCTACGATGCCTATGACCATTCTGTTCGATTATGGGGATTAGATATTACGACAGATCAACAACTAGCTGGGTTAGTAATGAAACTAGTTGGAGGTATCTATCTTTGGATTTGGATCGCAGTGAAGTTTTTCCAATGGAGCAGAAGAAACCGCCCCGAAATGACTCTTGTGGATAGTGAGACACTACCTTCTCTAGATAAGCAGAGGAACGAATAAAATTTCAAGTAGTGGGAGGTTGAATCACTTCCATGCCACAAAAAGGTCTAAGAACTTCAGGGACAATGAAACTCCCATCTTTTTGTTGATGGTGTTCCATAAGGAAAACTAACGTTCGCCCGACCGCACAAGCAGTCCCGTTTAAAGTATGAGCAAGTTGATTACCTTCTGAATTACGAATCCTTGTTTTCATACGCCTAGCAGAGAAATCAAGATAGTTAGAACAACTCGTTAACTCTCGGTATTGACCTTCAGATGGGAGCCAGACTTCGCAGTCATATTTTAGAGAAGCAGGTGCTCCTAGGTCGCCTGCGGCAACAAGGATAACTCGATGTGGTAGTTGAAGTTCAGATAATATCTCCTGCTCAATTCCTCGCAGCATTTCTAGTTCATCCCAAGATGAGTCAGGGTCACAGAATGAAAACATTTCAACCTTGTCAAACTGGTGGACTCTGAAGATTCCAGTCGTGTCTTTACCGTAAGTTCCGGCTTCGCGTCTAAAACAAGATGAATACCCAGCTAAACGAATGGGGACATCTTCCTGATCTAGAAGATCACCCCGGTGAAGCCCTGCGAGACCGACTTCGCTTGTCCCAGTTAAGAAAAGGTCGTCTTTGGGGAGTTCGTAAACTTGGTTACGGTCAGTAGGGAAAAATCCTGCGTCAATCATCATTTGTTCACGAACAAGAACAGGTGTTACAACTGGGGTGAAGCCTCTTTCCACTAGTTTAGACATTGTGTATTGCACAAGAGCAAATTCAAGTAGAACCGCTTCATTCTTAAGATAAGCAAAGCGACTACCCATATTTTCAGCCGCTTTTTCAGTCTCCACCCAGTCCATGTATTCTCCGTACTCAGCGTGGGTCATGTTCGGAGAAGTTGGGCACTCTCCAACAACTTCAACAACTTCGTAATCGTCTTCTCCGCCATCGGGGCATCTTTCATTAGCAGGGTTCGGTAGGGTGATTGCTAATGCCTCCAGTTTTTCAGATTGTGCTGTGTAATCACTTTCCTTCTCTTGCAATCGTTCTTTCGTAGCTGATGCTGCAGCTATTTTTTCTTCTCTTTCATCAGGGGAAGCTTGACCAATTTCTTTAGAAGCAGCGTTTTGCAGTGATCGTAGTTCTTCAACCTCCTTTTGAATCTCCCTACACGCCTCTTCTCGGACTAAAACGTCATCCAAAAGAGCGGGTTCGATTCCTTTACGGGTAACACCTAGCCTGTAGGTCTCATCTGCGCGGAGTTTCTTTAAATCAATCACTCTTGAGAGACTACCGTTCATTAAGGGGTACTCAGATGAATATTGCAAATACATTTTCAAAATTAGACAGAAACATTTGTTAATTGGTTAACCAAAGGAATAATCGCGTGGGAAACTTACGACATGCTCGCTACTGCCTTAAAACTTGTGACTAAAGACCACGGTTCACAAGTTGCATACGAAACTGCAAACAAGACAGAAATCACATACCAAGAATTAGATCAATTTTCAGATGAGGTCGGAGCCTGGCTCAAAAAAATTGGGATAGTAGAAGGTTCTGTAGTAGCTCTGTGTCTCCCAAGTCACGTCGAGTACATAATTTCTTACCTCGCCGTAGCAAAAGTTGGAGGAGTGACCGCAGGGGTCAACCCACGTTTCACTTCCCGTGAACGACAAGAAGCACTAGAAATCCTCAACCCAGAGTTAGTGATAACTACGAAAGGTTATGAATCAGGAATTACTAACGAATACAGGACTGAAATTATTGAACTCAATCAAAGCACAGATCAAATAATGTCAAAACAACGTCTCAAGGGGAAAGAACCTGGAACATTAAAACCTAATCCTGAAAGGCCGGTATGCATTTGCTTCACATCCGGAAGTACAGGAAAGCCCAAAGGAGCCTGGTTCGCCAACAAGCAACTGCAAGCAATAAGTGACCTTGATACTGGTGGCTCCTGGGGTGGCGGCGGCAGCCGGTATGCAAGTACTGAATTCGCCCATGTAGGAGTCATGACAAAATTACCGTGGCTACTCTCAACTGCTGGAACAACTCATTTAGTTGAGAAATGGAATGCAAAAGAAATACTTCAATTAATCCATGACCAGAGGATGACATCTATTAGTGCAATAGCTCCACAAGTAGCGTTAATGCTTAAGCAAGAAAATATTACGAACCTTGATTTTAGATCTGTTCAAGCAATCGTTACCGGAGGAGCATTTGCTTCTCCAAACCTAATCCAAGCGGGGAGAGAAATATTTGGAGCACCGTGGTCGGTCAGGTACAGCTCCACGGAATCTGGAGGAATTGGGCTTGGAACAGATCTTGAAGCCGATGACAGTGAAGCGTTATATACCGTAGGACGCCCAAGAGAAGGAGTGAAAGCAAAGATTTGCGACTCGGAAGGTAAAGAACTTCCTAAAGGGGAAATAGGAGAAATCTGGTTATCCTCGTCAGCAATCATGAGCGGATACTGGAATGATCCAGAAGCCACAGCGTTGATAATTGAGGACGATTGGCTCAAAACAGGTGATTTAGCTTATGTCAATGAGAACCATTGCTTTGTGCTCGCCGGAAGAACAAAAGAGATGTTCATTCGGGGAGGTTACAATGTCTTCCCCTTAGAAGTCGAAGGAGTTCTCTCAGGGCATAGTAAAGTTTCGGAAATTGTTATTGTCCCGAGACAAGATCAAGTAATGGGAGAAATAGGGGTAGCAGTTGTGGTCCCTAACGATAATCACAATCCACCCACTCTTGACGAACTGCGAGAATTCGGAGAAATAGGTCTTGCCTCATACAAATTGCCTGAAGCAATCCTGTGCGTTAAAAAAATCCCACGAAACGCAACAGACAAGATTGACCGCAAACAATTATTTGAATTAGTTAAGAACCCCAAAGAAGATTAGCTATTTTCGACCCTTTCAATTATTCGCCCAATCCAATTAATGTAAGTTTCTGTTTCTTGAGCTCCAGGGACTGGTAGGACATTATTTATGAGCACAGTTGGAACAGCAGTAATGCCTTGGTTTATGGCTTCGTTATGTTCTGAAATGACATCATTGGTGAAAATTTCACGTTTCTCATCAACAACTGAAAGGAAATGATTAGAATCACCTCCAATTGAAGACACAAGTTCAGCGAGAACATCCCAGTTTGAAACAGTGAGATTTTCAGAAAAATACGCTGACAATAACCTGTTATGCATATCCATTGCCATCTCAGGCCATTCTGATAAGACCGCCTTGTGAGCTATTTGCGCTGGGAGACTTCCCGAAGGAGGGTCATTATCAGTAGACCATGGTTGGAAATGAGCACGTGGTTCAAGATCCCCCATGCGTTCCCATCCTTGGGTGTAGCCGATAAATTTTTCCCGCTCAAGTACTTTTGACCCGCTTTTTAAAAGAAAGCTTTTCCAGGAAATAGATACACGTTCACCAAAATGATCTTTAACTTCGTCGAGACGAACCGTTCCGACATAACACCATGGTCAGAGGAAATCTGACCAAACTATCAATTCAACGGGATTATTCATATTAACCAGTTTTAGATCAACGACTCCCAATTTCCAAACCGAGAGTTGCTGCGAGAATACCCAATACAAATGTCATGGAGATATAAATGTACGCTGATGATCTGCTACCGTTCACAGACTCATTCGCAGTTTGCATTATTACAGTAGAAAAAGTCGATAGAGACCCCAAAAATCCTGTACTTAAAACAGTGATGGTTGCAGGATGGAAATCACTGGCTATGAATAAGCCTAAGAGAAAAGATGAAATAAGGTTTGCAGAAAGTGTTCCTATTCTTTGATTCCAAGGTCCATTGACTTGCATACCCCACCGCAATACTGAACCAGTAGCAGCGAAGATAAGGAAACAAATGGCAGTTAATAATGAGTTATTTTGCCAAAAGGCGAAGATTGAATGAGGAATTAACGCTGTGGTCATTTTGAAGACATTCGAATCATAAGGGACCGTTTAGAAAGTATGTACGCTAGCAATCCAACACAACTTGAAGCAATGAGGTAAGAGGCACCCATTGTGTATCTTTCGTCACGAACGAACTCGGCTATATCCACTGAGAATGCGGAAAAAGTTGTAAAGGCACCACAAAATCCTGTTGTGGCCCCAGTAAACCATTTACTTTTTGAAGAGAACCCTCCAACCAGAACACCCAGAACGCCACAACCAGCAACATTGACAATGAAAACTTGCCAAGGCCATGCTCCGGTAACGGGAAGTATTTCCAATAAACCCCATCTGGCGCAAGCACCTAGAATGCCTCCTAGAATAACCGAAATTAAAGTTTTCCTATCCACGCATAACGACGCTACCGGCGAAACTTAAAGTCAATGAGAATGCAAGGGTATTTCCTGACGGTTTAGAAGATGAATAAACAATCTGGATCTCATCTAACGGGGAAGAGTCAACGACTGTGATGTAAGGCATGGAAGAATAGGTAACAGAAACTAACTTGTAATTAAAGAGTTGAAACTATGGATATTGACAACAAAAATTTTTTAGATAACCCCATTGAAAAATTTAAAGTTTGGTACTCCGAAGCAATCCAAGCGGGAGTTCATGAACCTGATGCAGCAGTTGTATCAAGCATTGACGGAGATGGGTTTCCTTCGTCACGTTTTGTTTTGGTAAGAGAAATAGACAATGAAGGGTTTTTGTTTTTTACTAATTACAACAGTGATAAAGCCACATCATTTGCGCACACACCAAAGGTATCTTTGACCTTTGGGTGGTTTCCATTACAGCGACAAGTACGAATTCAAGGGACTATACAAAAAGCTACTTCAGAAGAATCCGATGCATATTTTGCGGGACGTCCAAGAGGGCATCAAATAGGGGCTTGGGCTTCACCACAGAGTCAAATAATCGATGATAGAGAAATACTTCTTAAACGGTATGAGGAGATTAGAGACCAATTTGAAGGCAAAGATATTTCACGTCCAGAAAACTGGGGTGGTTATCGTATCACCCCAACGGTAATTGAGTTTTGGCAAGGCAAACCAGACCGATTACATGACAGATTCCGTTACCGCAGAATTAATGATGATTGGGATATTCAAAGACTCGCGCCAT
>JASLWO010000044.1 GCA_030740795.1 Acidimicrobiales bacterium | reverse complement strand
TAACGACGTGGGACTGGGCAATCAACCACTACCGATCAAATTCCAAAACGATGAATAACTGGAATGATGAAGGAGAGTTCCCTCCGGGAAACATATTGGATGACAATCCAAACTATGAATGGGATCAGTTCTTAGATAAGGCCCTCCCTTGTTTCGAAAAGTGGGTCTTCAACTAAAACGGCAAACACACCCCTGTAAACACAAGGCCTCTAGGGCGCCCTAGGGTCCTATACAAGTAACAAACAACAACCCCCACGACAGTTAGTCTGGCTGTACCTCACTGGTATGTATTGGTTTACTCTCAGGGACACGACAGGGACACGACAGGACTGAAATCAACCATATTTAATGCGTATCTATAAGTACTAAAACCCCTTATGTTTACTAGTTGGTTTTATGTTTGTGCTGGTTGTGTTTATATTCGGTTTAACTTTGGGAGCAGGGGGTCGAGAGTTCAAATCTCTCCGTCCCGACAAGCAAAACCCCAGTTCAGAGGCTTATCTAGGTAATAGAAGAGTCTAGGTTCTGGGGCTTTATACGTCTGTGGGCGAGTCAGAAAATAAATAAACCTTACTGGGTGGGGTCTTACAGTGTTTTTCACAACCCCTTGTCCCTGATCGAAAAGTATTTACGCTGAGAGTGGGGTGATGTTCCGAACCGCCCCCGACTCTCAGCGCTACTTCTTCCTTTGTCTGTTTAAATGACTAGTTCTACCATTATCGGAAAGCTTGGGCTAGTTCTCGGCTCTAATAGTAGCTAAGATCAGCCTGTATGACATTCCCCACTGATTTAGAAATCGCTCGCTCTGCTTCGCTCAGACCCCTTGTGAATATCGCACAGGAGGCGGGCATTGCCCCTGAATTTCTTGAACCTTACGGTGAGGGTATTGCAAAAATTAAACTTGAATCCATTGGGGCAATGAAGCAATTGCCGAAAGCCCGCTATGTTATCGTTTCAGCGATTACCCCAACACCACTTGGTGAAGGAAAGACAACGACAGTGGTGGGGCTTGGTCAAGGGTTTAAACACATAGGAAAAAAAGCGACGATAGCTATTCGGCAACCATCGATGGGCCCAACTTTCGGGATCAAAGGAGGTGCTGCAGGGGGTGGATATAGCCAAGTGGTTCCTATGGAAACTCTTAACCTGCACTTGACTGGAGACATGCATGCAGTTACAGCCGCACATAATATGTGTTCTGCTTTACTTGATGCACATATTTTCCACGGGAATAATCTAAATATTGATCTTCACAATATTGCATGGCGCCGGGTTGTTGATATTAATGACCGAGCTCTACGGAATGTTGTCATAGGTCTAGGTAGTCGGTTCGACGGAGTCCCTAGAGAAACTGGATTCGATATCTCTGCTGCTTCAGAAGTCATGGCCGCTCTTGCCTTGGCCACGTCTTTGCAGGACTTGCGTGTACGAATGGGACGTATCGTGGTCGGTTATGAAAAATCAGGAACACCGGTCACCGCTGAAGATTTAGAAGTCGCTGGAGCTATGACCGTTATTTTACGAGAAGCGATTAAGCCCAACCTACTCCAAACTTTAGAAGGCACTCCGGCGCTCGTTCACTGTGGACCATTCGGGAACATCGCCACCGGAAATTCATCAATTATTGCTGACCAGATCGGAATTAGGGCAGGAGATTTTCTTCTAACAGAGGCTGGGTTCGGAGCCGATATGGGCGCGGAAAGATTCTTCAACATCAAATGCCGGTACTCGGGGCTTGCCCCAGATGCGGCTGTCTTAGTAGCTACGGTCCGAGGACTTAAAGCCCACTCAGGAAATCATAGAATCATCGCCGGGAAACCACTTCCAAAGGAAATCTTGGAAAGGAATCCAGATGAGGTCTTCCAAGGCGGAGATAACTTACGAAAACAGCTTGAAAATTTGAAAATTCACGGGGTATCTCCTGTTGTTGCGATTAATGTCTTCCCAGAAGACCACCCCGATGACATTAAAGCTATTAGAAAAATTTCCGATGAATGCGGAGCAAGGGTCGCAGTTACGACACACTTCTCTGATGGGGGAGCAGGCGCCGTTGAATTGGCTGAAGCTGTCCAGGACGCTGCTAATGAACCTTCAGATTTTCAACTTTTGTACTCTGATGATCTTCCACTAAAAGAAAAAATACGAGTTGTTGCCCAAAAAGTCTATGGAGCAGATGATGTAGACTTTAGTACTAAATCAGAAAATCAATTAGAAAGATACGAAGATAACGGGTTTGGAGATTTACCAGTCTGTATTGCAAAAACACACCTATCGCTTAGTGACGATCCATCTCTCAAAGGAGTTCCCACAGGATGGAAACTCCCAGTTAACGAAGTAAGAGCTTCAGTTGGTGCAGGGTTTATTTACCCCATTTGCGGTGATATAAGAACAATGCCTGGGCTAGGCGCGAAGCCTGCAGCAACTGGAATCGATATAGACGAAAAGGGTGAGATTGTCGGATTGAGCTAATCCTTACATCAATCGAATCTCAACCTGTTCCTACTCAGGATCATATGCTTTGCTTTGACCTCCAAGTTAGTTAATTTCCTGTACCCAATCGGTTTTTACCGAACAAATGTTGAAACCACCTCGACATGAGAGGTTTGTGGGAAAAGGTCAAGAACTACTATCTCACCTAATTGGAATCCCCTATCCACCATTCGTCTTGCATCTCGGGCGGCAGCAGCTGCGTCACAACTAATGAGAACTACAAATGCTGCCCCTGTTTGTTCAATAATGTTTGGAACTTTTTTGCTCATCCCACTTCGCGACGGGTTTGCAATCACGAAATCATGGGGCATAATTTCCCATTGCTCAACGCGAGAGCAAACATGATTAACAGCGTTGCCCAAATTATGGATTGAGTCTCTCATCGCTGAAATATTTTGCTCTATAGCTGTGACTTGATGACCGGATCCTATCGTCCCAGCGAAAATGCCAACACCAGAATACAAATCAATCATTGATGCAGATGCAGTAACGTTCTTTTGGATAATTTCATTAACGGTGCGGACAAGTAGTTCACTTCCTTGCGGAGATGCTTGAAAGAACGACCCTGCTGAAACCCTCCATTCCTTACCACAAACTTGTTCAACAATATTTGCTGACTCCCCTTTTCGAAGTTGATCAAAGCTAATGACTTGAACATCCTTAAGGGTCTCTATCGCCTTGTCGGAAGAAGAAACAATCACTAAGGATTTTCCTGTGAGGATACTTGTTCGTATCACTACCTCTTCGATATCTCCGAAATAGCTTTTAATCATTATCTCCTCAACTCTTTCGTGAGCTATTCCACAGGAACTCAACGGTATGTGGTCATGGCTTCGAAAGCCGCGCATACCAGCTTTACCATCATGAACGGAACAACGCACTGTTGTCCGGTACCCTACTGACTCTATGCAACCACCGTACTTGATAGGAACAGCGCCAAATTTACCTATTCGTTCAAAAGCTTCTTGCGTAATACGAAGTTTTATTTGCTTTTGAAGTTCCCCATCTGCATGTTGGAGGTTGCACCCTCCACAACCATCTTGAATATGACTACAAAAAGGTTTTATTCGATGATTGTTTGGCTCTAGGACAGATACGGTGTTTCCGCGAAGGAATTTCGTTCTTTCTTCTGTCATGACGACTTCAACTTTTTCGCCCAGCAATGCACCACGAACGAAAATTGCTCTTCCATCAGGACATCGACCTACCCCATCTCCTTCTTTTGCTAGACCATCTATTGTTATGTGCATAAGCTCTCAAGCGTACTAAACAAAATCTCACCGTCTAACAGGATTAGAAACTAGTTAGAAAAAGGACCTAAGTTAATCGCTTTAAACAGCGTCTAATTAAAAGGTTTTACAACTGTCCAAATTACAGTAATCGTTCCGATAATGATGTTGAGCTTGAAGATCTTCGGATACTCTTCGCTCGTTGCCCACGCATGTGCCCTTCGATTCCAGAATTTCTGGTTTATCAAGCAATACACCACATACGCCATAATCACTAAACCAAACCCAATAGATGCAAAGTCTCCTGCGTTCATCTTTGACACGCAATCACCCTAACTGAACTAAATTAACTCCCAATTCATCCCCTGCAAAAACATAGCCTCATATAAATCAAGGTCTTCATGATGGATACACACGTGGGGGTAGACTTTAGACAACGAGTCCAAAGGTTTAAGTGACAAATAAAAAATTAACTATCGGAATGTTGTTCCCATTCGAAAAAAATCTCCAAATTCTGGATGATCTATGCAGTGATTACCCCGTTTCTTTGCTTTGGACCCCTTATATGGAATCTAATGATCTTCGATCAATTCGAGGGCTTAATAACGGTCAAAATATCAATCACCTACCAACCCCAGAAATTAGCCAAGATACATTAGCCAACTGGAACACTTGTGATGCTCTCGTTGGATTGGATCTCCCAAGCCAACCGGAGGAACGGTTCCCTCAGTTGAAATGGTTTCAAGGAGTAGGTGCAGGCTATGACCATATTGATAGTCAAGCATTAAAGAAGATGGGGGTAATTCAAACTAACGCAAGAGGTATCTCTTCTATAGCAATTGCGGAATTTGTGTTCGCGCGAATTTTGCAAGTGTGGAAACAGTTGCGAACACTAGATAAACAACAATCGACCAGAACATGGAACGCAAGGTTCGGAACGCAAGCTTCTGGCCGAACGATAGGAATCGTTGGCCTGGGGACTATTGGTCGTGAAGTAGCGATTCGAGCCAAGGCATTTGGCATGGAAATACTGGCAACTCGCCGAACAAGCCTCCCAAATGAGTCCGACCCAGATGTTGACAAGCTTCTACCATACGATGAATTAGCAGAAATGCTGCCATTATGCGACGCTGTCGTTGTTTCGGCGCCAGCATCCGAAGAAACAAAAGATTTGTTTGATGATGAAACTTTTCAACTGATGAAGCCAGGAGCTAT
>JASLWO010000043.1 GCA_030740795.1 Acidimicrobiales bacterium | reverse complement strand
CGGCGTGAATGTTCCAAGCACATTAGACATCGCCGCGAAACTCAGAAGTTTCGCACCATCAATAAGAGCATCGAAATTAGATAAATCTAAATAACCATCATCGTCAACTTTTATCCACCGGATTTCTAACTCTCTTTCTTTAGCGAGCATGTGCCAAGGAACAATATTGGCATGATGTTCAAGTTCAGTTAGAACAATCACATCGCCTTTACTTAGGTTCGCCCTCCCCCATGTATTTGATACAAGGTTGATTGCCTCAGTAGCGTTTTTAGCAAAAATAACTTCTTGCCGATTATTCGCATTAATAAAACCAGCGACCTTATCGCGAGCGCCTTCCAGAATAGCGGTCGCTTCATTAGCTAACTGGTAAGAACCTCTATGCACATTAGCGTTGAAATTATTGTAATAATCTCCCATTGCTGAAATAACAGAATTAGGTTTCTGCGATGTATTCGCTGAATCAAGATAAACAAGGGCTTTCCCGTTGATCTCTCTTTGAAGCACTGGGAAATCTTGTTTAATGCGCTTTACGTCAAAGCTCATAGCCAAGCCTCGTAACCTTCGGAATCAAGTTTTTCAACCAAGTCAAAACCACCCGAATCAACAATTACCCCTTCTACCAGTATGTGAACGTGGCTGGGCTTGAGATGATCAAGGAGACGCTGATAATGGGTGATAACTAATACACCTAACTGGGGTCTAGATGATCTGATTTCGTTAACGCCATTGGCAACAACCTGAAGCGCGTCTATATCTAACCCAGAGTCAGTTTCATCAAGCACAGCAAAATCAGGTTCAAGAAGGGCCATTTGTAGAATTTCGTTTCTTTTCTTCTCTCCACCTGAGAAACCTTCATTCAGATACCGGTCAGCGAAAGCAGAATCCATACCTAGTCTTTCCATCCAGAAAAGCATTTGTTTACGAAGATTGAGAATAGAAATCTCTTTAGAGGTTCTCGCTTCAAAGGTTTGGCGAAGAAAATTCAAGACGGACACACCAGGAAATTCTTGTGGGTATTGGAAAGCTAGAAACATACCTTTCTTCCCACGTTCGGAAGAATCCAAAGACGTTATGTCCTCACCTTTAAACTTTATGGTTCCGTTCTCAACCACATATTCCGGAGAACCCAAAAGAGTGGACGCTAACGTAGATTTCCCACATCCATTGGGACCCATAAGGGCGTGCACTTCCCCCTCATTGATCTCAAGAGAGATTCCGTTAATAATTTTCGTTCCGTCCTCTGCATGGATATGCAAGTCGGTGATTTCAAGCAAAGCATTAGCCACACTGAAGTTTATCTAGCAAAGCAATTAACCCTATTCAAATAGTATTAATTCTTAGCGAAACCTGACTCACCAACCACGCTCAACCCAATGATCTAAATTCGGTCGTTCATCTGCAATACGGGTGTTATCCCCATGGCCTGGTAGTACAAGAGTTTCAGCATCAAGAGTAAAAAGACGTCGGTCAATTGATTCAATAATTGCGCTGAAGTCACCACCTTCAAACTGGGTAGCTCCAGGCCCACCTGGGAACAACGTATCGCCGCTAAATAAGATAGGGCGGTCCTTGACTTTGAAACACATTGACCCCGGGGTATGTCCTGGGGTATGAATTGTTTCTAGTGACAACCTTCCTACAGATACAACAGAATCATCTTCAAGGATCTCGTCATAGCTATCCAACATATGAGCATCTTGTTGCGTAACATGGACTGAGTATCCGGCAGCGCGAACTTCAGGTACAGCCTGAATATGATCCCAGTGTCCATGTGTTTCTAGGACTTGCCCGACATTTAACACCTTGCATAGATCAAGAAGGCGTTCATGCTCATTCGCTGCATCGATAAGGAGACCCTCTCCAGTTTCTCTGCATCGCAGAACGAAAACGTTGTTATCCATAGGACCAACAACAATTTTATGTATCTCTAGTTCGGAATCTTTAAAATGTAATGTTGTCATACAACTTCCTCCATAGTGAAGATTACTGCTTCATTGCATAAACGGCTAACGTTTGATCATTATGTGGATCTATATCACTGTCGCCTCGGTTGTAGTTGTCACAGCGGCTTGGTTCGCAGTGGTATCAGTCTCAACTAGGCTCCGCTACACACCAGAACAAGTTGTCTTTGATATTGATAAAGCAACTGACTACGTTGCCGATAATCTGCCAGAGGCAATAGCCGGTCGACTTTCCTATCAAGATGTAGAGTTATTGATTAAATGGGAACTGACCTACTTACGCCAACGCGGAATAGCATCATACGGCTCAGTTGATTCTATCGCCGAGGAAGCTTCGCAATCCATTGACACTGTTTTTGCCCATGAGGACGAACTCGTTGATGAGTTATATGCCCAAGCTGTGGGGAAAGGTCTAGAAATCGATGCGGTTGACATTGTGTCCGTTACTGAACTCGTTAATCAATATTTGGTCATGCTTGGAGCGATAGGAGGCCTCATAGATACCTCTAAGTTCGGGGAACTTGAAACTGAATAGTTAATAATTTTAAAGTGTTCAGCGAATACATCAATCTTTCTTCGGATTGATTTAGTATCAGGTTTACCAACGAAAGGAGGTGGTCCAACTGAGTAGTAAAATTTACGGGACCTTGGAGGTGGCCAGCCACTAGCGGCCCCTGGACCGTTAAGTAAAAATACACTGGTCACCCGCGGATAAGCGGTCAGGTCCGGTCCCACCTGATCCAACCTATGGAACGCTTTTCGTGAACCAGGCAAGATGGGGAAACTTTTCAGTTTCCCCATCTTTTTGTTATGACATGGTCGCCATCATGTCCTCAATTTCCTAGACTTGAGTCCGACTGGAGGATATATGAAGCGACCAACTCGCGTAGAGCATTTTCGATGGCTCGGAGATAAAAGAAAACAATACGTTTATGACTTGGACCAGATAGATAATGAACAAGTCATTGAGGAACTTATTGAGTCTGAAAAATATCTCGTTTTCAGCCCTGATACTCTGCCAGAAGCCCGTAACCGAGGCTACCGGCACAAAAAAATATAAGAATAGACTTGTGACATCTCATTTCGAATCTGACGGGTTACAACTGGTGGGTCGACTTACTGAACCTCACCAATCCAACCAAGGGAATACTGCGGGGCTTCTTCTATGCCACGGATTTCCTTCAATCGCAGTCGGAGATAAAGATGCAGCGCAATCTTATTATGATTTGGCAGACTTAATTTCAGATCAACTCGGATGGTTCGTTTTTGCAATTACCTATAGAGGATGTGGAGAATCCGAGGGAAATTTTTCACTACGCGGCTGGTTAAATGACACCATCAATGCTGTTCAATATCTCAGCAATATTAAAAATGTGGACACTGTGTATGCAGTTGGCTTTGGAACAGGGGGCGCTCTAGCCATTAATGCAGCCTGCCTCTGCGATGAACTGACAGGTGTCGCTGCTGTTTCTCCACCTTCTGATTTCAATGATTGGGTCGACGAACCAGATGGTCTTCTGAGCTACGCAAGAAAAGTCGGTGTTATTTCTGACAGTAATTATCCGAAAGAGCCGGATAAATGGAAACAAGAATTATCAGAAATCCAAACAATAGAATCTGCTGGAAAGATGCAAGGGAAGCCATTACTTGTTCTCCATGGAGCAGATGACAGAGTAGTTCCATCATTTGATGCTCGAGTTATCGCTGATGCCCACGGTTCAGCTGACCTCCGCATAATTGATGGGGCAACGCACCGGTTACGCTTTGACCCAAGAACTACTGCAGTTCTCATAGGGTGGTTAGATAGAGCTAATCGTTCTTTCTTGAAACAGTTGGACCCTGAGAAAAATTTTCCACGAGAAGAAAAGTTATGACACTAAGAAAACAGATTTTCACAGACGGCGCTTGTAGCGGCAATCCAGGACCCGGAGGTTGGGCATGGATTGTCCCTTCGGGTCATTTTTCAGCTGGTAACGCTGAACACACAACAAACCAACGCATGGAACTCACTGCAGCTTACGAAGCAGTCGTTAATAACGAAGATCCAATAGAGATCGTGAGCGATTCAACTTACGTAGTCAAATGTTTTAACGATGAATGGTGGAAGGGCTGGTTAAAGAGAGGCTGGAAAAATAGTCAAAGAAAGCCAGTGGCTAACAAAGATCTCTGGGAACCGTTCATTGAAGAAGTATTGCAACGAGATGTTAATTTTACTTGGGTAAAAGGCCACGCTGGCAACCAGTGGAATGATTTCGCAGATCAATTAGCTGTGGAAGCCGGATACTTACAACAACCTCGATATGGGACCGAACCCCCAACAGAGATCACTCTTCCGCCAACAACCAAAAAATTCTAGTCATCAGATTTCACGACAGGTTTGAGTACTCGTACTAGCCTCTACTACGGTTACAGCAATTGGAAAGGGAACGGCATGCCATATCCACAGGAGATAATTGACCTAGGCGAAAAAGTTAAAAACTGGGGGCGTTGGGGAGATGATGATGAACGGGGAACCGTTAATTTCGTGACTAACCAAGTAGTCAAAGAAGCCATGAAATGTGTTAAGACGGGGAAACAATTCTCTCTTGCATTCCCTCTTCAGCATCAGGGTGGCCTTCAGTTGGGCTCAATGCCCGGTCGGATAAATCCATTACGAACTATGGTTCAGTTAAATACCCCAGTCATGGGCGACCCATCACAATTTTGCACGTCTGATGACGTGGTAACCATGGGACTGCAAGCCGCTACCCATTGGGACGGGTTATGCCATGCAAGTTGGAATGGGAAAATCTACGGAGGCCGTGACGCAACGACTATAACTTACGATGGTGCTTCAATCTGTGGAATAGAGAAAATAGAAACACTCACGAGCAGGGGAGTCCTTTTAGATATTGCTTCTTTGCATGAAGTAGAGGAACTGCCAGGTGGTCACGCTATAAGTTACGAGGATTGCGAAAATGCTGAAAAGACTCAAGGCGTTGAAGTTCGGTCGGGAGATATTCTCCTGCTCCGCACGGGGATGATGGCGAAAGCTCGCAGTGGTGACATCGTCTCGTATGGCAGTGGAAGCCCTGTGGAAGGAGCACCTATGCCCGGGTTCCCTGGAGTCGGTCTAGGAGCAGTGGAATTCTTCTACGAACGAGAAATTGCTGCGGTAGCTACAGATACGATCACTTTCGAAGTGATGCCATGGGATCCACGCGTACCTGGGGCGATCTTACCAATACATTGCATAAATCTAGTCATGATGGGACTTACACAAGGGCAGAATTGGGATTTGGAGGATTTAGCGAAAGACTGCATTGAAGATGGACAATGGGACTTTCTTCTAGAGGCAAGCCCGCAACCATTCGTCGGCGGTATAGGTTCTCCTGTCAATCCGGTAGCGATTAAATAGGATTTTTCCTAAACCCACTTACTGTGATTTGCCATTGACAACATTTCTTTGTCCCCTTGAGAATTCCCGTACGCCCATATCTCAGCATCGCTCGATCCCAACCATTCTCTAAGTTGACGCGCCTTTTCAGATCCACGTACGTTTCTGCCAGACATTTCACCGGATAGCCGACCAGCATTAGAAACCAACTCAACAGCAATTACGTGATCAAAGCCAAGCTCTTCTGCTGCAGGACGCGCATAACATCCAAGTGAAGCAGTAACTAATACCAATTCATGTCCAGCATCACGATGGTAGGAAATCATGGAAAGAACCTCATCACGGTATAGACGTGGAAGATTCGCAGCATAGGATTTCCCGGCATGTTCTAACTTCTGTAGTTCTTTTCCTAAAAAAACTTTCCTCAAAACATTAGCTTTCAGGCTCTCACGCCAACCCTGAGGTTTCCGGGTGCGAAGTGTCAAAACAGCTGCTTGCAGTAGATTTGACGTACCATACTGACGTAAAAATGGAAATAATGTATCGCGTCTTGTTATCGTTCCATCAAAATCAAATGCTGCTATGCGTCTCAATGTCATCGTTCTTCAAGATAGTGAATTAATGACTTAAGGGTTTTTTCCATCCGAGGAGGGTGGGATTTTGGATACCCAGCTAGTTCAATCAACCATGGAAAGACAGAGTAAGACCAGTCAAATGTTTCAGTAATTAGAGTTCCACCATCCACATCTTCAAGTTCGTAACGCCAGCGATGCTTCCCTAGATGGGCCCAAGCCACTAAAGAACCCTCATCGTACTCCTTAACCTGATTTTTAATTTTGTAAGAAATCCCCCACATTCGCATTCTGATTCGGAAAACATCCCCGACTCCGGTGATACGTGCTCCATCTACTAAATCCTTGACAGTTCCAGATCCATCAAAATACGTATGTTGTGAAGGATTCGTAATTACCTCAAAGACCCGGTTCTTTGGGAAAGGTGCAACTACTGAAACAGAAACTTTTCTTTGCGGCGACATGATCAGGAGATCCTATTCATTTCCGAAGGATTTCGTCCATTGATTCAACCAAATTAACGTGTTTGAATTTGAAACCATTGCTAAGAGCTCGTTTAGGAAATACTCTTAGGCTGTTTTGTATTAGCTCATTTGCTAATTCTTCACCCAAAAGTATGCGAGGTCCGAATAGGGGGACTGGGAGGAACGTTGGTCGTTTCAAAACTTTCCCCAACGCATCGGTGAATTCTGCATTGGTAACAGGGTTCGGTGCTGTTAAATTCACTGGTCCAGAGATCTCGTTTGTCAATAGCCAACTAATCAACCTGACCTCATCTTCTAGAGAAATCCAACTCCAGAATTGTTTGCCACTTCCCATTCTTCCTCCTAAGCCAAGTTTGAAAAGCGGCAGTGTTTTCTTTAGCATCCCATCGCATGGGGACTGAACTAGTCCAGTTCGTAAATGCGTAACTCGTATTCCAGCATCTTCAGCAATTGAGGTAGCACCTTCCCACTTTTCTACAACATCAGCTAGAAAACCTTTTCCGTAAGTAGATTCTTCATCTAACGCTTCGTCACCTCGATTCCCGTAGATGCCAATCGCTGACCCGCTCAAGAGAACCCGAGGCGGGTTTGGCATATCCGCCAATGTTTTTGACAAGAGCATTGTGCCATCAACGCGGCTATCAAGGATCCGATTTTTTTGCTTCTCTGTCCAACGTTGAGAGGCGACATTCTCACCAGCTAAGTGAATAACGGCTTCAACTCCAGCCAATTTTTGGGCATCTATATCCCCATTGGAAGGGTCCCATTCCACGTCGCTGCCAGAACGCCGACTAACAGAAAGCACTGTGTGTCCTTCCTTCTTAAGAAATTTACATAGTGAGGAGCCTATAAATCCTGTTGCGCCAGTGACTGCAATTAACATAAACCCTCCTGAGGGCCGAGGTTGACGAAAAAATGCCTAGTTGGAACGCCTCTGGTTATTCTAAACACAATTCGCCGTTTCATTCCCATTGGCGACCGATGGCTACCAAGAAGAAAAAAAGATCATGTTGCATCTGAATAGGGCAATGGAATACGAATCTTTCCATGGCAAACTATGGTATGGAATCAGACGAAACTAAAAATCCTGTTTCAGAAACGAAAGAAAGTAAAAAACCTAAAGGCGCTGGGTCAATAATCCTAGGGGCTGCCATGATCGCCGTCGGCGAGATCCTAGAACCTGACAAAACTTCTGTTGAGATTACAGAGGTTAGCGATGACCATGAACCGGACCCGCCTTTGGGTTTTGATTTCGGTGATCTTCCACCTTTAGAGTGAAATCAACGGTTAAGCCAAATGAAGCCTTCTAGATAAATCACTTTGCCAAACATTATCAGGGTCAAACTTTTTTCTGATCTGTTTCCATTCTCGTAACCGTGGATACATCTCATTAAGAAACTCTGGGTTTACGCCTCCATCCTTTGCTAGATAAATGCGACCTCCCGCCTTAGCAAGTTCTCTATCAAAATCGTTTAACTGGTTCCTACAAGAAATATTTGTGAATGGGAAATCTATAGCTAGAGTCCAACCGGGTTTACAGAAAGATAAGTAACTGTCGCTTTCGGAGCCTAGTCTCTTTAGGACTGCGAGAGTGGGTAGAAGTGGCAGATTATTTAAGCGCTTAATGATTTCGTTTAGCAACAACTCTTCAGTCTCGGGAACAACGATTTGCCATTGGAAGAAACCTTTTTTGCCGTACAAATTATTCCAATTCTTCACTCGATCCAAAGGGTGAAGAAAATCTGGAATTGGGACTTGTCTTCGCTTAATCCCAGATGGGTGACTATTGAACCTAATGGCATTGTAAACACCGCCGTTGACTTTGTTTACAACATTGAAAGGAAGCACTTTGGGAATCGTTATATGTTTAGAGGCTTTGTAAGAAAAGGTCTCAGATGATTCCAGAATCGGGCTAGCGGATTGGATTACCCCACGTCCAGCATTTTTCTTTGAAACAAGATCCAGCCAGGCGACAGAGTACGGATGATTTACAGTTGTTTCCTTGAATTGTTCAAATAGTTGCTCAAAATTTGAGTACTTTCCTGACTGAACATTGAAGTTGTTGGAATAATTTTTTCCCAACTGAATCGAAGCTCGAAGTATCAATCCGGTTAGACCTAAACCTCCAACAGTTGCCCAAAATAATTCAGATTCATGAGACCTACTGCACTTAACAACTTTCCCGTTAGCAATAAGAACATCCATTTCTATAAGACAGGAAGAAATAGATGACTGGTGAAAATGATTCTTGCCATGCGCATCAGCCGCTATGGCACCACCGATAGTTATTGATTTTGATCCTGGAACAACCGGAACGATCCACCCTTGTCTGATGCATGCACTTAAGAGCATCTCGTAAGATGTCCCACCAGTTACTGAGATACACCCTTGGTCGGAAACCACTAATTCTTTCTCATTGACAAAACTTTGTAACGAAACTATCCCTCCGCCTGTATTCAAAGCCTGATCACCATAGCTGTTTCCTAAACCACGAGGAATTACCCCGTATTCGTCGCAAGCCTCAAACAAAGTTAAGACATCTTTTTGAGAAACGGGTTCAAATCTCCATGATCGTGAAGCATAAGCTCTACTCCAACTTGTGAAAGTTTCCTTATCCATACACTGCCCCCACATATATGCATGCCCATAAGATAAGTAGAAAATTAAGTAAGCGGTCAGAGAAAAGGACTTGAATTGGGTTTTCGCAAGACCCCGATTTAGCGAGGTACCCGAATCGTAGAAGAGCCGCAGAAAAAATCCCTAAAGAAATAGAGGACAATAAATTATTTGTTGTTTGATTTTGGAAAACCCATATTGAGTACATCAAAATACTTCCAGCGATAGAGGCCGCTACTACTGCGAAAAGACTTCCTTTAGAGTAGCTATTTAGAACAGGCCTAAAGTCATGTCTTTCGTGCCCAGAGAGTTCAGAAAACCTTTTGCACGAAACAAGGCATAAAGAAGAGAGAGATACTACAGAAACATAACTTAAAGTAAGATGCGTATCCGTCGCTATCCCCCCTGTAATAGATCGAAGAGAGAACCCTGCTGCTACAAAAAACAATTCAATGAAAGGGATGTTTTTCGCGTACAGGGAATAAGCAATGTTTAAGCCGAAATAGATTAAAAGAATAATTCCTATAGAGAAGTTATAGGAAAGACCACCAATCAACGAAACAGAGAAACAGCAGAAACCTATCCAAAGCGCCATCTGCTGAGAAATTTGGCCTAGGACCAAGGGGCGAAGAGATTTTGTTGGATGCAACGCGTCAAATTCCCTATCTCGCATGTCATTGAAGACGTAGACAGCCGATGAGGCCAAAGTAAATAAAATCATTGACAGGAAAGCTTTGAGAAAAATATCAGTCTCAGTGATTGTGCCTGCGGCCACCGGAGCACCTAAGACCAGCAAATTTTTTACCCAATGCAGTGGGCGGACAACCCTCGTTACACTTCCTATAGAACCCATACCCTACCTAACCTATTTAAGACAGTACCAGTGACTTTCTTAGACAAACCAGTTGCCTTGACCACCTATGAGAGTAGCCAAATTACTTTAGGGTTTATATATCCCGATCGCAGCTAGTAGTGTTGAACTCGCAATGAGTACAAGAATGCTTATAATCGTTTCTCTCGCATGCGGTTTGGCGATCCTGTTGGCGTTCACTGTTCAAGTTCTCGTAGCTTCATGAGACAGATAATTCCTTTACAAAAGAATAGCCATGCAAATCAAATGACCAAGATAGGATCGCCGTATGAGCAAAGAACAAAGACACTTTGATCTAATCGTAATTGGCGGCGGTCCAGGTGGTTACGCTTCAGCATTGTACGGTTCGGCAACAGGCATGAATGTGGCACTCATAGAGATGAACAAAATAGGAGGGACTTGTTTGCACGTTGGATGCATCCCAGCGAAAGAACTCTTAGAAACCGCTTCTGTGCTTAGGACTGTCCGTAATGCTAAAGAATTTGGCGTTATCACAAGTGAACCCGCACTGAACCTTTCTAAGACTATGGAGAGAAAACAAAAAATTATTGATCAATTGACCAAAGGGGTAGAGGGACTCCTTGAACGACGTAAAGTAACCGTCTTTAACGGAATCGGCAACCTCCTTCCAAATCGTGAAGTCTCCATCCAAGGAATTGATGGTTCAGGAATCACCATAAGCGCCGATCACGTGATCCTCGCAAGCGGATCTAAGCCTAGAACTATCCCAGGGTTTCAAATAGATGGTCACCGAATCATAACTTCTGATGAACTGTTATCTTTGAGCGAGATTCCAAAATCTGTGGCGATCATCGGGGGAGGCGCAATAGGGGTCGAATTCGCTTCAACTCTCAACGATTTCGGTTCAAAAGTAACCATCCTTGAAGCTTTGCCCGAGATCCTCGCAGGGTGCGACATTGATCTCTCCAAGACCGTTAGACGGTCATTTAAAAAACGAGGAATAACGGTCCTTACGGGTTGCACCGTCAAAGGGCACACTAAAAAAGATGATGGCATAACGCTCCACCTTAATGATGGTGAACTAGATGTAGAAACAGTTGTCGTCTCAATAGGTCGTAGACCATTCACAGATCTACTGGGATTAACAGAAACTGGAATCACAGTAGATGAGAGGGGCTTTATCCCCGTTGACGAACTCTGCCGAACCAATGAAGATGGCATCTATGCGATAGGCGACGTGATTGACACACCTCAGTTGGCTCATGTCGCTTTTGCAGAGGCAATCATGGTTGTAAAGCATCTTTGTGGTGAGGTTGCTACCCCAATCGACTACGGAAAAGTACCATGGGCTATTTACTGTCACCCCGAAGTGGCTTTTGCTGGACTCACTGAGTTAGAAGCAAAGGAAGATGGGTATGAGATAGAAGTATCAAAACATCGATTTACGGGCAATGGACGAGCCATGATCGTTGGCGAGACAGAAGGACTTGTAAAAGTAATTGCAGAAAAATCACAGAATGGACAAAGCGGGCAGATACTTGGGGTTCACATGGTTGGCCCTTGGGTAACTGAACAAATAGGACAGGGTTATTTAGCAATTAACTGGGAAGCAACCGTTGATGAGGTAGCCGAATTCATTCAACCGCACCCAACAATGAGCGAATTGTTTGGAGAGACAGTATTAGCTTTAACCGGCAGGGCATTACACGGATAATCCAGAGAATTCTTCGCCCTCGATATTTGTAATTAGAATGGACGAAATGGAACGACAGGTGCACAAAAATCTTAGAATTAATTCTTTGAATCTAGTGGAGCCACTAAATATACGCTGGTTAGGAAAAGTCGCGTATCAGGATGCTCTAGCATTACAAAACGCGCTATTTACAAATAGTTCGGCGAATTATCTTCTGCTTTTGGAACATCATCCTGTTTTTACATTAGGAGTTCGAGGAGAGAGATCTAATATTCTTGTTGATCCTAAAAGTATCGGGGCAGAAGTCGTGACCACTAATCGCGGAGGAGATGTTACCTACCATGGCCCAGGACAACTGGTGGGTTATCCAATACTTTCTCTCCCGGGTAAAAGGGGCGGAGGAATGGTAGACACAGTCGCCTATGTTCGCTCAGTAGAAGATTTAATAATTGACGCACTATCTGAAATCGGCCTTCCCGGATGTGCCCGTCTAAAAAAACACCCCGGAGTATGGGTAGATACTCAAAGCGAAAACCCACGCAAAATAGCAGCTGTAGGTGTTCGTCTTACTAGAGGACGCTCAATGCATGGGTTTGCCTTAAATGTTCATCCAGATATGAAATTCTTTGATTCAATCATTGCATGTGGGATTAAAGATAAATCAGTGACATCCCTCGCTCAAGAAGACTTATCGACCTCTATGGAAGAAGTAACCAATGTCGTGGCAGAACTCGCAGCTAAAAAATGGGGAGCGGGAGAATCGGAAAGAATGGATGTCGTTTGGAGTCAAAGAAAAAATGAACTCAGTGCTTTTACAAGAGGTAAAGGACCAGGAGGCATTCCAAAAGCAACACAACTGAAACCACTGCCCGAAAGAATTCCAATCTCAATCACAAAAAAATCAAAAAAAACAACCCAGCAAAATAACGAAACAGCGATTGCAAGAAAGCCCGAATGGATGCGCGTGAAAGCAAACATGGGACCTCAATACAGAAACCTGAAGAAAAGTATGCGCCGATACGAATTAACCACCGTATGTGAAGAAGCAGGGTGCCCTAATATTTTTGAATGCTGGAATCAAGGAACGGCTACTTTCATGGCGCTTGGAGAACGATGCACAAGAGCATGCGGATTTTGTTTAGTAGATACCAGAAAGCCAGAAGTAATTGATAACCAAGAACCTGACCGTATCGCCGAAGCTATAAAAGGTATGAGACTTGAATATGCAGTCATCACAATGGTCGCACGCGATGACCTTAGCGATGGTGGGGCGAACCACATAAAAGAAATTATCGAAAAAATCCGTTTTAAAAACCCTGAGACCAAAATAGAAGTCTTAATCTCTGACCTAAGAGGAAACCCTGAGAGTCTGCAGACAGTTTTCGATGCGAAACCTGACGTTTTGAACCACAACATAGAAACTGTGCCGCGACTACAAAGACGCGTGCGACCGTCTGCTAGTTACGCGAGAAGTCTCGCAGTATTAGCCCGTGCGAAAGAAAGCGGATTAATCACTAAAACATCAATAATGGTCGGGCTAGGTGAACGGAAAGAAGAGATTCTGCGAACTCTTAAAGACGTTCAAGAAATTGGCGTTGATATCGTGACTTTAGGTCAATATTTACGACCGACAACTAACCATTTACCAATTCGGAAATGGTGGACCCCAGATGAATTCAAAGAATTGCAACTTTTAGGGGAAGCGATGGGAATAACACACGTTGAATCAAGTCCTCTAACAAGAAGTAGCTACCACGCGAAAAAATCAGAACTTGCAGCTACAGAAAAAATAAGTCAGTGACCTCCATAGCTAACCAACATGTATTCTCCACTCAGTTCCATCTATTCTTGAACCATGTTTAAAGACCGCTTACAGAGAGCGCAAAATTTAATGTCTGACAACAACATTGATGCGATGCTGCTTTCTGTTGGTGCCGACCTGCCCTACTTCACCGGATACGAAGCAATGCCACTTGAGCGCCTCACCATGTTAGTGATTCGAGCAGATGAACAAGCAGTCTTGGTTATTCCCGAATTGGAAGCACCCAGAGTTACCGCTATGCCCGAACTTTTCAAGATCCACCCATGGAAAGAAACAGAGGACCCAGTTTCTATAGTCATAGACCTACTCCGAGGATTAGAAACTGTAGCAATAGGAGACACTACTTGGAGTCGATTCACAATAGACATTCTGAATTATCTACCAAAGCTTCAATTAACGAAAGCTAGCAACATTACAAGCAAACTGAGGGCAGTTAAAAGGGAAGATGAACTACTCCGTCTCCAACAGGCCTCCTCGGCCGTAGATAGGATTGCTAGACGACTTCAATCGGGAGAAATAGACCTTCTAGGAAAAACAGAGAAACAGATTTCGGATGAAATCGGAAGACAAATAATCCTAGAAGGACACCACAAGGTAAATTTCGCGATTGTTGCATCCGGTGAAAATGCTGCAAGCCCCCACCATGAGCCAGGGGAAAGGATAGTTAAAGAGTCCGAAGTGATCCTTTGTGATTTTGGCGGAACAATGATTGGCGCAGATGGAGTTGGGTATTGCTCTGATATAACACGCTGCGTCTGGATTGGGGAACCTTCACAAGAATTCCTTGAAATGTACCAAGTTCTGCAAGAAGCTCAAGCTAAACAAGTTCAGTTTTGCCAAGCAGGTACCCCTGCAGAAGAAATAGACAGGGTGGGGAGAAAAATTATCGCTGATGGAGGATTTGGAGAATTTTTTATACACAGAACTGGTCATGGAATAGGCGTAGAAGCCCATGAAGGTCCCTATATTGTTGAAGGGAATCACGAACCGCTTCAAATCGGGAATGTCTTTAGTATTGAACCAGGTATCTATATTCCCAACAAATGGGGTGCCCGTCTCGAGGATATAGTCGCCGTTACAAGTCAAGGCCCTTTATCACTTAACGAGGCGGAACATAATCTCGCCTTAATTGTTTAGGAATCAATGATCAACTTTGAGGCTTCAACCTTTTTGCTGCAATGGGCAGTGGGAGGAGCTTTTTTTCTGTGGATTACAGGGAGGCAGCGCCTTGTAGGACTTGGGTATGGCTGGACGACACGTGTTATTTACTTTGGTATCGCAGCACTAAGTCTTGTGACCGGGTTATCTGTGAACACGTTGTGGGCAAGAGAATTCTCTACGATTCTCTTCCTTCTCTCGATAGTCATCTCCTTCGGAATTTCTATCGGCAGAAGAAAAGCAGGAGTCGGAGGGCAGAAAGCAATACAAGAATCTCGTGTCGGAAGAGTATCAGAAATGCTTGGAAGGAAAGATGATGAGATTAGTGGAAAGCCTACGAGTCAGAAGGAATTCCCACCGGTTCTAGATTTGTTACCTCCTGCATTTGGATTGATTGGCCTAATCGTAGGAGCTGTTGATGCAGGAGGGCCAGTAACGCTCTCAATCGCTAGGACTCTCGTTGGAGCAGCATTCCTCGGAGCAGTTTCTAATTCGATGCTCCTTGGACACTGGTATCTAGTCCAACCTGGATTGTCGCGCGAACCTATACATCAACTTGTGAGATGGACGGGTTTTCTCTGGTTACCTGAACTGATTCTTCTATGCATACCTACAGGCATGTTTTCAGTTCTTAACGGAACGATTGACGATAATTACAATGGTTTGCTGGGCTGGTTTTGGGTTGCTTGTGTGGTAGCGACTATTTGTCTAGTAGGTATAACAAGAATGGCACTAAAGGAAAAAGAATATTCAGCTGTTATGGCAGCAACTGGGCTCATGTATCTGGCTATCCTAACTGGTTTCGGAATGGATTTGGTAGCTAGAATCCTTCTTGATATATGAGCTTAGGGCCACTCAGATTTTTAAATCTTACTGCTAGAATTCTCAAATCAAATTAAATGAGAAGGTTGTATGGAAGAGGAAATCAACTCTAACGATAGAAGTTCCAAAGCAAAGTGGTTTGCCCGTTGCTTGTTGCTGGCATGTGTTCTTTTTCTACTAGCGTGGGTTTTTATTTTCAGGGACACCTCTCCAGCAGATGTAAACAGCCAAGCCGCGAAAGAAGCTCGAGAGGAAGCCTTAGCTGAGGTGGAGGCATCTCAAGTAGAGACACTCAACGGAGTATGGATTATTGACACAGAAATTGGAGTCTTCAATGAAGCGTGCTTGACGGAAGTTTGCGGCTCAACTTTCGTTGGATTTCGAATAGACGAAGAGCTAGTAGGTATTGGCGGAAAAACCGTTGTGGGGCGAACTCCTGGAATAGATGCTCAGTTCACAATTGAAGGGACCCGACTTCTATCTAGTGGGGATACAAACATCCAAGAGGGAACGCCAATCGTAGTTGTTGATATGACAAGACTCATAACCGATGACGCTGGGAGAAATAATGCGATAAGGAGACAAGCTATCGAAACGGAGGAATACCCTGAAGCATCTTTCTTTATCACAGAGTCAATAGATTTCAGTTCTGAAACTGATTTGGAAACTGGATTTATAACTGAAGTGGTTGGAGACCTCACTATCCATGGCATTACCCGACAGGAAACAGTGATTCTTAATGTATCTTTTGATGGGAGTCGCGTCCTTGTCTTCGGCGAGACTTCTCCCATACGTCTCGCAGATTATGGAATTGAAAAACCTCGATCAGCAGTTGTTCTTTCGGTCAATGATGAGGCAATAATGGAATTTCAGTTGTATTTCAAAAAACTTAATTGACTTCTTTTTCGCTTATTAAGGGAATCTGGGTTTAACGTCTCACCTGAAAACAAATGATGGGCAGATACTTCCGATATCGTCAAAGACATGAAAATCTACACGAGAAAAGGTGATGACGGAACTACTGGCCTTTTTTATGGTGGCAGGGTTCGCAAAGATTCGCCACTTCCCACAGCGTATGGCGAAGTTGACGAGGCACAAGCAGCCATAGGGCTTACAAGATCACTCATCGAACCAGAAAGCGAAATAGATTTTTTGGTTATCCAAATTCTACGAGATCTGTGGGTTCTTATGGCTGAACTAGCGACACTCCCAGAGAATCGCGTGAAGTTGAAAGAAGGAATTAGTCTCGTTACTGCTGACATGGTAAAGAATCTAGAAGATTCAATTGATAAATTCTCAAACGAATTTAGCGTCCCAGAAGAATTTGTTGTACCAGGTCAAAATCATATCTCAGCAACATTTGATTTAGCCAGAACCGTAGTAAGGAGAGCTGAACGAGCTGTCTTAAAGGTAGAGTCCGAAGGGTCGCTTGTTCTACCTTACCTAAATCGTCTTTCTGACTTAATGTGGATCCTTGCTCGTTTACATGAAGAAGACATACTGACAGCGAAGATAACTAAAAAGGAGTAGCTATGACTATAGAAATTAAACTCGTTACAAAAAAACCAGTGAAAACCCAATTGCACGCTTTGGTCACTCCATCAGACAAAATATTGGATCTTCCAGCAGGGATCAATAAAGAGTTTTTGGAATCACGAGGTTTTGATGGCGAAGCTGGTCAGATTCTCTTCACCCAACTACCAGAGGGGCCAATAGCTCTCCTAGGAGTTGGGGAGTCAGAGAACCTTGAGCACAGAAATTATCGACAAGCTGGAACAAAACTTTTGCGAGAAGTAAAAAATTTTCGTTCTGTATCTGTAGATTTTGGTGGGCACTTCAACAAAGAAGTAGATCAACCCAGCGCAACTCAGGCGTTTCTAGAAGGAGCTTTGTTAGGGGCATACGAATTCACTCAATTGAAATCAAAACCGAAAAAATCTTCACTAAAAACTCTGGCTATTGTTGGTTCAGGGCAAAAAGTAAAGAAAGCTATTAGTAGAGCTGAAAGTATTGCTTTGGGTGTGAATCTAGCTAGAGATATGGTAAATCTCCCTGGTGGCGATCTAACCCCGATAGCATTTTCACGGAAAGCGACTGCGATAGCCAAGGAAAAAAAACTTTCAATTAAAATTCTGGATGCCGCAGCGATCAAGAAAGCGAAAATGGGTGGCATCCTTGGCGTTAATCGTGGATCAACGCAACAACCTAGATTCGTCCAACTTTCTTACAAACCACAAAAACCTTCAGGTAAACATTTAGTTCTAGTTGGGAAGGGAGTTACTTTCGATGCTGGAGGGCTATCCATTAAAACTGCTCAGGGTATGTCAACGATGAAATGTGATATGGGAGGCGCCGCTGCTGTTCTTGGTGCTATGTCGACTTTGAACGAACTAGCGCCTTCGGTCAGAGTCACAGGGTTGATGCCGCTCACTGACAATATGCTCGGCGGAGATGCAACTAGGCCAGGAGATGTTCTCCGAATTAAAAATGGGAAAACTGTAGAAGTACTCAATACTGATGCGGAAGGGCGCCTCATTCTTGCTGATGCGCTGTCAGTAGCATCAGCAATGAAAGCAGATGCGATTATTGACCTTGCCACGTTAACCGGAGCTTGTATGGTTGCTCTTGGGAATCAATACGCCGGATTGATGGGCACAGACTCTGACCTTATTGAGGCTATAGAGAATTCCAGTAAAGAAACTGGTGAGGAAGTCTGGCACCTCCCACTCCCGAAAGCGTACCGTTCTCAACTGGATTCAGATGTGGCTGATGTGAAAAATATCGGAACTAATTGGGGAGGGGCTCTTACGGCTGGACTGTTTCTCAAAGAATTCATCTCTGAGGAGACTCCTTGGGCGCACATAGATATTGCCGGTCCGGCGTTCGCTGATAGCCCATGGGGAGAACATCCCAAGGGAGGAACGGGATTTGGGGTTCGCCTTCTCGTAAACGTTATTGAGAATCTTTAGAGTTCCTTAAACTTTTTGCGTCAGTTGTTGCTAAAACATAACTTAAGCTTGCTCCGCCAACGATCAAGAGTAGGTATAGGATTCCGCCGGAATTTTTAGAACTTAGTTCGCTCGGAAGATCGTTAGTGCCTACGGCAATAACGCTAACAATCAGGAAAAAACCATTCATGAGAAGGTGTCGAATAGAGACAGGTGTGTTTGATGTTCCGAAACAGCCGCATGGTATTGCTCCGGGCATGCGGAGAAGATGGAAGGTCATCAAAAAAAATATTGCATACCATCCTCCGATAAGGAAAGGGAAAAATATACCTCCAACAACAGCAGCGGAGATAGCCGATGCAAATTCTAAAGCTCCTACGAACCTTACAAACCTAAGAGAAGAGGGGAATCCCAATAGATTCCAGGTTTTGCTAGTCAGAGAAGGCAGAAGCATTTTGCTCGCCCCGCCGATCGCTAGTATTTGGCAAGCGATAAAGAATAATCCTGAACTCACTTCTACCCATCTCCAAGGAGAAGCAAGAAAAGACATAAATAAGCCACCTAACGGAGGGTAGCATTCTTACATGAGTCAAAATGAAGTATCTGAACATCAAATCCAAACTGCAAAGCGAATCATAGAAGTTGCTTCCAGAATTGTTGTTTTGACTGGGGCTGGAATCAGTACGGATTCTGGTATCCCTGATTTTCGAGGACCAAATGGTGTGTGGACGAAGAATCCTGAAGCTGAGAAAGCATCCAATATCCATTACTACGTTGAATCGCCTGACATACGAAAAAGGAATTGGGAACTCCGAGCCTCAGGTGAACTATGGCCGAATGTAATTCCTAACCACGGGCATAAAGCATTAGTGAACTTGGGTGACCGATTACACCTGCTTATCACCCAGAATGTTGACGGGCTTCATCAATTGGCTGGGACACCTGATGAGAAAATGGTTGAAATTCATGGAAATACGAGAAACGTTACTTGTCTTAGTTGCGACTATGTAGCACCAATGGAAGATGCGCTTACACGAGTGCGAAATGGAGAAGAGGATCCTGAGTGCCCCTTATGTAAGGGATTGCTTAAATCCGCAACCATTTCTTTTGGGCAATCCCTCATTAACGAAGACCTGATGAAAGCAGAGAATTCAATCCATGAATGTGATCTTCTTCTAGCAGTTGGGACTTCACTAACGGTAAGTCCAATTAATAGAGTCGTTCCACTTGCACATAGCCTCTCAACACCTATTTTGATTATCAATGGTGAACAAACGGAGTTTGAGAGCTTAGCAACGCTTGTTCTGCATACTGACATAAGTTCGACACTTCAAAAGATCTGTTAGAAGGAACTCTCCGAGTGGTTGGATTTTCCGTTGATGAATTTAAACTAGATTATGCCGAATTTTAGAGAGTTACTTCAAAAGGTGAAGGCAGAGATTAATGAAGTAACTTCCGAAGAAGCGGAGAAGCTACTTTCCGAAGGCTGGTTACTTCTTGATGTACGTGAACCAGATGAAATTAGCCAAGGAACTATCCCAGGTGCAGTACACATCGCTCGAGGCAATTTAGAAAGCTCAATAGAAGGACAATTTCCTGATAAGGGGTCAAAGATTGTAGTTATGTGTGCCGGAGGAGCAAGGTCAGCTTTTGCAACACAAACTCTGCAAGCACTTGAATATGAAAATGTTGTTTCAATGAATGGAGGATTTAATAAGTGGAAGGATGAGAGTCGCACTTGGGTCATCCCAACAATCCTTGAGCCTAGTATGAGGAATAGGTACCAGCGTCACATTCTTCTTCCAGAAATTGGTGAATCTGGTCAAATAAAGTTACTTGAATCTAAAGTTCTCTGCTTAGGAGCGGGAGGATTAGGTTCACCAGTTGCGCTATATCTGGCTGCAGCAGGTATTGGGACTATTGGAATCGTAGATATGGATGTAGTTGATGAATCTAATCTGCAAAGACAGATTCTCCATAATCAGTCACGTATTGGAGAACCGAAAGTAGAGTCAGCAAAAAAGACGATCACGGAGTTAAACCGAGATATCAATGTGGTTACGTATAATCTTCGTCTTGATGCATCAAACATAGAGAAAATTATCTCTGAATACGATGTCATCGTAGATGGGACAGACAATTTTCCTGTCAGGTACATATTGAACGACGCCTCTGTGAAACTGGGGATCCCTGTGGTTCATGGATCAATATTTAGATTTGAGGGTCAAGTAACCGTATTTGATCCCAAGAGTGGACCGACTTACAGAGACATGGTCCCAGAACCCCCTCCTCCTGAATTTGCACCTAGTTGTGCCGAGGCTGGAGTATTGGGTGTTCTTCCAGGGATCATAGGTACTCTCCAAGCTCTAGAAACCATAAAACTACTTTTAGGATTGGGAGACTCTCTTATAGGTCGACTTCTAACGTTTGATGCTAGCGAAATGAATTTTCGAGAATTTAAATTACGAAAAGATCCGAGCTTAGAAATAACGTGGGAGAACCGAGATCGCATTAAGGTTACGGAACTTGAAGGTCTATGTCAGCCAGCCCCACTCAGCATTTTATGAATGCTTACAAAAGTTGTGTATAGCTAGTTGCCTGTTCCAATAAGAAACCCAATCCCCCAAGATAGATGCATTGTCGGAAAGACTAAAACAAGTAGTAGGCGTTGTTGAATCGTAATTTTTGGAATTATGCAACTCGCGACCAGAATTGCGAAAATATACGAAAATGGGATTGTCAGAAAGAAGAGATTGTAAACGAAGGAAAGAACCAAGCTAGCTAACAAAATTAGAACAGTTGCCGGTGGGACAATTTGACGAAATTTAGTAGACCGAGGGTCTTTTGCTATCACCCTTTTTTTCCATTTACCGTATTGGAAATATTGAGATGAGAGTCCAACGAAATTGGACCTAGGCGAGTAAGTCACGGCGAGTTTAGGGTCGAACCAAACAACTCTTCCTGCCCGACGAATTCTCGTATTTAACTCGTAGTCTTGGTTTCGTACGAGTGATTCGTCAAATCCTCCAAGTTCATGAAAGAGCTCTGCTTCGTATACCCCGAGATAGACGGTGTCACTAGGACCTTCTTCACCGCCATAATGAAATTTTGAGTTTCCGACTCCGAAACGTGAAGTCATAGCATGGGCAACGGCACTCTGATATGGGCCCTTCCCTACGGCTTTTTGTATACCTCCAACATTTCCAGCTCCTGTACTGGTTATGGTTTCAATAGCAGTTTCGATGTATGCAGGCGGGATCTCGCAATGAGAATCTACTCTTATCAGATATTGGCCTTTTGCTTTTTGGGCCGCCATATTTAAGCCTGTTGCAGTTAACCCTGAAGGATTTGCAATAATTTCTATACGACTATCCATAGATTGGTAATTTGTTGCGATGATTTCAGTCATATCGTCTGAGGGACCTATAGCGAGAATGATTTGGTCAATGCAGGCATATGTTTGGTTAAGGGTGGAAGAAAGCGCCTTCTCTAATGTTTGAGCAGCATTTCGAACCGGCATTATCACTGAAACTGTTGGTAGGAGTTGTTCCATTGCTAAAGCCGCCTAGATAGAAC
>JASLWO010000042.1 GCA_030740795.1 Acidimicrobiales bacterium | reverse complement strand
CTTCAGGCGCCATCGATTTCCTCGATGTAGGTGAACCAGGAACAGGTATTTACGAAGTGTACGAGTATGACGCTGACGGTGTGCAAGAAGTCATAGACGAACTCACATTCCAGTCAGGCGTAGCCCCAACACCTTCTGAAGAAAGGTCAACATATGGTGGTCTTGGGCTAAATGCTTTGGAGGACCCAGTCACTCTACAAACAACATGTACGCCCTCAATAGCATCTATGACACGTTGGATAGCGGAAGATGAAGGATTGTTTGAAAAACGAGGAATCACAATTGAATGCATTCAAATTGACTCAGGTCAGGAAATTGCAGATGCTCTTGTTAGTGGCCAAATTGATTGGGTTGGAAACATATACAACAATACGTTCCAACTTCTAGAAGCAGAATTAGACCTCGTCGTTACGCAAGAAATTCTTCTTTATAACCTCTTCGATGTAATCGTCGACGCAGATTTCGCTGCTGCGAATGGAATTACAGTTGATTCAGATTGGCAAACCGACATGGAAGCACTTAACTGCTCCAATGTTGGCGTTGTAGCCCGAAGGGCTGCAGTTGAGGATCTCGCAAGAATCCTTATCCAAGAAGCCGGTTTAGATACTGAATGCTTCACATGGGTAGCTGTGGGTCAAGACCCATTAACACCTATGGTTGCAGGAGAAATAGATTGGACGGTCACTTTCGACCCATTCCTGATAGTTCTTGAAGCAGAAGGCTATGGCATGTCGCCTTTCTCTATCCAGAGAGGCAACGACCCAGCTGGTCTGATGTGGCCAGGTCATGTGGTTACAGCTGCTCGTTCAACGGTTGAAGAATATCCTGAATGGTTCTGTGCTTTGAACTCAGCAATGAACGAAGCAGCACTATGGCTAACTGATCCAGCAAACCATGACCGTGCAGCTGAAATTATTCGAACGTACTCTCCGGAATCTTTGCACCCATTGATTTCAGCCATTATTGACAAATACTATGAAGGGTTCAGTCTTACAGGCGCACCTCAAAACGAGATAGTTTCCTCAATCAGTGAGATTTCACTCGCTGTTGACAAAACCTCTCGCCTTTACAGTGCTGATGAACTCATCCTTGTCCCTGATTGCGAATAAGGAATAACTAGCGACGAAACTGCAGAAATTTAAGCTCGTGGTGATCCCAAGCATTCGTGGGCCTTTATTCAGAGCGCTTCAACATGCTTCAACTTATGCGACCCTGAGCGTCGTTTTTGGAGAGTTCTTGGCGTCGAAACGAGGGCTTGGACAACGACTCCTTTACCAGATTAACAACTTTGGAATGGGGGCAGCGATAGCGCCCATGTCATTACAGGCGATACTTTCTGGCTCTTTTCTTTAACGCCGGAATAGATCTTCTTGAAAGAAAATTTAATGTTCGCCATCTAACACAGCTGCTGGTCTTTAACGTGGCAAGTCGCTAGCAATAGAGGTAATGTTTCTCAAGGAAGATTAAGGTATGCCCATTCATAAAAGTAGAGGTCGCCCTAGGGGCGTGGATAGTGCAGATACGAGAAAAAAGATAATTAATGCTGCGCGAATCGAATTTGCTAACAAAGGTTTTGACGGTGCCGCGATTTCAGCTATAGCTGAATCTGCACATCTGGCCCCCAGCGCCATTTATCACTATTACCAGAGCAAAGAAAAGCTTTACGAAGAAGTCTTTGAAGATACCGCTAATATTATTTGGAGTGACGTAAACACACAACTTGATGAGGAAACTCTTACCATAGCAATTGAGAAAGTAGTTAGACTTACTAATGAGCTAATTGAACAATTGCCTGATTACTCTGATTTTATGGCAGCGGTTCCAGTTGAAGCAAGGATTCACCCAGAGTTTGCGAAGCTCTTACCACGTCGAACGGATTATCAAAATGTGACTTTTCGAGCTCTAGCCAGACTAGGTATAAAAACCGGAGAGATATCCTTCCTTTCAGAAGATGAAGCAACCGAATTTCTTCGCTCGGTCCTCATGGGTTGGTACTTTGAAAGGCATTTCCGAAAATACGAAATGCCATTAAGCCTTGAATCTATTCTCAAAGTATTTACAGTTCTCTCTGAGCATTAAACTCCCATTGCGAGAAAACCAAAAAGATGAGCAACGTAAATACCATAAAGAAACTTTGAGCCTACCCCTTCGAGGCTTTATCTTTAAGCACCATTACAGCAAAAGTGTTAAATCGCTGTCCATCAGTTCCCTAAAGACTATTTCTTCTAAAGCAAAGATATCCCGTGGTCGCTGAGACCTGCAAGAGATCTTGACGCCATTGAGGTGGCGAGGTCCCTAACGCGAGGCACTTTTATTTCATTGATCAGAGGGATAGCGCACGCGATAGCTAACCCATAAAGGATCGAACCCGTATAGATTTCGTAGATAACGTCTTTAGCTAGACGAACCCCACGGTTAGAGAGTGCTTGCGCATAGTAGTCAAGCAACTTTTCTTCATTTTCCCGACGGTCATCAATGGTGAGGGATTGAATCAAAAAATAGGTCAAGTCAAAAACGGGTGGGGCGGTACAACACCCTTGCCAGTCTACGATTACAACAGAATCTCCTGTTTGTGAGAATAAGAGGTTGTCTGCACGGAGGTCACTATGAACTAGTGTTCTTTCATTGTCAGAAATGGTGCATAGCAAATTATCTATTTTTCCTGCTAAAGCATCTGCCGAAACAGATGGGGGGTCAAGTTCTTGTTCGCTTAAAACGTTCCGAAGGCTTTCCCAGCCAAGCCTAGTTACCGTAGGTAGGTTAGTTCGCCTACGGTTATCGTCGAGTCGAGGAAGCCAGGGGAGATCTTCAAGTGCCTGGTTCTTCCACCAGAAAGCATGCAGTCCAGCTATCTCCTGAATAACTAATTTCGCCTCTGGAATGGAAATCCCGTTGATTTGATCAATTGATTCATCAAAGTCAATTAGTTCCTGAAGGATGAGATACTCGGCGCTCTGACCGTCATACCAGCAAGCGTAAAGGTCAGGAGTAGCTATGGGTGTTAGTGAAAGGAGTTCGTCATAACACCGTAGCTCTCGTTCATGAGTCCCGCCGCGCTTAGCTGAATCCAGTGATTGTTCTCGTTGCGACGCAAATTTGGCGACAATGCTACTTGGTCCAGCATCATCGACATCTAGGGTTAATTTGTAGATCTCTCCGAGCATGCCACGATCTTCCCCGATACGTTCGGACTGAAACCCATGAATTTCTCGTTCTAAAGCTCCGCTGAGAAACGAAGCATCGATGCCTTCAATGGATAGCGGGAAGGGAGGTGCTTGAATCAAATTGTTAGCCTAAAGAAACGAATTCTTCTTTTTCGGCTGCGAGAAGCCGTTGATGCCATTCATGGATTTCCGAACGCCTGCCACGGTCCATGGCTAAATTGATAAGTTCACCAGGGTCTTCTTGAAGGTCATAGAATTCGTGTTCTTGGTCATTGAAATGGGCATCAGGTCCGAATAGTTTGTTATGGGCAATTGGTGTTCCTCTAGTCGTACTGGACCCTCCAACCCCGTAGTATCGACAATATTTGTAACGACCATCGAATATTCCGCGACTTGCGTAACGGGTGTTGATAAGACCGTCGTACCAAGCCCAATCCTGAGCGAATAGAACAAATTCTCGCCCCGGCAAGTTTGGATTTGACCATAGGGGAAGCATGGATTTTCCCGGCAATTCTGCGTTGGTGGGCTTTATTCCACCTAAATCGCAAATAGTCGCAGCTAAATCTATGGGGCTCATCATTGCGTCAGTTACGGTACTTGGTTCCGTAATCCCTGGAGCGACGACATACAAAGGTATACGCATCGTTTCTTCGTAATTCCATGGACCTTTTGACCGTAGCCCGTGTGAACCAGATTGGTCACCGTGGTCGGCGGTAAATATGACAACGGTGTTATCCCAAGCGGCCGTTTCATCAAGGGCGTTTAGAATCAGGGACAGACTCTCATCGCTCATCTGATGCAATTTAAGATAGTAATCAAGAAGCCGTAACCATTTACCATGGTCATTAGGGTCAAGGTAGCCATTCGACCTTGACATTTCATGCATGAAGCGCCGGTGCACATCTGGCTTTGTATGTAGGTCATCATGGAAATTCTCTGGAAGTTCCGTGAACCATTCCTCGTAGGGTAATTCAAAAGCTGGTAGCGGATCTTCGCGACCCCAGTCGTAACCTGAGTACTTATCACGAAGTGATCTCACTTTCTCAGCATTGAGCTCCTGATACCAAGGCTGGTCCATGGGGAACCACATAATGTCATGAGGATTTACCAGACCGACTGACAGGAACCACGGCGATGTCTCATCTTTCCGGTCTCTGATCCAAGAAGCAGCAGATCTTGCTATAGGTTCATCAAATTCAACGCCACTGCCTGCTTGACCCCAGAAGGCTTTATCGTTTCCTTCCCAGTCACTAAATCCGTAGGCATCCATGTCGGGGAACGCGTCAGGGGTCAAATGCCATTTGCCTTTGTAACCGGTGTAGTAACCCTGGTCTCTAAATAACTTGCCTAGGGTTTGAGCATCTGTAGAGAGTTCGCCGTTCGCAGGCATTATGCAATTTTCAGTGACACCATGAACTGGAAGATATTGTCCGGTAAATAATGTTCCTCGAGCGGGGGAACAAGGAGAAGTATGCGTGTAGTACCGAGTGAATTCAAGCCCTTGATCCATTAACCGTTGGCGAGCAGGTAAAGAGAAACCGTCAGGGATCCAGCCTCTTTGTCGTTCTTGATCAGCGACTATAAGAAGAATGTTTGGTGCATTCACTTAGTTCAATTTAGCAGATAGCTTCATTAACCAACACGCTCCCAACTAGTTAACTAGAGACTCATACATGTTGTGGTTGGAAGAATTTCAGTTTTTAAACGCATCAGCACGACCATGCGTTAAACAAATCTAGTTCGGAACGGCTCTGGTTTGAGAATCTTCTACTCTTAGTGAATGAAATTTTCATGTCGTAAGTTTCTGAACTAAAACAGGACCACTGAAAGAAGGACGTACTTGTGTTTGTTCCATTGACGATAAGAGACCATTTAGAAAGAGCTAGGTTGGTGTATGGAAACCGAGTTGGTGTTTTTGATGAACCTGACCAGCCAGCAGAACCGCTACCGGAACTTACTTATGGACAATTCGCTGACAAAGCGAAAGCTATGGCGAAAGGTTTTGAAGAGTTGGGAGTGGCTCAAGGCGGCCGAGTCGCTCTTGTTTCTCAGAACGCGTCTCGCATGTTGGCATTCCTATTCGGAACTGCCGCCTGGGGGCGTGTAGGGGTGCCAATAAATTTTCGACTTAATCGTGAAGAAATCAGTTATATCCTCAATCACAGCGGCGCAGAAGTTCTTCTGGTTGATCCAGAGCTTCGAGAATCCCTTGAGGGACTTAACGTAAGGCATTTCCTGACGTTAGGCGCTGAATCAGACAGCATCCTGTTCAGGGAAGGGGAACCATCTCCGTGGGAATTAGATGAGGACGCAACAGCCACGATCAATTACACCAGCGGAACCACTGCCCGGCCCAAAGGCGTTGAAATGACGCATAGAATGCTTTGGACGAATGCAGCTATCTTTGGATGGCAAACCGGAGTAAGTGATCGTGACGTTTATCTCCACACCCTCCCAATGTTCCATTGCAACGGCTGGGGGATGCCGTTCGCCCTGACAGCGATGGGAGTGCCTCAAGTTGTACTTCGTAAAGTAGATGGGCATGAAATTTTAAAGAGAATTGAAGATCATGGAGTAACGCTTATGTGCGGTGCTCCAGCTGTCGTTGCAGCGATTCTAGATGCTGCCAATGAATGGGAGGGACCCATACCCGGAGCAGGCCGGACGCGGATAGTAGTTGCTGGTGCCCCACCTCCCACTTCGATAATTGAACGAGTAGAGACCGAGCTCAATTGGGAATTTATTCAAATTTATGGGTTAACTGAGACAGCTCCGCTTCTCACGATGTCTCGCGGTAGGTCAGAATGGGATGAACTTTCAAGTAAAGAACGAGCGAAACTTCTTGGCCGTGCGGGCGCACCAGCGTTAGGAGTCAACCTCCAAGTAACTGATGATGGAGAAATTTGTGCTCGTTCAAATCATGTTCTGAAAGGGTATTGGGAACAACCAGAAGCTACAGATGAGGCAATTCAAGCCGGATGGTTTCACACAGGTGATGGCGGATATATAGATGAGCAGAATTACGTTACGATCGCCGATCGAAAAAAAGATGTCATTATTTCAGGTGGCGAAAATGTTTCATCAATTGAAGTCGAAGACGTTCTTTTCTCACATGAGCAAGTCACGGAAGTTGCTGTAATTGGAGTTCCTGATGAGAAGTGGGGGGAAACAGTAAAAGCACTTGTTGTTACACAAGGTGAAGTTTCCGAAGAAGAACTAATTGATTATTGTCGTGGGAAACTAGCTCACTACAAGTGTCCGACATCAATTGAATTCAGAGATGAACTTGCTCGTACAGCGACTGGGAAACTCCAAAAATATAAACTTCGAGCTCCGTACTGGGAAGGGCACGACAAACAAGTTAATTAGTTTAGATACCCCCCTAGAAACACCTTCTAGGAGGTAAACCTACGAAGCGCTAAAGAATCTCAGCTTTTTGATCATGTCGGTGAGTCCGGAACATCATCATGTCCCTACTTCAGTCTGGAAGAACTAGTCGAGCCGTGTGGAGACCTAGCTCAGCTTTTTCTTTTAGCCGAGCCTCAAGCGTCACCCGCGTGGAAGACCCAAGAGTCTCAATGTCAAGTATCCTACGCGCTCCGTCGTAGTCGTTTCGGTCAACGTTTGCAATGCGGCCAGCTTCGGTCACGCTAATCGAACTGGTTCTCTCAACAAGTTGGAGGCTATCGCCTGCTGCTACATCACCTTCAGAAAGAACTCGAGCCAGATAGCCGATGAAGCCGGTTTCTTGGACTAAGGCTGGCAGATCTTTTCGACCGTAACGGGCTGCAATTTTATAGCATGGGCTTCTTGGCTGGCAGACCTGCAACCGAACAGGCTTAGATTCGGGATCAAGTCGAGGTGAAGTGACTTGGAATACATCCCCGATATTCACATCGGTTTCAGCAAGGCCGGATACGGTGAGATTTTCGGCGAAAGCACCTAATTCAGGTAAATCAATACCGAGTTCGGCCCAATACGTATAATGCTCAATCGGGTAAAGCAGGACCGCCATGTCAGGGCCTCCGTGATCCTCATAGGTATGTTCGTCGCCATCAAATCCGAGTGTGGTCAAAGGAACAGCATCGCCAATAGGCTCTTTTACGAAAGCAGTCTTGATGCTGCGGCGACCAGTCTTAATCTCACCTACGCGACCAACACAGACACCTTTTATTTGCCCTACCAGTTCTCCTTTCATAACGTTGATGCCTCGTTTTCTCTGGAAATAGATTTTTTATAATCTGCATCATTGCACTTCTATCCATTGCCATGAAGCGACTAGATTCTGTTGCTAGACCTGTTTAGAATTCACGTATTACAATAGTTCTTTTCAAGAAAGGAAGCGGCATGGAAGGCAAAGCCTACGAGGTATTAAAAGAATTTTGGTCCAATCAGGATTCAGGGGATTACACCCTCTCTGCACATATGTTTTCGAAAGACGCACTATTCGTTGACCCAATCTATGGAACGTTCACTGGCCGGAGTGAGATAACAGGATTCTTAATTAGAATGAACTCTGTCGTCGCCTCCATTAACGGCATTTTTCGTTTAGAGAAACTTTCCGGAGATGAAAGTACCGCATGGGCACAATGGTCATTCACTTCAGACCAAGGTCATCGAGAGGGAGTGGGTGTTTACAAGGTGGAAAACGGCCAAATCACCTACTATCGGGATTATATGAACGAACCGGAAACTAATTAGATCCGACTTGTGAGAGGATCTCCTCCCCAATGACAGGGCCTGGTTTCAGTCGGAAAAAAATTCCAAGTAAGATGGCGATAATAGCGCTTGCGTAGAGGACTGTTGATAAAGAAGTCGCTTCAATAACAGGTCCGGCAATTAAATTCCCAAAGGGAACCGTCCCCCCAAAAGAAAGCACCCAGATAGCAGCTATCCGCCCACGAATATTCTCGTCTACATGTTCCTGCCAGTAAGTGCTTAGCGTCGTGGGCAAAATAAGGTAACACAAACCAACCAAGAAAATAGCGAAGTAGCCGACTTCAATCGAGCGTAAGAAAACCAGCCAAGCTAACGTACCACCAAAAGAAATAAGCGAAAAACGGATAAGTAGGTCGCGTCTAGCTTGAAGAAGAACTGTTCCTACCAAAGAAGCACCAAACAACGCCCCGAATCCAAACATGGCGAAGAACCAGCCATACTGCGTACTTTTAGCGTCAATTCCCATATTTATTTCTGCGATTGCAGGTAACTGACCAATGAAGGGGAGACAAAAGAAAGAAAACAATGACATGAGAACCAATGGCCTTCCAACTTGTGGGGCCCTCCTCGCTATTTTAAAACCGCCAAAAAGACGGTCACCTAAATTTCTAGGTTCTGCGCTAGCTGGAGGGATTCGGGTGAATGCAATTGCTGCTAAAACAAACAGATATGTAACTGCGTTAAGGCTAAAAACTTCAGCGAAACCGAATCTGCTGGTAAGCCACCCGCCTAAGGCCGGACCAACGACGCGAGCCCCGTTCATGGACATTGAATTTAAAGCCACTGCGGCTTGTAGATTATTTCGCCCAGCTAATTCTGGAATCACTGAAGTAAATGTCGGAGCGTAAATACCTTGCCCTAGCCCGATGATAAATACTATTACTAACAATGTCTTCTGGTCTATGACACCATCAGCGACATTGACCGCTAGGACGATAGTCCATGCTAATTGCCAAACTTGAGTAAGGAAAAGAATTTTTCGCCTATTTCCGGTATCAGCCAGGGAACCTCCGAGCAGACTCAATAACGCAAGCGGACCTAGGTTGGCAAAGATTATCGCGCCTAAATACTTACTTGATCCACTTATCTCCCAAGCAAGAACCCCCAACGCTGCTGTTTGCATCCATCGACCTATTCCGGATAGAAACGAACCAATATAAAGACGCCTAAACGCTGTTATGGCAAGAGCATCACGCGTTGAACCACGCTTGGTCGTTTCAGACATAGAGTCCTACCGTAGGCGAAACTAACTCAATCTCCGTGAAGCGTTATGCAAATATCTTGTGATTTCAGGCACATCTGCTAAAAAATTGTGTAACCGCCATCCAGACATACCTGTTGACCGGTATGGAAGGTTTGCGATGGATCAGCCAGAAAAGCCCCAACCTCTCGGAATTCGCTTGGGTCAGCCCACCGACGCACGGGAGTCCTTTTCGTCGTAACTTCCCGAAATCGGTCATTTTCAAAAGCAGGCCCAGCGAGTTCAGTCACGGTCCAACCGGGAAGCAAAGAATTCACTCTTATTCTATGTCGCGCCAGTCCAACTGCGAGAGCGCGTACAAGACCCGTTACTGCGGTTTTAGCAGTCCCATAAGCTTCATTTCCAGCAGCCCCGTGCACAGCAGAAGTTGATGAGACAGCGACAAGGCTTCCACCTGACCCTTGAGAGATTATCTGCTTAGCGGCTTCTCGCATGCAGAGGAAAACACCGTCAAGATTGACAGCCATGACTTTCTGCCATTCTTCGAGAGAAAGATCCACGAAAGGCGTTCCAGTCCCAGATCGGCCGGCATTGGCGAACAAACCATCAATCCGTCCAAAATCCGAAACCGTCTCAGCTATTGATTCAAGAATTGCCGGCTCAGAACTCACATCACAAACATACGCCTTCGCAGCGACTCCCATTTTCTCCAGAGTCTCTACAGCATTATTATTTTTGGTTTCGTTTCGTGCCCATATGGCAATTGAACCCCCGGCAGCAGCTATACCTTCAGCCATTCCAAGACCGATACCTCCGTTGCCGCCAGTAATGACAAAAACTTTTTCTGATAAGTCAGGCATCTTCAGTTCCTCTCTCAAGTAATGGGGCAATTGATTCAGCGATGAGACTTATGTGATCCAGGTCATCTTCATCAAGTACTTGGAGGTATATCCGCGAAGCGCCCTCCTGTTGGAAAGCCATTATTTGCTCAGCCGCTTCCTCCGGCATTCCAGCAACGCCATTCTCTCTAAGCTCTACTGGGTCACGACCAATTCTCTTAGCACGTTTCACCAACTCATTTTCTGAATCAGCGACGCATACCACCTGAGCCACAGACAAGACAAGATCTTCCGGATCGCGGCCAATAGATTCGCATGCTTGGGTTACACGTTCAACCGCTCTTTGGAATTCTTGAGGAGATCGAAAAGCAAAATTGAACTCGTCAGCGAAGCGGGCAGCTAAATTCGGTGTCCTTCTCGGACCACCGCCCCCAATGATGATAGGGATTCCCGGATCCTGAAACGACTGGGGAAGCGGCGGGCAATTATCAAGCGATACGGTTCGCCCCTCAAAATTAAATGTCTTATCAACGGCAGTATCGCGAAATAGGCGGAGGATTTCTAGCTGGTCTTCCATGCGGTCAAAGCGTTCTTTAAGCGAGGGGAATTCTATCCCAAGCGCGTGATGTTCACGGTCAAACCAGCCAGCGCCAATTCCTAACTCCAACCGTCCCTGAGACATCTGATCAACTTCGGCACTTATCACAGCTAACCGTCCAGGTTCTCTAAACGTCGATGAACATACAAGAGTCCCGAGCCGGATTCGTTCCGTGTCTCGTGCCAAACCAGCTAGAGTCGTCAACGCATCTGTTGGCCCCATTCTTGGGTCATTGTCGCCCATAACGTGATAATGATCGCTGACAAAGAAACCATCGAATCCCAAACCCTCCGCATGGGTAGCGAGCTTCGAGAGCCGGTGATAACCAGCGCCTTGCTGAGGTTCAGTAAAAATTCGAATATCCATAAGCAGAGTCAGTAAGTGGTTCAGGTTTCAGGGTTAAGCGCTGCTTCCAAGGCGGCACTTTGGTCCGCTGCCCACCTAATAGACAATGGTGATTCAGCAACGAACCCATTGCTACCATGGAAAGCCCCGGGGTAGGTATGAAGCTCTACGGGAACCCCAGCTTGCGATAAACGTTGAGCGTATTCAATATCTTCATCTATGAAAATGTCAAGTGTTCCGACGCTGATATACGCGGGTGGTAAGCCGGAAAGGTCATCAGCGATACTTGGAGAAGCATAGGGAGGGACTGGTTCTATTCCATCAAGGTAGGCCGCCCAGCCCGCTAGGTTCGCGTCGCGATTCCAGACTCTTGTGTCGGTTATCCCAAAACTGCTAGGAGTCTCATTCCGATGATCAAGCATTGGGAAGACCAGCAATTGAAAAATTAAATCAGGCCCTCCATTGTCTCTAGCCATTAATGCTGTCCCAGCGGCAAGTCCACCACCAGCAGACGCACCACCAATAGCGATCCTTTCAGAGGAAACTCCCAAGTCATCTGCATTTTCGGCGAACCATTTCAGCGCAGCGTAGCAGTCATGCAACGGGGCAGGATAAGGGTTTTCGGGGGCGAGACGATAATCAACGGAAACCACAACACATTGATGCTGATTAGCTACCGCAGCACAGCCAACGTCATCCATATCAACAGAACCGAGTACCATCCCACCGCCATGGATCCACAGCAAACCAGGAGCATCAGATGAAAGCGATACCGGCTTATAAACCCGTACCAGCACATCAGGGTCGCTATCAATGCCCGGGACATGAACGTCTTCAACGGAGATTTGTGCTGGAAGCTCCGGTGAAGGCATTTGACTCATAAGAGCATCAAGTCCCGCCCTTGTGACCGAAATATCGGTCAGGTCCAATAATTTTTCTGGAAGTACGCTGAGGACAGCGCGATGCATCTCATCCAATTCAGTTTCAAAATTAAATTTTCTACCTGTCATTAATCCTCCCCGTTTCTTAGAATGATAGGCATTTAGTAACATTACGTCTAAAACAAGAGTGAAGATGCATCAAAACACGTTTACCATATCTAAATTCATAACTTCTCTGACGTGCCTGTCAATAGTCCTGTTCCTTGTTTCCACTTCGGGATGTTCAGAGGAAACAGAGAATACTTCACCCACAATAAATGAAAGAACTG